>JAUNVU010000004.1:0-74081 GCA_030537525.1 Eubacteriales bacterium
AAAAACGCCGTGACATCTTGTATCACGGCGTCGATATGGCGGAGAGCAAGGGATTCGAACCCTCGTTGCGCTTTTGACGCAAACACGATTTCCAGTCGTGCACCTTCAGCCAGCTCGGTCAACTCTCCATAAAGGCTTCACAATTATGTAAGTAAAAGCCCAGTTTGTCAAATATCCCCAAGCTAAATCATAAAAAAAGACCTCGATTTCTCGAGGTCTCTGTGGCGCGCCCAGCAGAATTCGAATCCACAATCTTCTGATCCGTAGTCAGACGCCTTATCCAGTTCGGCTATGGGCGCATGTATAGCTTCAATATAATAAGCATAGTTTTCGGCTCTGTCAAGCTTGTGAAGTAAATTTTTCTGTCTTCTACTACCAGCTTAGATTAAAATATCATCAACCAGAGCAATAAAGTCATAAGGATCGTGCTCCTTGCCGTCTGCTGCCTGAGCTACAAGATATTTCTCCTCTTCTGGATAGATTAAAATGAACTGCCCATAGAGGCCATCTGCTCGCCAAGCATTAGCATGACAAGATTTCCAAACTTGATAACCATAGCCATTTCTAGTCTCAAGCTCTGGATAGAGCTCAGACGGAACAAGATCTTCGTGCATCCGATCCAGGTAAGCAGCTGGCACAATCTCCTGAGCTTCATAAAATCCAGCGTCTAGCATGAGCCTAGCAACCTTTGCCAGTTCTTCTAAATTTAAATGTAGCTTGGTATAGGCAAGCTCATAACCATGATAGCATAAGCCCCACTCGGGCTTATCGATGCCAAGTTTGGCGAATAGTCGCTGATAAAGAAAATCACTCAGCCGCTCTCCACTGCTCTTTAGCACCAGCCTACCTAGCATGTAGCTGTTGAGATTGCAGTAGTAAAATTCTGTCCCTGCTTTGACCTGTAGAGGCTCTGAGAAGAATATTCTTGCCCAGTCTTCTTTGGTATCGGTCTTGTGCTTGCGAAATAAGGGGACCTTCTTTCCTGAGCGCATCTGCAAGAGATCAATTATTCTAATTTCTCGGTGCTCAGCAGAAGTCAGATCAGCAAACTCAGGGAAATATTCGTACACTTTATCTTCAAGTTTCAACTTACCTTCTGCTTCTAAGAGGCCAATGGCAAAACTCGTGAAAGTTTTGGTAATTGAATAGATATTTCGCCGCTCACGCCTATCGCCAGCTATTTCTACGAAATGGAGCCCGTTTTCTCTATCGTAATATGCAAAGCGCAGGAGAGGCATGCGCTCTCCTGCTGCTATTTTTAATCTTCGTAATTTATTTTCTAAGATTGCTATCTCCTATCTATTTTCTCTCTTTGACCACCAAATTGGCCAAGCGAGCCTTGACATAGATGAAGCGTACAAGTTCCTTGCCCTCTAACCACTTTTCATAGTCTGGGGCCGCTGCTACTATAGCCTGAACTTCTTCTTCGCTGGCATCTGTCGGGACCATAATGCGGCCCGTTACCTTACCGTTGATTTGAATGGCAATCTCTATTTCATCTTTCTTCAGCTTGTCTGGATCAAACTTTGGCCACTGTTCTCTGAAGATCAGATCGCCATGCCCAAGTTCAGACCACGCTTCTTCAGCAAAGTGTGGTGTAAATGGTGACAGTAAGATCAGCATCTGCTCGACTACTCTAATAAGCTCTGCATCACGACCAATTTCTTCTTCGTATTTATAGAGCTGGTTGACCAATTCCATGATTCTTGCCACCGAAGTATTGAATTGGAAATTTTCACAGTCTCTAGAGACCTCTGAAATCGCATAGTGTAACTGATACTCGAGATCCGCTAACTGCTTGGCTTTAGCCTCTGCAGTCGGCTTTTGATTCTTACTGCGGCTTATTTCTTCTCCTTCAGCAATTTCGTCAGATTTGCCCGAGATCCTATTTACCAGACGTTGGACACGTTTTAGGAAGCGTTCGCAGGCCTTGATACCGTCACTGCTCCAGGGTCCACCATCAACATATGAGAAGCCGAATGCCAGATAGAGGCGGAAGACGTCTGAACCGTACTCCTTAATGTAGTCATCGGGATTCAAGGTATTGCCCTTGGACTTGGACATCTTCTGCCCGTCAGAGCCTAAGATCATGCCTTGGTGGGTCAGACCTTGGAAGGGTTCGTCGAAATCTAGATAACCGAGGTCGCGCAATACTTTAGTGATGAAGCGTGAGTAGAGCAAATGCATTGCTGCATGCTCGGCACCACCGACATATCTATCAACAGGACAGAGTTTATTGACCTTCTCCCTGTCGAAGGGCTGTTCGGTATTTTTATTGTCTACATAGCGGAACTGGTACCAAGATGAGCAGACAAAGGTGTCCAAGGTGTCTGGGTCGCGCTTGGCCTCTCCACCACAGTTAGGACAGCTGCAGTTCATAAATTCAGGTGCCTTCTTTAGAGGCGATTCACCGTCTGGTGTAAAGCTGACATCGTAGGGAAGTTTTACTGGTAAATCCGTCTCGGGAACTGGTACCACCCCGCATTGGGGACAGTGGATAATGGGTATTGGAGTGCCCCAATAGCGCTGCCTGGAGACGAGCCAGTCTCGCAGTCGGTACATGATCTTCTTCCCGCCTGCACTCAGCGCAGCCAATTTCTCACTGATTTTTTCAATGGCCTCTGTACTTTTAAGTCCATCAAATTCACCTGAATTAACTAGGCGACCAAGCTCTGTATAGGGCAGCTCCGCCTCTTTTTCATCCTCAGCTTCAATGACTAACTTAATTGGCAAGCCAAATTTAGTAGCAAACTCGAAGTCTCTGCTGTCATGGGCAGGAACAGCCATGACGGCGCCCGTTCCATAAGAGGCAATGACATAATCCGAAATCCAAATGGGAATATCCTCACCCGTCAACGGATGTCTGGCAAAGGCCCCAGTAAACACCCCAGTCTTCTCCCGCCCGAGAGATTGGCGCTCAATTTCTGTCAAGTGCTTTACATCTTCACAATAAGCTTCAACAGCTGCTTTCTGCTCAGCAGTAGTCAAAAGTTCTGTCAGCTCAGATTCTGGCGCTAAGACCAGATAGGTAACACCTTGTAGAGTATCAGCCCGGGTGGTAAAGACTTCTATTTCACTATCTGCTGGCAGTTCCTGACCACTGGAGACAATGGGGAACTTGACTGTTGAACCTTCTGAACGTCCGATCCAATTTTCTTGGATCTTCTTAGTCTTCTCAGGCCAGTCGAGGCTTGGCAGGAAGTCAAGCAGCTCTTGTGCATACTTCGTAATTCTAAAGAACCACTGAGTTAGCATGCGCTTTTCAACCAATGAACTACAGCGCTCACATTCGCCATCCGAACTCACCTGCTCGTTGGCCAATGTCGTATTGCAGGATGGACACCAGTTAACTGGTGCATTTTTCTGATACGCCAGACCATGCTTGTAGAGCTGGAGGAATAACCACTGATTCCAACGATAGTATTCAGGTTCACAAGTTGAGAGCTCGTGCTCCCAGTTGAAGAGTCCGCCGAGTGTTTTCAGCTGCTCTTCCATCTTTGCAATATTGGACCTAGTAGAATCTTGTGGGTGAATTCCTGTCTTGATTGCATAGTTTTCTGCCGGCAGGCCAAAGGAGTCAAATCCCATTGGCTGGAAGACTTCATACCCTTGTAACTTCTTCATTCTGGCAAAGCAGTCAGCCAAACCATAATTCCACCAGTGACCAATGTGCAGATTGGCACCAGAAGGATAGGAAAACATCTCGAGTACATAAATCTTTTTATCGACTCGAGACCAGTCAAAGGCGGCTATATTCTCCGCCTCCCAGCGATCCTGCCACTTCTTATCTATAGCGTGTGAATACTTCATAAACCCTCCAATTCAAATTTTAATTATATAGCTAGGCCTCACCAAATAGCGAGACCAAGTAGAGATCTGCTGTCCCCTCGGCAAATTCCAACAATTCTTGGCTGAAACCACTTTTCGAAAAAATCAAATAGAGCTTGTGCTTACGTCGCTGCGTCAAACGCCCTCTCTCCTTTAATTCTTCAAAATCAGCCATGCTCGCCTTCTCTGCAGACCACTTACAGGCTGCCAACACCGCTGTATCAGCATTGCTACCCAAGAGGTCAATCTGCTGATCGGGCTCATTCCACCATGGAGCAAAGTCATCTATATCGTTAGGAAGCTCTCCTTGCTCTCGTAAATTGAGTAAATACTCTCTTGCGATCTCAATGAAATCTTGGTGAAAATAATCATCAAGCTTGTCCTTGATGATCTCCAGACATTCATCTAGCAGACCTCTTTGGCGGAGTGGATCCAATTTGTAAAGGAAGTAAAAGACGAAGCGAAAGACAGGATCTGCAATGAAGTAGCGAATCAGTCTGGGATTGTTATTCCTATAGGCCTGCCGCTTCTCGATCAGGCCAAGTTCCAATAAGACTCTCAGATAGTTCGCCGCAGATGAAGGTGGCAGAGCCGCTGCCTCGGCAATCTCCTTCTGCCGCTTAGCCCCTTCGGCCATAGCCTGAAGTTCCATTTGATACAAGGCAGGCTCTCTCAACTTAGAGGCCAAGACACGCTCTGGTAAACTCTGTAGTTCACCATTCGGCGAGCAAAACTCCTCTAGTAGGAGCTCATCTAAGTTCTGATACTTCGCAAGTTTCAGCAGATAATCGTAGTAACCCCCACTAATACTGTATCCGTATAATCTATCCTCTGCGGGCCAATGCGCCAGAAACTGCATGGACTCCAGATAGTTCAAGGGGTAAAAGCCTAAGCTGAGCCCTGCCATCTGCTTATAAAAACCTCTGGCGAGACTCTTCTCACGGGCCTGCTCGGAGCCGTACTCTTCAACAATTATTAACTTCAGATTAGATTCCTTAAAGTCTTCGCGAATCGATTTACGGATGAGCTGCTCCAATTTGGGACAGGACTTAATTAAATTCTGATAATTAAGTAAAACTAGGATGCCCTGTTTCTCCTTATAGAGTCCTGCCAGATCTTTAAAGAAGTCAGCAAATTCGGAATTTTCTAGTTCAGGAAAATAATAGGCCCAGTATTTCTGCTGCCCTGAAAGCGGTAGCTGCTGCATGTTTAAAATAGCAGCTTCATAGGCACTCAGGCTCTGACGCAGGAAATCTGGAATACCTACACCCACCTTGCCACTGAGCTGTATCAGGCTGAAACCCGGCTCACTCAAGGCCTGCAGTAAGAGCTGCCGCTCTTCCTCAAACAGTGATGTGATCTCTTTCACAAACACCCTCCCATAAGTCTTAGTGCAATTTATATTATCATAATTAGAGTATTAGTTTAAGTTTATAGTCAAGCTATTTAAGCTGTGTTATTATTGACACCATCGGAGGAAAGATGAAGAACGGAAAAGCTAGAATCTTTATAGAAACACTGATCAGCTTGCTCATCATTTTAATCCTGATGTGCTCTATACCCTCAGCAGTGGTCTGGCTCAATAACTACCGCGAGATCGTTTTTTATGAAAATCTGGACTCCAATCAGCTGAAGACAGAACAGCGTATACTCGTGGTTTTTGGTGCTGGTCTTCGCCCTGACGGTAAACCTTCTCCTATGCTCGCCAATCGTCTAGACAGAGCCTATGACCTCTACCAAGCAGGAATTTCTAGAGAGATTATACTGAGCGGCGATTATACGCCACCATATTACAATGAAGTAGGTGCCATGCAAGAATACCTCATCAATAGGGGTGTAGCTGAGTCGGCACTGAAATTGGATCCTCTGGGTTTTTCAACCTTCGCTACTGTCGAAAATCTCTTAGCAAGGCAGGAACATAAATTCATCTTCGTCAGCCAAAAATACCATCTGCCGAGAATGCTTGAAATTGCCAAGCGCCTGGGAATTGATGCTATTGCCGTGCCAAGTTCTAGAAACATCTTTCCTGGCAGCTCCTTATATCTGACAAGAGAGGTATTGGCTCGCGGCAAAGACCTCCTGAAATTGGAATTTTATCTCAGAGATTTGGACTTCTCTCCTATTGAAGAGCTATTGCCCTAACTTTTTGTAGTAGTGACAATAAGCTTGGATCGGACAGGCTGCACAATTGGGGCGCCTGGCCTTGCAGATATAGCGACCATGGTGAATTAGGAGATGGTGGGCTTCAGTCCAACGCTCTTTCGGGATCTTCTTTTGTAGAGCTATTTCCGTTTTCTCTACGGTCTTCTCCTGGACCATGCCTATTCTATTAGCCAGTCTGAAAACATGAGTATCAACTGCAATGGCAGGCACCCCAAAGGCATTCGAGGCCACAACATTGGCCGTCTTGCGCCCTACTCCTGCCAATTGTTCGAGTTGTTCCACGGTTTGCGGAACCTCGCCGCCATAATCTTTCACTATCTGCTCGGAAGCAGCGATGATATTCTTGGCCTTATTTCTGAAAAACCCACACGACTTAATCAGCTCTTCGAGCCTCGCCTGCTCCATATCGGCAAAATCTTCTGGCTTATTATATTGGGGGAAAATTTTTGCAGTGATCTGGTTCACTCTAACATCTGTGCACTGGGCAGATAAAATGGTCGCCACCAAGAGCTCAAACGGCGAATCGTGAACTAGCTCACAGACGGGATTGGGATGTACTGTCTTCAGCAAATCTAGTACTTCAATGACTTCTTTTTTACTCAGTAAACGCGGCATACATTCAAGCCTAGCCCTTTGAATCTTTCTAGGCAAGTGCTCTGGTAACTTAATGAAAACAGAAAGAAGATGAGAATTTAGCCTCTTCTGGCTAGAGTCCTATAATTTCATCTAACTTTGAAAAATCTATATTGCCCTCAATCTCAGTTCTAGCCTTCGCAAATTCAGAATCATAAAATCTTCTAAGCTCAGCCTCGCTGGCTGTCTGTAGCTTCGCTGGCAAGCGATGATAGTCTTCAGATAAACTGTCCTCTGGCTCAAGGCAAGCCTCTACATAGGGCACAACCCCCAAGGCTGGCAGGTCTAACTTCTCCTTTAAGAGTTCTAAGCCTGGTTCAAGTAGGCTCACATCACCGCGGAAGCGGTTGATTAGATAAGCCTTCAGCTGCCTTCTTAACTCTTCTGGTAAAATCCCCCAAGTACCATAGATCGCGGCAAAAACCCCGCCCCTTTCTATGTCCGCAACAAGGACTGCTGGTATATCGGCGGCCTTTGCCAAGGGTAAATTGACGAGGTCTCTATCCAATAAGTTGATCTCAGCACAGCTGCCAGCACCCTCTAAGACCAGCAGGTCATAATCAGCAGAAAGACTTTCTAGAGCACTCATGACTATGGGCCGCAATTCATCGCGCAGAGTATAGTACTCCCTAGCAGCTAATTCACCGCGGCTTTTGCCCAAGACGAAGAGTTCCGAGCGTCGCTCGCCACATGGTCTCAGTAGTATGGGGTTCATGCGCGCTTCGGCTTCTAGGCCTAGAGCTCTTGCCTGCCAGAGGCTGCTATTAGCGATGAGCTCACCACCTCGTAATCTTGCTGTGCGAGAGCTCATATTCTGTGCCTTAAAGGGCGCTACCCTCAGACCGCGCTCCTGGTAATGCTTGGCTATTACTGCGGTGAGTAACGACTTGCCAGCATCAGAAGAGGTACCAACTAGCATTAATTTCAAATTCTTCATATCAATAGACAAATGTTCTCAATAGAGCCAAGAGCAAAGCCGTGATCAGCGTTGAGCAAGTCACTATGAGACAGGCCTTCCTGATGTCCCTGCTCTCTGGACTTCGACTGTTAAAGCCGATATAGGGCTTGTCTACTAGCCGACCGTGGTAGCTACTTGGACCGCCTAGGCGAATTCCTAATAAGCCAGCCATAACAGCTTCCGTATGAGCCGAATTGGGTGAGCTGTGGGCATAGCGATCGCGCCAGTAAACCTTCGCTCCCTGCAGTGGGTGACCTGTGAGTATGCCACCAACTATAAGCATGACCAGAGCAGCTAGACGCGCTGGAATGATATTCAAGATATCGTCCAGCTTAGCAGAGGCATAGCCAAAGTCTCTGTAACGCTCATTCTTGTAGCCAAGCATTGAATCCAGGGTGTTTACGGCCTTGTAAAATACCAGACCTGGTAGGTCAAATAGCCAGAAAAAAAACAAGGGCGCAACAATGCCATCCGTGAAATTTTCAGCTATCGTCTCTACCGTCGCTGTAATAATTTGCCGAGACATCAACAGCTTCGTATCTCGGCCGACAATCCTCGAGAGCAGCTGCCTGCTGTATCCGAGGCTATCTCGTTTCAATGATTGCTCAATTTTTAAGCCTTCCCGCACCAATTGACCAAGAGCCAAGAACCAAGTTAAGAAAATCAGGCGAGAGATTAGGTACACCACGGAATTAAGATTAAACAGCGTCCATAAGCATACTCTCGTGATAATGGCAAGACCCGCTGGGATAACTAGGGCTGGAATGAAGCCGAGGCGCTTCTTGATCCTGTCGGGCTGATCTGGATTTAGGAGGAGCTTTTCCGCCTTAGAGATGAGATAACCCATGCCTCTGACAGGATGAGGCCAAGTCTCAGGATCACCAATTGCGTAGTCCAAAAGGCAGGCCAGGATAATAGTCGGTGCGAAATATATTCTGGCCAGCTGAACTTGGGCTAATACATTGGGATCCACTTATAACTCTTCCTCAACTGGCCAATTGCTAAAGTCTTCTGCCATTCTTATCGATGAGAAACTGAGTTTCTCTGTCTGGCTATCTAAGTCGAAGTAGAAGGCCAGCGGCTCTAAATTATCTGGGAAACTCAAGATATCTTCATAACCTTTACCATAGGTTCTACATAGGGAACCGATCACTCCACCATGACAAACTACCAAGAAGCGCAGATCCTTCTCAAGAGCAGCGACTGTTTCCAAGGGTAAGATGCGCTGCTCTGCAGTGGTGAAACCGTTGAATAAACTCTCATCTACGGTATGGGCTGCAGCCAAGGCTAGTCTAGTCACACGCTTTAGTCCAGTATCTAGACGCTCCACTAAATGCTCATCGCTCTCCATGCCCCCTGGCCAAAGTTGGCGATCATCTAGCCAACGCGCGAATTCTTCGTCGCGCGAGTTCTCCGCTAGATTCTTGCCCTCAAAACGGCCAAATCCACGTTCGACAAATTCTGGAAAGATAATGGGACGAAATTCTGGAAAGAGAATTCTCGCCGTCTCAATACAACGATAAAGAGGCGATACGAGAACGCCCTGGGCAGGTAAAAAAGAGCGCAGAGCTGCACGTTTCTCTTGAGCTTCAGCCTGCCCTGATAGGGACAGTGGTGTATGCGACCAGCCCGTGAACTGCCTGGCCTCATTGGCTGCCGTCCTGCCGTGTCTGATAAAAATCAACTCTAGTTTAATCATCTAAGTCACCTACTTCTCTCTCTTCTTTTAAAATTATTGGAATACCTGCAACTACACGTCTAACTACCTGAGCCTCACCTGCCAGATACTGATTGACTAAACCAGCCTGCTCACGGAGCCTACGATCAAGTGGCGAAGTTGAAACTAATCCAGAAGAAATATCATCCGTAATAATAATCAAATCGCGCTCTCTACTGAGCTCAACTAAATCCTCGAGCATGGGAAAAACTTCTTCATCTAAGGCGAGCTTCCTTCGTAGCCAATGGTGAAGACCATTGAAGACCAGAGATTGCGCACCTTCAGGCCACTGTAAATTCAATTCTGCATCATGACCATCGAGGTAATGTGTTTTCTCATGCAAAAGCCTAGTCTTCACATAGGCCCACTTTCCCTGATGAGCGCCGCCAATTACTAGCTGTAGCACAATATCACCTTCTAGCTGAAGAAATTGCGATGAAAATTCCAGGCATCGCCAATGATCTCTGCTAAATTACTGTGCTCTTTACGCCAGCCAAGAATTCTTTCTGCCTTACTGCTGTCGGCGATGAGTATGGCAGGATCACCTGCTCGACGTTCTCCCATCTGCCAATTTATGGGACGTTCGCAGACCTTCTTTGCGGCTTCTAAAATTTCTAAATTGGAAAAACCAGACTCGCTAGACAGGTTGAATACATCGCTTTTCCCGCCCTTTTCCAGATAGTCGAGAGCCAAGTAGTGGGCGCTGATCAAATCGTCAATGTGGATGTAGTCTCTGATGCAGGTGCCATCCTTAGTCGGGTAGTCAGAGCCGTAGACTTCTAGCTTCTCACGGCGGCCGAGAGCCACGTCGAGGATAATTGGGATCAAGTGAGTTTCGGGGCGGTGCCGCTCACCTAGCTTCCCGTCCTTGCTTGCCCCAGCCGCGTTAAAGTAGCGAAGGGCAACATAGGAAATATCGTAGGCCTTGGCATAATCTGCAATTAGCTGCTCCATCATGAGCTTGGACTTACCATAGGGACTTAGCGGTTTGGTCGGGCAATTTTCTGTGATTGGAATCTCAGCTGGTTCTCCATAGACTGCTGCAGTGGAGGAGAAAATAATATTTTTCACATTTGCCCTGAGCATAGATGAAAGTAAAGAGAGCATCCCGCCAACATTATTTTCGTAGTATTCTGCTGGTTTCTCTACACTCTCACCAACAAGCGATCTGGCGGCGAAGTGGAGTACTGATTTAATTTGCTCTTTTTTCAATACCTCATATAGCTTCTCTTCATCTCTGATATCGAGTTCATAAAAGGGCAAATCGCCGACAGCATCCCTGTGACCCGTCAATAAATTGTCAACGACAACTACAGATCTGCCTTGCTCATAAAAATACCTGGCTGCATGAGAGCCTATGTAGCCTGCACCACCAATAATTAATACTGACATTTAAGCCTCCTAATCTATCCTGCTTGGTCCATTTGTCGAATTCACAAAGTACGCCTCAGCTCTATAGCCTGTGGCTTCGTGATAATTTTGTAAAATTCTATTTAGCATTGACTGATCGAAATTCTCGCTGACTAGGGCGATGACGACACCGCCAAATCCTGCACCACAAATTCTCGCTCCATAGACTTCAGGCTCGGCCTGGCAAGCTGTAGCCAGACTGTCCATCTCCTTGCCAGTCACCTCATAATTCTTGGCAAGTGAAGCATGCGAGGCATTGAGGACCTCACCAGCTCGCTTTAAGTCTGCACCGTCTACTGCCTGAAGGAATTCGTAGACACGTGAATTCTCTGTGATCACGTGCTCCAAACGTCGACTCAATATACTTGCCTCTTCAGGGTAGTATTCCTGCAATAAGATATTTGCCTCAGCAATCTTTTCTGGATCTAAAAGGGCCAGACCTGTGCCTTCCTCATAGCGCGGACGCTTCTCACTATCGATTAAACCCTCGGCGAAGAGTAGGTCGGCAATGCGCTGGCACTCCTCGCGCCGCTCATTGTACTTAGACTCTCTGAGACTTCTTCGCTTATGTGAGTCTATGACTAGAATTCTGGCCTCAGCTAGATTTAAGGGGAAATGTCGATAACCGTGATTAGCCAGATTATAAAGTAGAGCTTCGCCTTCCTTGCCGAGTGCTATGGCTAATTGGTCCATTAAACCAGATTGCACGCCGATATACTTGTTTTCTACTACCTGTCCAAGCTTCGCAAGTTCCAGCTCGGGCAGCTCGGCATCGGCTACTGCTAGTGCCGTAGTTGCAATCAGCAATTCCAAGGAAGCCGATGAAGAGAGACCAGCTCCACCTGGCAAGTCACTGCCAATACTGGCATAGAAAGGTTTCAACTTGATGCCTGCCTCTAGAAGTTCAAGGAGGGTGGCTTGTATATAATCAGTCCACTCTCCTGCTGGCTTATATTCACGCGTCTCTAGATCGGCAAGGCTTAGCTGATATTCTTGCTTAAATTTATCGGTGAAGAAGCGAAAGTACTGATCCTTTGACTCTCCTATTGCTGCGTAGTTACCGACGTCTATGGCTACCGGTAGGACTGAACCATTGTTGTAATCAATGTGTTCGCCAATTAAATTCACCCTGCCAGGCGAGAAGTAAACAGTCTTCGCAGCCTCACCGTAGCATTCTTTATAGTTACTTAAGACAGATTCTACAAGATCTAAATTCAACATATATCTCCCCTATCTATTTGCCAGTAAAGGCTCTATATGGCAGCCTGATGGCATAGCCATCAGTCATTTCATATTCTGTATCACTTATAAAATAATTGCCAGATGCTACATTTTCTGCAACCTTTATTAGTGCTTTTACCAATTCTGATTTACTCTGCCGAACTGTACCCATCATCACGCCAGCTCGTACCGCTTCCCTGCCCGCCTCAGTGGCATCTATCCCGAAGACGCCAATCGTCGACTCCGGATTTGCTTCTTCTTGAAGATTGTAATTTATCACTTGCAAGGCATCGACAGCACCAAGGGCCATATCGTCATTATTGGCAATGATTACATCGATATTTTCTAGGTCACTAGCGAGCCAGGCTTCTACTGCGACAGTGGCCTTCGCCCTATCCCAGTCGCAGTTGGCAACTGCTAATTTATTGAGTTCTATACCAGCATCTTCCAGCACAGCTAGCACTAGTTCACTCCTAGCCACTGTCTCGGCACTATCTGCGCCACCTTGTAATAAGACGTAGTCGAGCTTGCCGTTTTTATTGCGATCACGTGAAGCTGCCTGCCAATAATCCAAAATAAGTTGACCTTGTATCCTACCCGCCTCTTCTTCTAATGGACCTATATAACAGATCTTGCCTAGTTCATAGAGGCTGCTGTCCTCAGGCTCCCGACCCCAGAAAATGATCGGAATATCCGCTTTGCTAAGCATTTCAGTAAGCTCAGATAGCTCACTGGTATCGCAGGCATTGATCAAGGCGACGGCTAGTCCTGTTCCAATCGCACCTGCCACCTGCTGATTTTGGGTGTTTTGATTGTTCTGGCCATCAAATTCGAGAATTTCAAAACCTGCTGCCTCGTCAATATTTTCTTTTAAAACATCACGGATATTACTTATATAACCGTCACTGAAATCGTGGTAGAAGATGCCAAACTTTTGACGTTTAGGCTTGCCGCCAGCCTGCTCCTCTTGCTTATAGCTGTCGAGGTCGCAAGCACTGGTGAATAGCATGGTAAAAACTATTAAGGCAATTATGTACTTATAAATTTTCATTTAGCCCCCCTGGCATCTAGGACTTCTGCCCAAATGTATTTTAACAGATGCAAGTTTTAATTTTGACTCTTATGCTTGCCTTACCTAGCAATGAATAATTTGCGTTCTGGCAAGTCCAAGCTGTCAAGCAAGCTAAGTTCTTTAAAATATGAGAACAACTCTTCTACTTCGTAGTAATACTCAGTAAGTTCAGCTAGATTTCGTCTATATAGACCTCCCTCTTCATGAAAGAAGGTAAACTGAGACCTGGCCTCCCAGAGCTCCTCGTCCCAACTATTTTCCCAGACAAAACAAGTGCTCGGCATCTCTTCATTGCCGAGTTCGGAGTAGAAGGTGAAATCCCCTCGCTCCTCTCGCAAGTAATCGAGTTTTAGTAGATCAAAGATAAATAATGTATGCTCCTTGAATGCCTGTTCAATATTTTTACAAGCCAGTGGTAATTTCGCAGGTGACAGATGATTCAAGACATCAGTTAAGGCTATGACCACATCCGCTTGGGGTAATTTGTCAGTACTGATGTCCGCCAGGCGCAAGTCGATTTTACTATCCGCGATAGAGCCTTGGCGTTCCTTAAATATCTCAAGCATCTCGAAGGAGTTGTCCAAGCCATAGACTTGGGAAAAGAACGGGGCAAACTCCCCTGTCAGCCGCCCTGTGCCACAGCCTAGGTCTAATAGTGAAGCTTGCGAAAAATCAGTGATGTATTCCTTGATCTTTCGAATGATTTGGACTTCACTCTCGGGATCAGCAAAAAAATCGTAGTATTGGGCCAGATGGGTGTATGGATTACTCATTTTCATTGCTCATTTCTCTGTAATAAAACAGCTTGGCCGTGGCCAAGCTGCTTCAGTGTTTCAAGAACTTCTCAGTTCTAGTTTTTAAATTTACCAAGCTTCATCGGCACGTATAAGACAATTGGCAAAATGATATAGCCAATGACCATGGCCCAGATTGCAAATAGATTGAGTGAGCCATCTGCCAGTGAGAACTGACCCTTCCAATTGAACTTAGCCATTAAGAAGACACTCAGGATGAAGCCGATTACTGGAACGACAACATCGGTTACGAAATTTCTCTTGGCATCGAGGATCGGCTCCTTCGCCTTGTTGTAATAGAAGAAAATTACGGCGATAGGCACAACAATGAATTGCAAGAAGCGCGAAACTGAGGAAATGACCATGATACCACGCATGTCATAGCGGAAGGCCATGGGGACGAAGATTGCCATTACGGCTGTGACGAGGAAGGCATAGAGTGGGATGCCACGCTTGGTGCGCTTTCTCAAAACTGATGGCAACTGTCCCTCATCTGCCATGGCTTCAAAGATACGCGGGGTGCTAAAGGCCGCTGCGATATTAATACCAAACATCGAGACCAAGGCTCCATAGAGGATGAGGTTCTTGATAAGCGGGCTATTATAGGCAGAGGCTAGTAGCACTGGCTCCTTCGAATTCATGACGGCAACTGGGTTGATGATCATGGCAATCGAGACGACACTGACGTAGATCAGGGCGATAATAGCGATAGCCAGAGGAATAGCTCTTGGTAGATTCTTTTCTGGATCCTTCATCTCGGTGGCGGCTGAAGAGACTGATTCAAATCCCGTGTAAGCATAGAAAGCAGACATCATAGCCCCGACAAATACGGTGACACTCATTGGCTGAATGAGCAAATTACCTTCGGCATCAGTCAAGCTATTGACTTCAGCGAAGTGATTCTCACCAGTCTTGATGAAGATAATCAAACCTGCGACTATGGCGATGACGAGGGCGCCAATCTTACCAATAGTGGAGACATTGCTGAAGATCTTGGTGATAAAGGTACCTGAGAAGATGATCAGTAGTAAAACGCCCATCAGAATAATGAAGCCAATGGTGATATTTTTTTGAGTCTGAGCTTCAGCACCGCCGAAGATACCTAATGTGGTCCGTACGACAGCGGTCGCCATGACGCCCCAGGCGATGGCGCCAGCAGTAAATCTTGTGATACCAATGTAGAAACCTAGGTCACCACCAAAGGCGGCCTTGGTATAGGCATAGGCCGCACCATTTTTCTTCGTGAACTTACTAGCTGAAGCAAAGACGACAGCTAGAATGCCAGCGAAAATTGCCGCAGCTATATATACTAGTGGTGTATAGGTACCAGCGACTTTAATTACGCCTGCTGGTGACAGGAAGATACCTGTCCCGATAATAGAGTTAATGGCCAATAGGACTATAGACCAGAAACCAAATTTACGAATATTGTCCTTATTCATATGTTCCTCTTTTCTAGCACATAAGTTCTTATGCACAAGTTGAGACAAAGTGTTTGAAGAACTTACGCATGATTTCGCTGCTGATTGACATCATTTCGGGGTGCCATTGGACGCCGAGAATTTTATTTGCTGGATCCTCAACTGCCTCAATCACGCCATCAGGTGCGCGGCCAGCTACAGTTAAGCCCTCGCCAACCTCCAGCACAACTTGGTGGTGATGGCTGTTAACCATCGTTTCAGCACCAAATAGCTCATAGAAACTCGTTCCTTCGACAAACTCGACTGAGTGGATTGGCATATCAGGGCTCTGATTCTGCCAATGCTTGAGTAACGGGGTGTCACTATAACTCAGATCCTGTAGGATCTTGCCACCTCTGACGGCATTGATCAGCTGGAAGCCGCGGCAGATACCTAATACGGGCTTACCCATGGCCTGGGCCTGGGCCAATAGTTCTTGGTCGAAGAGATCGCGCTCTGGCCAGACTTCGCTAAGCTTCGCCTGGGCCTCTTGTCCGTAATAGGGCGGATAGAGGTCGTGTCCTCCACTTAAAATGAGGCCGTCGACCATCTCTAGCCACTGCTCTACCTGACCGTTGCGAGCGGCTTCTGGGATGAATGGCAGTACCAGTGGTAGGGCATCGGCCTCAGTCAGTGACCTGATGTAGTCATCATTGACATAGGCTCTCTTATAGCCGGGAAATAGGCCTCCCTTGTCGACCAGCCAGCTGCCCGACACGCCAATTACAGTTTTACTCATATGCATGCTCCTCTAATTTATTTTTCTAATTATATAAAAATTTTGAGGCTTGATAAATAAAATATCTTTAAATTGCTAAATTATGACCTATTTAGTAGTTCTATGGCTATCTCCAAGATCTCTTGATCTCAATTACCGCTAATTAGCTTCTTATAGTAATAGACTGCAAGCTGGGTACGATCACGTAAGTCAAGTTTAGCTAGCACCTCGGAGAGCAAGTTGCGAACAGTCCCCTCACTGAGGAAGAGCTCGGCGGCGATCTCTTTATTATTCAAGCCTTCGGCGACAAGCCTAGTCAGTTTGAGTTCACGCTCACTCAGGCGCTGGTCTTCGAAGCGCAAGGCAATTCGATTGACCTGGTCCATGATCTTCTCATTGAAGATGAGGTGGCCGGAGGCTACCGCCTCTATCGCTGGAATAATCCCATTGAAATTTTGCTTGAGTAGGTAGCCCTTACAGCCAAGCTTGAGAGCCTCGGCAATATATTTTTCATCTTCGAAGGTTGTGAGCAGAAGAATCTTTACTTCGCTGTCTGCATGCATCAGCTCACGGGCTAGCTCGAGACCGCTTTTTTCCGGCATTTGGATATCTAGCAAAAATAGATCGGGGCTGTCTCGAAAGTACTCGGCAAGTGGCAGATTACTCTTCACATAAGCACCTGTAACCTGATGACCTGCTGATTCTAAAATAGTCTTCAAGGCCTCCAAGACCAAGCTGTCATTATCTACTAAAACTATTCTCATCTACTACCTCTTTAGCAAAAGTCAGAAAGACTGTAAAACCATTATCTCTGTCCAGGCGAAAATAGCCGCCATAGCGCTCGGCAGTCTCTCGCATGGTGAAGAGTCCGATACCATCTTTCGTCTCTTCGACCTTTGCCGGTCCTTTATCTGCAATTTCCAAACTATAAAAACTCCTCTGTTCTAGCAGTCGTAAGCGCAAGACCTTGGCTTCAGAATGCTTCGTGAAATTATTAACCCCCTCTTGAATGAGCTGAAGTATTTCCAGACGAAAGGTCAATGGCAGTTCGCTCTCCACCGTATTCAACCAATCTAGCTGTCGACCTGCTAGGTCCTCGCTGAGCTTCAAGACCTTGGCATCGAGGTTGAAGGCCTCTCTTCTAAGCCTGTGTAGCACTTCGCGAATCTCATCCATTCCAGTGCTAAGCCGAGTCTGCACTCTCTCTAAAGCAGCTGCCTGCTCAGGATTTTCACTGCTGATTTTCAGAGCTTCCAGTTGCAATATCGAGGCCGAGATGCTGTGACCAATGGTGTCGTGTAATTCTCTTGAGATCCGCTCCCGCTCTTCGAGCTGGCTGAGTTCTTTGAGTTGTGTACTTTCACGCTTCAACAGCCTATTTCGCTCTGCCATACTAGCAATCTGAGTGCTAAGTTCGTCTATCCTCGCTAGTCGTTCTTGCATCGTGATTTGCTGTCTGCTCATAAAAAAAGCTCCTAGCCCTGCCAGAGCAGAAAGAAAAATCGTCACTGGCGACAAGACTATTATAGGTAGGGCCGCAATGACTAACAGATATGGACTGTATCTAAGACTGCCAATAAGGTAGGCAAAGTCCAGCAATAACAAGGGATAAAAAATACTTGTGTCGGAGCTCAAGAGCAGACTGGCGAAAACAAGTAGATGTAGGAATTTTGCAAAACGCGACCTCATAAAGAAAGCAACGATAGATAAAGAGGCAAAGGCCAGGCAGAACAAAGCTGAACCGCTTACATTAGTAGCCAGCAAGTCAAGATTGCTGAAAATGATTCCAAGCATGAGAACTAATTTAAATACAAGGAGCCAGAGCATATTTTAATTTTAGCAGAGAAATGACATTTGTCACTTGGCAATTGATTGCAGACACTTATCAGAGCTCGGCTTTTGCCCAATAATGAACACAGGAGGTAAGTATGGAACCTGTAATTAAAGTTAAGGACTTGGTCAAACGCTATGACGAAGTATTAGCCCTCAAGCGCTTCAATATGGAAGTCATGCCTGGTGAAATTTTCGGACTCTTAGGGCCAAATGGCTCTGGTAAAACTACAGCTATCAACTGCATTCTGTCCTTGCTTAGCTATGAACAAGGTGATATTAAAGTCTTCGGGCAAGAGCTCAAGCCAAATTCGTATAAACTCAAGGCCAGGATTGGTTCGGTGCCTCAAAATATCGCCATCTACCCCACACTTAATGTGCGTGAAAACATCGATTTCTTCTGTAGTCTGTACATCAAGGATAGGCACCGTAGACGTGAGTTGGTAGACGAAGCAATTCACTTCGTTCAGTTAGAAAAGCATGCAAAATTTAGGGCTTCGAAATTATCTGGTGGCCTTCAAAGGCGCCTACACATCGCCTGTGGCATTGCCCATAAACCAGATTTGGTTATTCTTGACGAACCAACGGTAGCAGTCGATGCGCAGAGCCGCGCCTTCATCCTCGATGGTATTCGCAAGCTTCGCGATGAGGGAAGCACGATAATCTATACTACTCACTATCTTGAAGAGGCAGAAGAGCTCTGCGAGCGCTTCCTCATCCTCGATAACGGTGAGCACATAGCAAGCGGCACTCTATCAGAGCTGCGTGAACTAATTAGCACTAGTGAGATCATCCACTTGAAATTAAGCTCAGATCAGCCAACTCTACTCGAGAAATTTAAAGAGCTTCCTGGTTTAGTCCAGCTGAACAGAAGCGATGACGGCTATCAAATGGAGTTTTCGCGCAGACAAAACGGTCTGACTTCTTTAATTGACTTGCTAGATCGCGAGCAACTGGCCTATACCTCACTCTATAGTACACAACCTTCGCTGACTGAGATCTTCCTCTCCCTTACGGGCAAGGAACTTAGAGAGTAGGTAGAATATGAATCGCTTTTTCACCTTATTTAAATACTACACACTGTCGTACTACAGAGATGCGAGCGCAGCATTTTGGACTCTGGGTTTTGGCATCATTCTTGCAACAATTCTCGGGCTGACAGTCGGCCGTATTCCTGCGGCCATGGAAATAAAGGAAATAAAAGTCGGCTATAGAGAGGCTTCACTTGCCAGTTCTGCCCTAGAAGATATCTCTTTTGTCAAGCTAAACAAGTATACTGAGGGAGAGCCTAGTCAATTAATTGATGAACATGAATTAGATGCCTTCTTAGATACAGATGACATCCTGGTAATAAATAAAGTGGGGCTGATGCAAGAGATTCTTGAGCAAATCCTCTCACAGGTCAAACAAATTTCGGCTCTCGGCCCAGAAGCTCAGCTCGTCGATTTCAATGCTAAGTGGGTGGAAAATAAAGTCGAGACTAGCCAGACAATAGGCTCTTTGTTTATCAATATATTGGCACTATTTAGCTTCTACTCTTACTTTGCTGCAATTGACATCTCCAATAAAATACAAGCGAATTTATCAACCTTTGGACAGCGTGTTGCGCTAGCCTCAGTAACGAAGTCTGAGCTTCTGGCAGCTTTCTCTCTGACCTCTATCTGCATCAATATCTTCAATAATCTCTGCTTAATGGCCTACATCCAATTTATCCTCCAGAAGAAAGTTATTACAAACTTGCCCCTCACTTTGTTAGTACTACTAGCATCAAGTTTCATCGGTCTGGGCTTTGGCTACTTAGTTGGTGCTGTTCCCAAGCTCAATGAGCAAGCTAAAACCATGTTTGGTGTCTTCGTTTTGATGTTTCTGAACACCCTCTGTGGTCTGATGAATCCTTCTTTGAGAATTATCATTCGTACCAAGTTCCCCCTGTTAGACAAGCTCAATCCAGCCTCCGTCATCTATCGAGCATATACAGCGGTTAATAAGCCTGAGCAACTGGTAGGCTCAGCTCTCTCCCTCATCTACCTACTTGGCATCTCTTTAGTTTTCATGAGCGTGAGTGTTTTTGTAATCCGTCGCCGTAAGTTCAAATCTTTAGGAGCGTAGAAGGAGTACTAGATGATTATATTCAAACATTTCTTAAGACTCTGCTGGCATCGCAAGTGGATAATTATCCTCTTTATTATGCTGATCTTAATCTTTCAGCAGTTTGCCAGTATAGATGCCGCAGGTTTATCCACAGAAAAAATTGTTTTGATTCCCGAAGCTGGCGCTGAGCCCATAATTGTCGAAAGCCTCAAGGAATATCTGTCGAATGAAGGCTATAGTTTCTATGACCTGGAAAATAATGATACAAGCATTGAAGAGCTGCTAGATATCAGGGACATCAGTGCTGCAATCTTCATTGACAGCGAAATTGCACAGAAGCTAATCTCTGGGCAAACCGTCTTTCATCTTCAGGCTCCAGATGGCATTCTAAACACGGCTAAGATCCAAGCGAAGCTCAACGCCTTCAGCATGGTCAGCTCTGCAGTCTTAAAGAGTCACGGGGCTAAGCTCACACCTGCTGGTGCAGCTGAAATCAGACAAGCTCTAGCCGTCAAAGCCGAGATCCAGTATCAAGATCAGACCCCACAGCAAAGACGAGAAACCGAAATGAACTTCTACAAGACCTTCTTACCTTATGGCATGTCTCTTTGTCTTATCTCACTTTTATCCTATGTGATCTTTGACCTCGAGAACCCACGTCTAAAGCGACGCTGCTTACTGGGTTCAATCAACAAAATACAGTGGAATCTAGGCATCTTTAGCGGCCAATTATTCATCACCGTTATCATGCTTGCTTTAATCTTCGCCCTATCCTTACCACAGCTGAGTGAAGATCCACTGCAAAGCCTGTTGAACTTCGGTCCAAGCTCTATCGCCTTGTGCTTCACCACTTGCTGCCTGACGAATCTTCTCTGCAAATTGCTCCCCCATTCCCTGCTCTTTGGCGCAAGTCTCACCTACTCAATGGGAACAAGTTTCATCTCGGGCGCTAGTTTTCCGCAAGAACTCCTGGGTAAAGGTGTCTTGGCCGTAGCTAAATTCTTCCCTACCTACTACTACGTTGAAGATGTTGAGCTGGCTCACGCCAATTTCTCTGAGCGCCTACCCTATACATTGGTGGTTGTGGCTTTTGGCATTTTCTATCTGCTGCTGAGCATCTTGCTAGACCAACTAAAGGCGAAATCTAAGGACTTCTCAGACGATTCCCAGAAGCATCAAACTTAAGGTAGAAGACATTAAATATCTCTTTAAATATTAGGGTCCTCGGCTTAATATATGCCTAGGGCCCTTCTTCATGAAAATCATGCCCCAGGAGAACTTATGTCGAAAAATATTGCAATTACACCCGAACTTCTTAAGAAATTCAATCAAGAAGCCAAGCTTGATACAGCAGCTGCCCACGCTGTGGCCAAAAACGGTCTAGAGCAGTCTGCAACTCGCCAATCCGTCCTACGTCGTCATAATTTCGTATTTAACACAGAGAGCAAGATGGGGAAGATCACCGACCAGAAGTCCTCTGGTCGCTGCTGGATCTTCGCCGCCATGAATGCTGCTCGCGCTGAAGCAATTGAGAAGTTAGAGCTTGAAGACTTCAAGTATTCCAAGGTCTACCCTCTATTCTGGGACAAACTGGAGAAAGCCAACTACTTTCTCGAAAGCATTTTAGAAACCCTCGATGAACCTCTCGAAGGTCGTCTCTTAGCCCACCTGCTCAGAGATCCGTTACAAGACGGCGGACAGTGGGATATGTACTCCGGACTCTTAGAGAAATACGGTGCCGTACCTGAAGATGCCATGCCAGAAACTTACCACTCATCAAACACCACTGACATGGTCGCACTCTTGACTAGAAGACTTCGAGCCTGGGCCTGCCGCATCAGAAATGGCTATGCCGCTGGCCAAAGTGAAGCTGAGCTGAGAGCCGAAAAAGAGCCCATGCTAGCTGAGGTCTACCAGATTCTCGTCAACTGTCTGGGTACGCCTCCAGAAAAATTCACCTTCAGTTATTACGACAAGGATAAGAA
This sequence comes from Eubacteriales bacterium, assembly GCA_030537525.1. Lineage (GTDB taxonomy): Bacteria > Bacillota > Clostridia > Saccharofermentanales > DTU023 > JAFAAL01. The sequence goes on from JAUNVU010000004.1 coordinate 21,881, forward strand.
TTATCACAGCTTACCTGAGATGACTCCCCAGCAATTCTTCCAGGAGCTCTCCTCCTGGAAATTAGAAGATAAGATCTCCTTGATTAATGCTCCAACCGCAGACAAGCCATATGGCAAGGTCTATACAGTTAAGTTTCTCGGTACAGTCAAAGAGGCCCAACCCATCCGCTATCTCAATGTCCCAATCGAGGTCTTGAAGCAAGCCGCGGTCGCATCGCTCAAGGCGGGTGAGCCTGTCTGGTTTGGCTGTGATGTAGGACAGTACCTCTTGGGCAAAGCGGGCATCATGGACCTCGAGGCATACGACTACGAATCAGTGGCTGGCCCTGAACCAGAATTCAATAAGGCAGAGCGTCTGGACTACGGTGAGAGCGTCCTCACTCATGCCATGGTCTTCACAGGCGTCGAACTTGACGACAATGACAAGCCATGCCAGTGGAAGGTCGAAAATTCCTGGTCAGAAAAGTCTGGCCGCGACGGTATTTTCTCCATGTCTGATGAGTGGTTTGATGAATTCAACTACGAGATTATGGTCGACAAGAAATACGTCCCAGAACAATGGTTGAAGGCCTTTGAAGGCGAGATTATCGAACTAGAACCCTGGGATCCCATGGGCGCACTAGCTGGTATCGAAAGGAATTAAAGTGGCAACTAAAAAAGAACAAAATCAGAAGAATTCAGCAAGTGAACGCAAGTATAAGAGTGAGAGCAAGGTGTATCTGCACGTTCCCAGTTTCGAGGAACTGACTTATCGTCAGAAATTACTGCAGGAAGCAGAGACCATGAGCTACAACAAGGGCTACGAACGCAACATCGAAGGTTATGATATTGAAACCGGCTGCATAGACTTCTCAGAATCAAAATGGCAAAAGTGGTACGACCACTTCATCGGCCAGGAACCGAAGCGCTTCTACGCCTACATTACGCGCTCCGATAATGATGAGTTCATCGGTGAAGTCAATGTCCGTGAAGTCCCTGGCAAACCCTGGTACGAAATGGGCATAGTTGTCACAGCTAGTGAGCGCGGAAAGGGCTATGCCAAAGACGCCTTAAAATTGCTGCTTGAGGTAGCCTTCGAGAAATTGCAAGCGGACTCCGTCCACAACTTCTTCGAAGATGAGCGTGAAAGCGCTATCGCTCTCCATCTAAATTGCGGCTTTTCGGTACTCAGTCACGAAGAACCAATAATTGAATTGTTGATCACGAAGGAAGAGTATGAGCAACTCAAGCATTGAGCTTGAAGAAGAGCTTCTCTTTAGTAGATAATTCAGCCACATATTCAACGACTCCTCTGAGGCATTTAAGACCCTCGGAGGAGTCTATTTTATGCTCTGCCATGTACTGTAAGATCTGGCCTCTAGCCTTCTTTGCAGTTGTTGAATGACGCTTAATTTGACCGTCGACAATTTTAGCAATATCAATATCAACCCAATTCTTAGAATGCGGCAGCAGAGTTGAAAACTCGTTACTGGCAAGATTGATAATCTCTCCATCGCTATCTTCTAAAGCATTGGCAAAAGCTGCCTTCCAGAAACTCGCCAGGCTCTGACCACCGATCTGAAGTTTGGCCTGCATGTCGAGACGGTACGGAGCAATCAATTCCTCGGAACCTATGGGACCATAGAGAGCTGAGATAATGATCAGGTGTTTCGCCAAGTATTCCCTAATGTTCTTATCATCTACAGTCAGCTGTTTAAACGTCATCCCCGAATAGAGTTCAATAGCTGGTGAGACCTGCTTGCCAAAATGCTTATAGCGTTCGTAAGTGGAATCCAATAGCTCAGCTTTAACAGACAGAGTCTTGCCCAGCTTGTTTTTCGGCAAGGCTCGGAGGGCTTGCAGGATTTCCTGGCTTGGCTTCGCAAGCGCGACTTCACCTTCAGTGAGCCTCTCTAGATTCATATTCTTCGATGGTGAAAATAATATCTTCATAGTTTATATTTTAGACTTTTCACCAACAGATGTCGTATAAATAAATCAAGTAGAGGATTACGCCATGCATTTTGATGATAATTACATTGCCATCGTACCGAGCTATAACAGTGCCGACTTCCACAGTCACGGAATGCTGCATATCTTCTTGTCGGACGAAGCTATTCGCGTAAAACTCGCAGATAGAGAGCTTAACAACAGCTTCATAGTGCTAGATCACTGGATTGGCCACCAAGTTGAGCTGCCCCTAAATTCGCTTTTCTACCTGATTGATCCAAGCTCTTTTCTGGCCACAAATTTAAGAAGCAAGTACCTGCAGGGCAATGAATTCTACACCTCTGACCTGAAACTTTCAAAATTGATGAAATCACCAAATGAACGTCTACAAATCGGCGAAGAGAGCAGAGAGATTTTAACTAGGCTAGGCCTTTGCCATATTCAAACGAACTTACGGGATGAGCGAATTGTCCAACTTGTCGAAGCAATTAAATCGGGGGAATTGCTGAACCTCGAAGTCGTTGATATAGCCAAACAAATGCATCTGTCCGCAAGTCGGCTCTCTCATCTATTTAAAGCAGAGACTGGTATGAACCTGAAAAACTACCTCCTGATGATGCAAGTGAAGCAGGTATTTATCCTAGTCAATAATGGGCAGAGTATCACGGAAGCAGCGCTGAATGCTGGTTTCTACGACAGTACTCACCTGTGCAAAGTCGTTAAGAAATATACGGGAATTACGATCAGTGACGTGTTTCAGTAATTTGAAGATAGCAGAAACTTACTATTAATAAACAAGTCGCCCTCCTAAGCTAGATGTGGAGGTGCGTTATGAGTCTAATTGATTTTTTCGGCAAGAAGATCAAGCCGCTGAAGCTGCGCGGTCGCGGGATTTTCAATACCAACCCTACTGCGCAAATAAATGAAAACATCTACAGCATCGCGCAATGGGATGTTAATTTTTACGTATATAGAAAGGGCGAGGACGTAATCCTAATTGATTCTGGCTACGACAATTATCCTAGTCCAGAGAGAGATTTTGCAAAAATCGGCCTCGTGCCGGATCTGGTAAAAGCCGTATTCTTAACCCATGCAGATATGGATCATGCAGGCTCAATAGTCGATTGCCACAATCTCTTCGAAAATGCCACAGTCTACCTGCACGAACGGGAGCAGGATATGTTATTAGGGCGTGAAAAGCGGTTTAAGAAAGGGCCATTCGGCTTGAGAAATCCCGTCAAGCGAACAAGTGGCTATAAATTACTGCAGGACAATGAGGTTGTCGAGATCGGAGACATCAAGGTCAGAATCATCCACGTGCCGGGCCACACTTACGGCCATAGTGTCTATATTGTCGATGACCGCGCCTTGTTCACAGGTGATTCCATGGCGATCAATGACGAGGGCGGTCACTGCTTTTTCAACTTCTACAATATGGATACGAAGCTCAATATTCAGTCGTTGAGTAGACTTAAAGAGATCTGTAAAGACTATAAAATTGATACCATCTGCACGGGTCATAGCGGAGTCTGGCACGATTTAGAACATGTCTTTCGCAAGATAGATATGGTCGCTGTCGGCACGAAGGAAAAACCCTTTGATCCCACAGCACCACGGGATATATTTGCCAAACACATGAATATATAAGATTCTTGTAGACCGCTAGGTGTCGTCGATCTCACTCAACTAGCGAAATAATTGCAGACGTTTATCGCACTCCCCTGCCCACCGCTCGATGTATAAACCGATATCCTTGACGTTTATATGACGCTCCAGACGCTCGCCAAATACAGCCTTCGAACTGGCACCGGCCCCGAAACCCAAGACATTTCGTCTGTCACTCATCATGCCGACATTGTACTTCGATTCAGTGCCCGGGAGGGCGAAACCCGTATTCTCCAAGCCCGCAACGAGATTCTTTTGGCGGTAGAGGTAGTACGGTTTATAACCAGCCTCCTTAAGAGCGAGGTGAGCCTGGCTCATGGCCGCAGTCAAATCGGCATTTTCTCTTCGCTTCTCAGTCACCGTCTGAGTCAGTCTAGCTGTCCGCTTAAGAGCTAAAGCATGCACAGTTATATTGGCAGGTTTGAGCGCCATGACATCGGCCAAGCTCTTCAGAAAATCAGCCCCATCCTCACCAGGTAGACCACAAATCAAGTCCATATTGATGATTTGGAAGCCAAGTTCAGAAATCCACTCATAAGCTTGGTAGAACTCAGCTACACTATGATGCCGACCTATACGCTGTAAAGTCTCATCCGAAGTCGTCTGCGGATTGAGACAGATCCGTTCAATGCCGAAGTCCCGAATGAGCTTCAATTTCTCATAACTCAGTGAATCAGCCCGCCCCGCCTCGAAAGTGATCTCAGCGTCTGGCAGCAATGGCACATATTTGTCAACGGCCTGGAGCAACCTCTCAATATCTTTAGTATCGGGACTAGACGGCGTTCCTCCCCCAAAATACAAAGAAGAAACCATGGACTTTCGCGAGCCAAAAAAGCATTTTAAGTCGCTTGTAATAGCATCTATATACTGAGGCAAAAGCCGCCTGTAGCGACTCGCATCTTGGGCGATAAACGAGCAGTAAGAACAGCGCGAATAACAGTATGGAATACCGATATAGACTAGATCACTATCTGTCGGAATTTCAGAAAGCAAGGTCTGCTCTGCCTCATTGACTTCGATGGCCAGCTGGGCCTTGGCCTCTGTCAAGCCGTAATCTCTGAGCAAAGAGTTCATGATTGCCGTCCTATCGCCGCTATGATATTCAGCCAGCTCTGCAACTAGCATTGTTGGACGCACGCCTGTCAGCGCCCCCCAATTCTTCTGACTTTCAAGTTTCTTGCTCAGGTAGAGATAGAGCTGCCGACGCATTTCACGAGCAATTTTCAGATCTTGCGGTCTGGCAGTCATAAAGAGCTCTCCATTGCCATATGAATAGACCTCGCCCGCCTCGAAAGTAAGCGTGAAGCTGAGCTCTTTCGCACACTCTATTTTCATCTCCTGGGCACCATCAATGAACTCGACCTCAGGCAAGGACTTAAAAAACAGTCGCAGGACTTCGGCCAGGCGTTCACTCGCTATATCTTCTGGAAATCTCAATCTAAGCACGTAAATAAACCTTTAAGTAGCAAAAGTAGTATTGGCTGATGTAGAAAATAAAATAGCAGAGCATGGCGGCCAAGACAAGCGAGAGGATCTCTTGCTGCTTCTTGACGAATATTTAGAGCCTGCAACGGGAATCTTCTAAACAGGAGATAGATCACTATAAAATAAAATAGCCACGGCCAGTTCGAGAGGTAATCGGCCTGAGCAGGCAATTTCTCTATGCTGCCGTCAGCAATATATTTGGAGACCAGGGAGATCAGTATGCCAGTGATCATGACGACTAGTTCATACTGAGAATCCCGCAGATCCTTTAATAAATAAAGTAGCAATCTGGCGAGCGCCAAAACCATTAGTAAGTTCCAGAAGATATAGAGATTGAGGTCTGAAATTACACTAATTGCACTCGTAGTCAGCAGCAGCAGCGTAGCTGCTAGAACTTGCCTCTTCACTCCTCTCGGGCTCTGACGTCTAGCCTGGCTGGCACTGAGAGCTGAGGAGCTAATAAACAGAGCTACTATTAATATATGCAAATAGTAGTAAAATTTGGGTCCGAGCCCTAGTCTTTTCTGAAAGATGAATTCTGTGTCATAGAGGCCATGATGCAATAGCATAAGTAAGCAGGCCAGACCTCTAACTCTGTCGAGCCAGTTGATCCGACCTGCCTTGCTAGTCATCAATTTAGCTTTATTAGTCAGTCTATTCTGCTTCACGCATTGTTTCGGTCAGCGCGTAGCATTCATCCACGAGAGCTGAAATATAGTCGACAGTACGCAGCTGAGCCTCCTGATTGCTGATGTCAATACCTGCAAGTGCCGCTTGCTCAATTGGCTGATAGCGGTTGCCAGCAGAGAGGAATTTTCGCCAGTCTGTCAATGCCTTTGGACCCTCATCCATGAGGCGTCTAAACATCTCAGTACCAATAGTCAGACCAGCTGAATAGGTATAAGAGTACAAGCCATCATAGTAGTGGGGCTGGCGCATCCAGGTCAGTTCTGCCCCTTCATCAAGGATCACGAGATCTCCCCAGAAGTCCTCGAGAACCTCTCTAAACAGACGGCTACAAGTTTCGGCATCAATGCTCTCTCCCCTATCAACTAAGCGATAAACTTCACGCTGATAAGCTGCTTCGTGGAGGTGGGTAACCATATTGTGATAATAGGTATTGGCGATCAGCAGCGAGGCCACCCATCGTTTGAAACGCGGACTGGCATCCTCCTTATGCATCAAGTAGTAGCCAAGTAATAATTCGTGGAAGGTCGAAGGCGATTCAACAACATAGAGGCTCATGTTCTGGCCGAGGAAGCTGTTCTCTTTGGCTGTTAGTAAGAACTGCCCTGCGTGACCTAGCTCATGTACTAGGGTGAACAATTCTGCTACTGAATTATCCCAGTTCATCAGTATGTAGGGGTGAGCACCATTGACATAGAGGGCGAAGCCACCTGTACTCTTGCCCTCATTTTGGGCAAAGTCTAGCCAGCGTTCCTCGAAGGCTGGCATGAGGAGGTCACGGTAATCGTCCCCAGCAACGGCGAGGACCTCGGAAACTATCTTCTTGGCCTCGTCATAACTCAATTCACTAGAAAAGTCAGGATCTAGAGGCAATTTTAAATCAGCAAAATGCAATTCATCTAGCCCATGAACCTCTTTAAGCAGCTTGGCATAACGACGCATTGGCTTCTTAACCTCTTCGATAAAGGTTGAGATTTGCGAATCGAAATTACTTCTCTCTATGCCCTGTGGCAACAAGAGATAGTCGAAGACGGAGTCAAATTTCCTGAGCTCTGAAAGCTGCTTATCTTTCTGAACATGGGTATTGTAAATTGCAGCTGTTGTTTCCTTGTACTGCGCAATCTGCTTAGAAAATTGCCTAAAGGCCTCGCGCCGTAAATTGGTATCTGGCGAATAGGCATAGACATTTTCATAGAGCACGTAAGAAAGCGGATACTCCTTTCCATCCACTGTGAAATTAGGAAACTTGAGATCGTTGAATTTCACAACATTATAGAGATTTTCTGGGGTATTCAAAGTCGGGCTCAATTTTTCCAATGCTGCTTCTGTCTCGGGACTCAGTTGATGAGGTTTATTCTGCTCAATCTCCCTTGCCAGACCACTATAACGCGGCTCATATTTGGCTAGAGCTCTAGTCAGTTCTGTGGGCAGCTGCTGCAATTCAATTTGTGCAAAATGCAAAATATTGCTGAGTTCGCTCAGCTCCATCGATACTCTCTGCTCCGCCTTTCGCCACTCTTCATTATTTCTATCGACAACAAAGGCCAAAAAGTAGTATTTGCCATAGCGAGAGATCGCGATGAGTAAGTCCTCATAATCCTCCAAGAAGGCAACAATGGCGGCAGGATCACTCAAGCTCTTGACCTTGCCCTCATACTGCTCTTTCAATTTTAGGGCCCAGGGTTTCAGTTTCGCGCCTGCAGCTTCGGCCTCCTGGACATCCTTAAAAATCGCCGAGATATCCCAGCACAACTGCTCATCAACTTGACTGCGTTTCGGAAATTCTGCCATCTTAAATCCCTCTTTCTATTGACAGTTGAGACTGGCAAAAGACGACATCAAGCCATAATTAGCGCTGCCGTCTCGCCTGTATGAATGATAATTTTCGGACTGGTATGTGGAACCTGGCACGGTATACACCGAGCCTGTCTTTAAGCCACATTCGCCTAATTGCCAGCTTATGGCTGCTTTGAGATCTAGTTTATATTTGAAATCGCTCTTTTGTTCAATGACCCTGGCCTCTTCAGGGAAGACGGCCATGCAGGGTACTGCTACATCTGCTTCCACCTCGTAGTCAACTCCAGCAATCATGGGGCCGAGGACGACTGTGAGATCATCAACTTGAACACCATAGGCACTAGTCAGATATTCTAAAGTGCGCAGCGGAAAGAGAGCTAAAGTTCCACGCCAGCCTGAGTGGATATTGACTAAGAGCTTCTGTCGCCTGTCGAAGAAAATCACTGGAGCACAGTCAGCGTGCGTAGTGCCGAGGATTAGTTCGCAGCTATTGCTGAGCAGGCCGTCTATTGCCGCATAGCGGAGGGCAAAGCCGAGCTGTTCAGCGGCAATCTTGCCCTCTTCACCCATGGCATCGAAGTCCAAGGGCTTGATCTCCAGACCGACTTCAGCTGCTTCAATAGTTTCTTTAGCCTCATTCTCAATTACTTCAGCCAAGTGACCAGCCTCACCTTCTAAGCTGGATAAGTCTCGGAAGCTAGCAAGTTCTTCTGGCTGTTGTCTTCCGTTCAGCTCAATTATTCTTGAGCTGTGGGTCTGGCGTAAAATAATCAACTGCTTCTCGTGACCGTGCTGATCTTGACCGAAGAAATCCTTAATTGCCTGCCAAGGGGCTGTTTGCTTCTTGCCAGGGTGGATTGCCGTATCGAAGTCGCGACTAGTCAAGAGGTAATCGAAACCTTGTTCTTTCAGCTCAGGAAAAGTGAAGAGTCGGCCCTCCTGGCCGTCTTCATTAACCTGCAAAACCTCACTTCTAAGTTCTCTAATTTCTAGCATTATCTAACCTCCTGAAGTCACCTTTTCGTACATTATGCTATCATGATTTAGCTATTAAATTCATTATTTGGCGCCAGTTTAGAATGCTGGTGCGAAGGGAGTAAAAAATGGCAGTCAAAACCATTCCAAATGCAGCCCTAGAGCAAGCGGAAAATCTATTAAATTTTATTGGACGTGCGCCGAGCGCATATCAGGCGACCGCAGAGGTCGCTAAAATTATGTCCGCCAAGGGCTTCAGGGAATATCAACTGAAGGATCTGACGAATCTCAAAAGAGGCGATAAAGGCTACTATCAGAAGAATGGCTCCGCAATTATCGCCTTCGTCGTTGGCGATGAACCACTGGAAAACGGTTTCCGGATCATCGGAGCTCACACAGACAGTCCCACACTCAGAATCAAACCCAATGCAATTTCTGTAAATGAATCTGTTGTGAGACTATGTACTGAAGTCTACGGCGGTGGGCTCTTAAATTCCTACTTTGATAGACCTCTTTCACTAGCTGGTCGCTGCGTCTTGAAGAGTGGCGACAGCTTCAAACCTGAGGTCAGACTAGTAGATTTCCAAGAACCACTCTTGATTTTGCCAAACCTCTGCATTCACATGAATAGAGAAGCCAACGAAGGCGTGAAAATTGAGCGCCAGAAAGTTCTCTTGCCAATCGTCGCTTTAAGTGATGAGTGCGAGGAGGACTGGCTCGACAAACTCTTAGCTGATGAGCTCGGCTGTGATCTAGACAGTATTTTGGACTATGACCTATACATTTATGAATATGACAAGCCCTGCTTCGTGGGCCGCAATAAAGAATTCATTTCCGCCGGCAGGCTCGATAATCTCTTCTCTACCTTCTGCTGCTTCAATGCTCTAGCAGAGGTTTCTGACCATGTGCGACCAGGCATTCAAATAGCCCTGGCCACCGACCACGAAGAAGTTGGCTCAGGCTCCAAGCAAGGTGCCGCTTCTGCCTTTATCCGGGATTTCTTAGAAGCTCTTGCCTACGGTCTAGGCGCCAATAGGCAGGAATTCTTGGACCTACACGACAAGTCCTACATGATCTCAGCAGACTGCGCACATGCTGTTCATCCAAACTATGCCGAATACGCCGATCCAACACACAGGCCCGCCATCAATGGTGGTCCGACTATCAAGGTCGCAGCTTCCCAAGCTTATTCAACTGATGCCTACTCAGCCGCCATCTTCCGCGAACTCTGTGCTGGTGCAGAGGTTCCTTGTCAGCTCTTTGTCAACCGCTCCGACTTGCGCGGCGGCTCAACAATTGGTCCTATTACATCAAGATTAGTGCCCGTAGCTACTGTCGATATGGGCATGCCAATCTGGGGTATGCACTCCATTAGAGAGACTGGCGGCACCCTCGATGTCTACTACTTCGACAAGCTCTGCCGACACTTCTACAGCGCTTAAGTCTTTACAGCCTAGTGCAAGGAAGCTAAACTAGCTACTTAGTAAAGGGGATTAAGATGAGTAATAACAATCGCAATATTCGCAGGCCTGGCAGCCAATCGAGTAGCCAGTCTTATACCAGTAAACCGACGAACGTTAAGAGACCGCGGGCGAAGCGACCAGCTGTTTTGCTTGATGAGCGCGAACGCAGAGCTCTCTCCACGCCCAGTCGTCAAGAGCGGCAAAGCTCCAATCTTGGCCTCTGGCTAATGATGATTCCTCTGACACTGCTCCTCTTGCTGTCACTGTTTTTTAATTACAGTTTGTATAGGAATGCCAGGGAGCGGGATCAAGAAATTTTGAAGCTCTCCCGCGAATTCTCAATACTTCAAGAGGAGGCCCAGCCAGGACTGGCTCGCATTGACGCTCAACAAAATGAAATTGAGCAATTGAAGCAAGCCGTTAAGACCTTGAAGGATTGGATTACTGAGGGCGAATAGAGTTTAATCCTCCTCAAATTCGCGATGCTCGGCGATATGTTCTCGTATCGCCTTAATATTGGCCAGGGACTCTGCTTCCTTGGCCTTATTTAATTTTGCCAACATGATGTAGAGAGTGTCGATTAACAAGAGAGTTGAAATTCTTGCTTCCATCGCCTCTGAACGGTACTCATATTCGCGACCCGCAGCGAGCAATAAGACATCTGCCACCAAGGCTAAAGGAGAAGCGGCTGAGCTGGAGATAACGGCTACATCTAAGCCCTTGGCCTTGGCCTCACTGGCAACATGCATAAGATCCTTGTTCCGGCCAGATAGCGAAATCAAGAAGAGGAGATCGCCAGCTTCGGCAAGCGCTACATACATACTCATCCAATGCGGGTCAGCTGTGACCTGGCCTTGGATGCCATTGCGCACAAATTTATGATAGGCGTCTAGGGCCAGGGCGTGAGAACCCCCACTGCCGAAGAAGTAGACCGTTTTCGCCTTGGCTAATTTGTTGACCACGGTGCTAAAGGCGAGGTCTGAATTGCGCTCTATGCTCTCTTTTAGGGAAAGAGTGTAACCATGACTGAGTTTAGACATTACGGTGGAGCGTGAATCTTCTGACTCTATATCGTTATGAACATTTCGCAGGGGTTCGACAACAGAGCTGGCTAGCGCTATCTTGAACTCATAAAAACCCTTGTAGCCGAGTGATCTAGTTAGCCGAAAGACAGTTGTATCCGAGACTCCCGAAGCCTTCGCCACCTCCGCTATAGTCATGTGTATGGTCTCGTTCGGATATTGCAGAATAAAAGCTGCAACTAATTTCTCACGCTTGTTCAAATCTTGAAATTTCTGTCGAATAAGATCTCGACAATTTAGTTTTGGTGTTATTGACATAATGTACTCCCTTTACTTAATTTTAACAAAAGATTTTTTCTTTGTGCTATAGTCTACTGCGCTTTTTGCTAAAAATTCTCAGTGAATTTTAGTGCAAATAGGATAAAAAGAAACTTTCTTTCGTATTTTCTTGACTGAGCTGCTCCAGATAAGCAAAATAAGAAATATAATTTCTTTTCATGGGTAATCACCCCAGCGAGGAGGCGAAAATGCTCTACATTGCACTTGATATCGGAACCACCACAATCAAGGCCGCGATCTTCAATGAAGCCGGCGAATTAATAGACAGTAGAGAGCGACAGTCGAAGCTTTACACGCCAGAGGCAGGTTTTCGCGAGCATGATCCAGATGAAGTGGTCACAGCCTGTCTGGACTTACTCAAAGAAATCATTGACGGCAGATCTTCTGCGGAATTTGGCTTCCTCGCCCTCTCTTCTTACATGCACTCTTTAATTCTTGTGGATGAAGCTGGCAAGCCCCTCACCAACTGCCTGCTCTGGAATGACGCCAGAAGTTCGGCTATCGCCAAGGAGCTTAAAAATTCAGAACTCGGTGATCAACTCTACCACTTGACTGGCACCCCGATTCATCCTATGAGTCCACTTTGCAAACTGCGTTATTTCAAGGAAAACGCCCCAGAGCTCCTCGCCCAGGCTGCTAAATTGGCCTCCATCAAGGAGTATTTAGTTTATAAGATATCTGGAGAATGGCTGTCTGAATACTCCTCAGCATCAGGCACTGGTCTCTTCGACCAAGCACAGCTTAAATGGTCAAGTGAAGCCCTCAGCTATGCTGGAATTGAAGCCGAACAGCTGCCGAAGCCCGTATCAGTTTTGACTCAATTACGCTGGCAAAAACCTGAATTCCTCGCAGCTGTTGGCCTGGATAAGCCCCTTACTATCGTACTTGGTGCAGGTGACGGTCCTCTTGCCAATCTCGGTAGTCGAGGCCTAGAACCTGGCTCTTGTATCTGTACTATCGGGACCTCCGCAGCCGTTCGCGTCGTCAGCCGAGAACTTCGCCTCGACTCTCAAGGAAGAATATTTTCCTACATTCTCAACCCAGAATTAAATGTCGCTGGTGGCGCCCTTAATAATGGTGGCATTGCCTATGACTGGCTACGGCATAGTCTGGGCTTTGACCAGCATATCGATGAACTGATCAGCCACCTAAGTCCTCCTGAGGATGAGCGGGTCGGCGCTGGTCTGATATTCCTTCCCTTCCTCTCGGGCGAGCGCGCTCCCTACTGGGATGCCAAATTGCGCGCATCCTTCATTGGCCTTAGTCAGGAACACGACTCCCTCGACCTAATGGTAGCGGGCTTGAGGGGCATCTGCTTTGCTATCCGCGATGTCTTCGACGTGCTAGTCGAGGCTACAGGGGAAGATGTCAATGCGATTTATGCGAACGGGGGCTTCTGCCACAGTAAGTACTGGCTGCAACTTTTGGCTGACGTCTTGGAGAAAGCTGTAATCACTCTACAAGGAGGCGGCGGACCATTATTCGGGGCGTACTTAATCGGCCTACAAGCGATTGGTAAGCTGGCAAATCAGCGCGCAGCCGCCCAGTACTTTGTCGTTGAAGAGCGCTTTGAACCGCGAATTCGAGAGTCACTGCGCGAAAATTACAAACTATATAAGAGGGCCATCAGCTTGAATCAAGAGCTGATGCACGAGCTAAGCGAGCTCCAAGCCCAAGCTAGTAATTGGCTACTACGGGCGAAATAGCTCGTTTTGATATGCAAGATAGACAAATGAGGAGGTAAATCATAATGTCTACAACTGTTCTGATCGGCTTATTAGTGGCAAGTGTAGCGCTGCTACTCTTCCTCGTAATCAAGCTCAAATTACACGCCTTCATCTCGCTGCTTATCGTCAGCTTGTTCATGGGCATCCTTGCTGGCATGCCACTCAACGACATCATCAGCGCCATGACTGCTGGTATGGGTGGCACGCTGGGTTTCCTGGCGACCGTCATCGGTTTAGGAGCCATGTTTGGTAAAATGCTCGAAGTCACTGGCGGGGCTGAGCGTCTAGCTCAAGGCTTCTTGAATAAGTTTGGTGAGAAGCGCGCCAACTGGGCAATGTTACTAGCAGGTTTTCTAGTTTCCATTCCCGTCTTCTTTGATGTCGGCTTCATCATTTTAGTGCCGCTAGTCTTCGCCTTGGCCAAGAAGTCTAAGAAGTCAGTCTTAGTCTATGGTATTCCACTGTTGGCCGGTCTGGCCGTCACCCATGCCTTCGTGCCTCCCACCCCAGGTCCAATTCTGGTCGCAGGCTTCGTCGGCGCTGATATCGGCAAGGTCATCCTCTACGGTATCATCTGTGGTTTGCCCGCTGCAGTTATTGCAGGTCCAGTCTTCGGCAATTACATTGGCAAGAAGATTCACACCACAGTTCCCGACTATCTCGAGAATACGGAGCTCAAGGAATACAAAGGTGGAATGCCAAGCTTCGGTACGGTATTCGGACTCATCCTCTTCCCAATCGTCCTTATTCTACTCAACACCGCGGCCAATGCCTGGATTCCAGAAGGCAATTTAGCCCGTGATTTGCTAGGTTTCATCGGTCACCCAATCGTCGCCCTGATCCTAGCTACTCTAGCCGCCTTCATCGTGCTCGGTCGCTTCAAGGGTATGACCATGGATGATATCATGCAGGTATCAAACGCTGCCCTAAACTCTACTGGCCTGATCATTCTGGTAACTGGTGCCGGTGGCGTCTTCAAGCAGGTTCTCGTCAATTCCGGTATTGGCGACGCCATCGGTGAGAGCTTCGCAGCCCTCCCCTTGAGCCCGCTGCTGCTGGCCTTTTTGCTGGCAGTAGTCGTCCGCCTAGCCGCTGGTTCGGCAACGGTCGCCATGACCACTGCCGCCGCCATCGTGGCTCCCATCGCCCAGGCCTCAACTGTCGAGCCCGCTTTGATTGTCATCGCAATAGCCGCTGGCGCGACCGCCTTCTCCCACGTCAATGACTCGGGCTTCTGGCTGGTCAACCGCTACTTCGGTCTAAGCGAGAAGGACACCCTCCGTTCTTGGACCGTCATGGAAACCCTAATCGGCTTTGTCGGCCTCGGCATGGCAATGTTACTTTCCCTAGTCGTCTAACGACCTAACCCTTCGTTTGGCGGGGCCACACACCCCGCCACCAGATAAAGAGGTTTTATTATGCAGAATTTAGATCTTGGCGTTATTGGTATGGCCGTAATGGGCCGCAATTTAGCGCTAAACTTGGCTGAGCACGGCTACAAATGTGCTGTTTTCAATCGTAGCAAAGGACCCTTAGAATTGGCAAAAGCCGAGGACGAGACAGGTCTACTTCAGCCCTTCGAAAAACTTGAAGATTTCGTGAGTTCCCTAAGCAGGCCACGGAAAATCATCCTCATGATCAAGTCTGGGGATCCAGTTGACAGCCTCATCTCCCAGCTAATTCCCCTACTTTCCGCAGGTGATATCATCGCTGACTGTGGCAATTCCTATTACAAGGATACTGAACGTCGCGCCCAGGAACTTGCAGCCCTTGATCTCAACTATCTTGGCGTCGGTGTCTCTGGCGGTGAAGTTGGCGCCCGCTTTGGTCCGGCCATCATGCCAGGTGGTGACTTGGCCGCCTATGAACACTTCGCAGACATCTTAAAAGACATCAGTGCGAAGGCTGCAGGCGAGCCCTGTTCCGCATACATCGGCAAGGGCGGCTCAGGACACTACGTCAAAATGGTCCACAATGGCATAGAATATGCTGACATGCAAATTATTGCCGAGGGTTATTATTTCCTTCGCTATGGCTTGGGACTCTCCCTTGAAGAAATTCACGACTGCTTTGAGAAATATAATCAGGGTCCGCTCGACTCTTACCTCATTGAGATCACCGCGAAGATTCTGACCGCCAAAGATGATCTCGCTTCTGGCTTCCTCTTAGATCAAATTGTGGATGAAGCCAGGCAAAAGGGCACGGGTCGCTGGACCAATTTAGAGGCCATTGAGCTTGCGGTTGACTGCTCAGTCCTGCTTGCAGGTCTCAATGGACGAAATATCTCCAGTATGAGTGCCGAAAGACAAGCTGCTAACAAGCTCTACGGTGGTGCCAGAAAACTTGAGCTCACGCCTAAGGAAAAACAGAGTTTAATCAGTCAGGTGGAGAGAGCAATTCTCGCAGCAAAGATTATCGCCTATGCCCAGGGCTTCGCCCTCTATCATCGGGCTAGTGAGGTCTATGACTGGCAATTGAATCTGGCAAATATTGCTGCCATCTTTAGAAACGGCTGCATCATTAGAGCGAAGCTACTAAAAGAGATCATGGCCGCCTTCAAGCAAGAACCTCACTGCCCCAACCTACTCTTGAGCGAGGAGTTTAAGGAGACAGTTGAGGAGAATATCAAGGGTCTTAGGAAAATTGTCAAATTGGCAGCTGAAATAGGTATTGCCATGCCTGCAGCTTTTGCCGCTTTGAGTTACTTTGACAGCTATAAGTCTGTGCCTTCCGCAGCTAATCTCATTCAAGCTCAACGCGACTACTTCGGAGCTCACAGCTTCGAACGCAGAGACCGCAAAGGCAACTTCCACTACCCGTGGCAGTCCTTAGAAAAATAAAGCGAGCCTCATGCCCGCTTGAGAAGCTCCGTTTCAATACGGAGCTTTTTATTATTTTAAGGCTGTACCTTACCTGGCCAGCGGGCCTGTCGGAACTTGCCCATCAGGATCTCTATTTCCCCACCAAAGGACTTCTTGAATTCATAATTACCAAATCCCTCACTGGCCTCCGCGAGCTCCAAAGTGCCATAGAAATTAAAGCGCTTGCGGCCTTCGGCGTAAGCGACGGCTAGAAGTTCGTGGTTCAAAATACTGTTTGCCCTAGTATAATTGAAGCGTTGGTAGCGCCCGCCAAACACCGTGGTCGTCTCGCCTGGTGATTTTAGGCAGAAGAGGGCAGCCAAGGGCAGCTTCGCGCAATTTATCTCCTCAGCTTCTGCTAAGCGCTTTTCAATGGCCTTTAATCTCTTCAACGCTTCCTTGCGCTGACCCTCGGCCTTGCGATTTGTAGCACCTTCAAGCTCTTTCAGCTCGCTTTCCTCTTGCGCCTTGAACTCACTTTGATGGCGTATAAATTCTGCACGATCAAGTTCGACAAGGGCCAGGAGACAGTCTTCGCCAAAGGCTCGCTTCATAGCCTGAAAATAATTTAGATCCTGAATAAAGAATTCCTTGCGATCAGCTGTATCATCGAGGATTTTAAAGAAATGTTCTAGTTCTGAGGCTGGTAAATTACGACAGCTAAGCCCGTATTCTTCTACCTTCGGCAAGGCTCTTCGCAAATTACCCTCATAGCCACTAATTATTTCCTCTAAGCTCTCACCCGTATCTAGTCTTCTGATATAGAGGTGGTTGACAGTGTCCATGTCCAGAGCCTGGCCACAGTTAGTAAAACCAGCCTGTTCTAAAGTAGGTAATAATTTTTCCCCAGTTTTCGCGTTGTAATACGGCGTAAACTGCAAGGCTATCACTCTTTTGTTGCGATATAAATAATCTCTCAATAGCTCCAAGCAAGACAGCATATCTTGCTCGCTAGCTCCCATTTGGAATACAGGACCATGGCTGATCCAGGCTTCACGAAAGATCTTCAAACGGCGGTAAAAGCGGACTATGGCAGTCGCTATTACTTCGCCTTCTTTAACCAGCATCAAGCGCTTATGCTCTACACCCAAAATTTGGTAAGCAGTTCCCATCCGCCAGTCCTGCAGAAATGCCACTGCTTCGTTCAGAGCGTTTTGAAAATCCCGAAACTTTATAGCTTCGGGACTTCCTTCGTAACTGCTATCGCTTAAGTCTAAAATTTTTATTGACAATGTATTTCTTCCTATGTTCTTATTCAGCTCTACTTCTTACCGGCAACATTAATTCGATTAATCGCCTTCAACAGAGCGATTCTAGCTCGCTCGTAATCAATATCTTCACTCTGTGTGTTGAGATATGACTCGGCGCGTTTCTTGGCGGCTTCTGCTCTTGCCACATCAATATCTTCTGGCCATTCGGCAGATTCTGTAACCAGGGTGGCTCCATTCTTCTCTACGGCAATATAACCGCGGCCAACTGCTGCCAATTTTCTCGTTCCATCCTCTAGATGGAGGGTGGCTACGGAAATCTTTGTCGGCGTCAAAAGCGGAGTAGTTCCCTTCATTACGGCCAGGTCGCCCTCAATTCCCCGGATTACCAGAGTCTTGACAGCGGCCTCGAAGAAGACCCGCTGTGGTGTTACGACCTTTAAGCGAAACATCTTAATTCTGCTCTTTCTTAGCTTTTGCCACTACTTCGTCGATTGTACCGACCATGTAGAAGGCGGATTCATTGATCTGATCATGCTTGCCTTCGAGAATTTCCTTGAAGCCCCGAACTGTTTCCTTAAGTGGTACATAGGAGCCTTCAAGACCAGTGAAAGCCTCAGCTACAGTAAATGGCTGCGAGAGGAAGCGTTGGATCTTACGCGCTCTTGAAACAGTCAATTTCTGCTCCTCCGAGAGCTCGTCAAGGCCGAGAACCGCAATGATGTCCTGGAGATTATTGTACTCTTGAAGGACTTCCTGCACGCCACGGGCAACCTGATAGTGTTCCTCACCTACAACTTCAGGGTCGAGAATACGCGAGGTAGAATCCAGTGGATCGACAGCAGGATAGATGCCCATCTCAGCAAGAGATCTCGATAATACTGTCATGGCGTCCAAGTGGGCAAAGGTCGTTGCGGGAGCAGGGTCAGTCAAGTCGTCAGCTGGGACATAAACCGCTTGAACAGAGGTGATTGAACCCTTTCGCGTGGAGGTAATGCGCTCTTGGAGAGCACCCATTTCCGTCGCCAATGTTGGCTGATAACCAACAGCTGAAGGCATACGGCCAAGAAGGGCCGAAACTTCAGAGCCGGCCTGGGTGAAGCGGAAGATATTATCAATGAAAAGGAGCACGTCCTGATTCTCCTCATCACGGAAATATTCCGCCATGGTCAGACCTGTTAAGGCAACTCTCATACGTGCTCCAGGAGGTTCATTCATCTGGCCGAAGACCAAGGCAGTCTTATTCAAGACTCCTGATTCCTTCATCTCGTAGTAGAGATCGTTACCCTCACGAGTACGCTCACCAACACCTGCGAAAACTGATAGACCACCGTGTTCTGTCGCGATATTATTGATCAGTTCCTGGATTAGTACCGTCTTACCGACACCAGCACCACCGAATAGACCAACCTTACCGCCCTTAGAATAGGGGCACATCAGATCAACTACCTTGATACCAGTTTCAAAGATCTCACGCTCAGGCTTCAGATCCTTGAACTCTGGTGGTTCGCGGTGAATTGGTCTCGTAGTATCAGAACCAGGTTCGGGCATGCCATCAATTGGCTCTCCTAAGACATTGAACATTCTGCCTAGAGTCTTCTCGCCTACTTCAACGGTAATTGGAGCTCCAGTATTTCTACATTCCATGCCACGGACCAAACCATCTGTTGGCCCCATCGAGATGCAGCGAACGATGTCGTCACCAATATGCTGGGCGACCTCAACTATGAGCTTCTCGCCATCCTTTTCAATCTCGATTGCCGTCAAGAGAGTTGGTAAGTGTTCTGACGGGAAACTGATATCTACGACTGGTCCGATGACCTGGGTGATTTTTCCAATGTTCTTATCCATTAATGAACCTAGTTCCTTTCTACTACTCCAGAGCGTTCGCGCCCGAGACAATTTCTGTAATTTCGCTGGTGATGGCTGCCTGTCTAGCGCGGTTATAACTTACTGAAAGATCTTCTATCATCTCGTCGGCATTATCCGTCGCCGCCTCCATTGCCGTCCTTCTGCTGGCCTGCTCACTGGCCACGGCTTCAATCAAGGCTCCATAGAGACTAATTGCTGCATATAGCGGAATGAGATTATCGAGCACAGTATCTGCATCTGGTTCGAAGTTTACGAGAGTGCGAAGCTTCGGTTTCTCACTTGTTTCCGCTGCTTGGAAAGGCAGGACCTCGTAGTCCATGGCTGTATATTGTAAGGTGGAGTCAAAGCGGGTAAATAGCAAGACTACACGGTCGACCTCGGCCGTCCGATAGCGCTCCATGGCAAGTTCAGATATCTTCCTGGCCTGCTCGAACTCAATAGTCTCAGGGAAGCCTCTATAGGCCTTGATAATCTCTACAGGAAACTTCTTTAAGCGCTCTCTCGCCTTATCCCCTATGACTATGACTTCATAGGCAGCAGGATCTTTGAGAATCATCGCTTCAGCGAGATCCGTAATATTTGAGTTATAGCCGCCTGCCAGACCACGATCTGAGGTGATGACGATGAGTAGTGTCTTCTTGACTTCACGTCTCACTAAATACGGGTGGTTAATTCGCACGTGCTCTAAGACATTTTGGATGGACTCAATAACCGTCCGGTAATAAGGTCGTGAGCTCTCCAATTGCCGTCTGGCCTTCCGGAGTTTGGCAGTTGAAACCAGCTCCATGGCCTTGGTTATCTGGCGCGTGGAATTGATGCCGCGTATCCTTCTTTTAATTTCTTTCGTTGTAGCCAAGTCGGCCACCTCCCGCAATCAAATTACTGGAATGTCTTGGCGAATTCTGCCACTGCTTGACGGATGATCTCTTTATTCTCATCCGAGATGACACTAGTCTCTCGAATATCGTCATAGACTTGGCTGTGATTGATCTCGAAGTAGTTGAGGAATTCTCCTTCAAAATCACTAATTCTTTCAACTGGTATTTCTGAAAGCAAGTCTTCAGTAACGGCAAAGAGTATGACGATTTGCTGCCATACTTCAAGCGGCGAATTCTGGCGCTGACGCAGTATTCTCATCATGCGCTCACCGAGTTGCAATGACTTCCTGGTCTCTTCATCTAACTCAGAACCAAACTGGGCAAAACCCGCAAGATCGCGATACTGAGCTAATGAGAGCTTGAGTTTAGAACCGATCTTCTTAATAGCCTTGATCTGCGCAGCGCCACCAACACGAGATACTGAAAGTCCTGTGTTAATCGCAGGCCGCTGACCTGAAAAGAAGAGGTCTGACTCGAGGAAGATCTGGCCATCTGTAATCGAGATGACGTTTGTTGGAATATAAGCCGAGATATCACCTGCCAGCGTTTCAATAATTGGCAAGGCAGTAATTGAACCACCGCCAAATTCTTCATTCAATCTAGCAGCGCGCTCTAGTAGTCTTGAGTGTAGGTAGAAGACGTCACCTGGATAGGCTTCTCGTCCAGGTGGACGACGCAGTAGCAAGGACATGGTACGGTAGGCAACAGCGTGCTTTGAAAGGTCGTCATAGACAATCAAGACGTCCTTGCCTTGAGCCATAAATTCCTCAGCCATAGTGACACCAGCATAGGGGGCGATGTACTGAATTGGTGCCAGTTCACTAGCGGTCGCTGAAACTACAATGGTGTAGTCCATAGCTCCGTAGCGCTCGAAGTTATCGACGATACCAGCAACCGTAGAACTCTTCTGACCAATGGCAACGTAAATACAAATTACATCCTTACCCTTCTGGTTGATGATAGTATCTGTTGCAATGGTGGTCTTCCCTGTTTGACGGTCGCCGATTATCAATTCACGCTGTCCCTTGCCGATGGGGAATAAGGCATCAATAGCCTTGATACCCGTCTGCAATGGCTGGTCAACACTCTTTCTCGTGATGACGCCTGGCGCTACTTTCTCAATAGGCATGTGCTTGTCTGTATTGATTGGACCCTTGCCGTCAATTGGCTGACCCAATGCATTGACTACGCGACCAATTAGTTCTGAACCAACTGGCACTTCGACAATCCTGCCAGTGCGCTTGACAGTATCGCCCTCGACCAGCTCCTTATCTGAGCCAAGCAAGACGACACCAATATTGCTCTCCTCTAGGTTCAGGGCCATGCCAAAGATGCCACCAGGAAACTCCAATAATTCGTTACTCTGGCAGCCCTCTAAACCGTAGACACGGGCTATTCCATCACCGACCTCGAGGATAGTACCGACGTCAACTAGTTCTATCTTCTCTTCGTAATTCTCGATCTGCGATTTGATGATCGAGGTAATTTCCTCAGGTCTCAAACTCATATTTCACCTCAATAGCTTAATTCTTTGCCATTTTCTGTCGGAAGTTCTCAAGCGAAGTCCTCAACGAATGGTCTAGGCGCTGACCGTCATAACTGACGATCAAGCCTCCTAAGAGGTCTCCATTAACCTCTTCATTGAGCTTCACCTTGCACTTACTCTTCTGCTCTATGACCTCGATGAGGCGTTCACGCTGCGCAGCTGTCAGAGGCGCTGCAGCCTGGACATCGACCTCAAGCTGGCCAAGTTCTGCCTGGGCAAGTTCAATAAACTCTGCGCTGATCTCAGCGAGACGAGCCAGACGACCATTATCAATCAGAACATAGAGAAAGCGTAGGACTGTTTCGCTAAATTCACGTCCAAAAATTGCTTCCACTAGACGCTTCTTCTCTTCGCCAGGAATTCTTGGGTGGCCGAATGCCGTCTGTAGCTCTGGCACTTCAAGAACTGTCTTAGCAACAGTGGCCAACTGTTCTGCAGCACGCTCAATGGCCTGCTCATCCCCTAGAGTGCGCAGTAATGCTTCGGCGTAGGGTGTGCCCAACTTAGCCATTACTGTCGCTCCAAATCGTTGATAAAGGAATCAACTAGGGCTTGCTGAGCCTCAGACTTCCCAAGCTTATCGCGCAAGAGCTTGCTCGCAAGATTAACAGCCAGGTTGCCCGCTTCAGCTTGTACTTCAGACATAGCCTGACTCTGACGACGCTCTACTTCTCGATCTGTGCGCTCGAGTATCAACTTGGACTCTTCTTCGGCATCAGCCACTAATTTATCGCGCATAGCTTCACCGCGCTCTCGATAATCTTCAACTATCTTAGCGCCCTCGTCACGAGCTGCTGCAAGCTTCGCTTCATACTGAGACTTGAGCTCTTCGGCTTCGGCACGTTCAGCCTCCGCCTTCGCGATTCCACCCAGTACCAGTTCTTCTCGTTTCTGGAGAAATTCCTTAATCGGCTTGTGTAGAAAATGCTTGAGGATGAAGTACAAAATGATCACGGAGATCCAGACCAAAACCATGTGGATTGGATCTGGAACAGAATGTACCTGGATTTCCATTAGATGCATAAGTTTCTTCCTCTCAGTATTCTAAGCCGAAAACTAGCTGCCTAAGCCCAAATTTATATAAGCAGTCAGTAGTGGCTTAAAGAAGAGCAGAATCAGGGCAACGGCTAGGCCATAGATACCCGTAGTCTCCGCAACAGCCTGACCCATGAGCATGGTTCTGACGATATCACCTTGGGCTTCTGGCTGGCGTCCGACTGCCTCTGCAGCTTTTGCCGCGGCGTTACCCTGACCAATACCAGGGCCGACACCAGCGATCATGGCCAATCCGGCACCAATTGCTGAACAACCGAGGATGAAGGCTTCACTTGTAATCATAATATTCCTCCTATTTATTGCTCTATTCTGCGTCGCCGCCGATGTAGAGCATGGTTAACATAACAAAAATAAAGGTCTGCAAGACACCTGCAAAGAGATCAAAGTAACCGTGCAAGGGCGCTGCGACCACTGGAGTTATCTTGCCGAGGGCAGTATAGATTAAAGTCATAATCAGACCACCACTCATAATATTTCCAAAGAGACGGAACGAGAGCGAAATTGGCGCTGCAAGTTCACCAATGATATTGACTGGAGTGATTACTGCAAGCGGCTCTGTGAAACTCTTGAGATAGCCCAAGAAGCCGTGATTTGAGCGGAACTTAAAGATCTGGGTCAATAAGAAGGTGATTAAGGCAAGCGACATAGTCACTGAAATATCTGCCGTTGGCGGCGTGAGTCCCGTGAGGCCGAACAAGTTTGAAACAATCAAAAATAGGGCCAGACTGAAGATATAGGGGGCAAATTTTAAATTATGCTTACCCATATTGGTCTCAACCAGGTTGTCAACTCCCTCGACCAGAACCTCAAATATAGTCTGAAGCTTACCCGGCTTGCGTCTGGGGTCAAGGCGCTTGAAATAACGTCCTACCAGAATACCCAGGACTGCCAAGATAATCACAACTATGAAGGTATTGAAAATTGTATCGGGAATGATATATTCCTGCCCGCGAAAATTAACAATTAATTCCAATCGACAATCCCTCCGTTCATTCGTCTCTCTTCTTAAATAGAGAGCTCACTAATATAGTGTACTTCATTGATACAATGCCAACAAGAAGAGCGATCAAATTGACGCTGTCATCTTGCATAGCTAGAAGTATAAGCACCGCATAGATCACTAGCCTGATCATATACCCTAAACGCACCTTGCGATTGGCAAGCCGAGGAGGTCGTACCAGTGCCTTCCGCAAGGTCAGCTCCATTTGAAAAAATAGTACGATGGCGATTGCACCCCCAAGAAGTTGCCCCTTAATCCATGGCCAAGGTGTCTTTATGAAAATAAGATAGATGCCCGACAAGAGGATATTGAACCCCGCACAAAGTATTACTATGCGTTGCAAGATGGGATCTCTCATTACCACTCTTCTACCTCATCTGCTGACCTTGCAGCCTGCTCTTTCGCTCGAGTATCAGCATCCTTGCGCTCTTTCAAAACAGCCTCCATCTTCGCCCGCAGCTTCGCATCCGGGTCTGCTTTACGATTTTTGGCAAAGCGGAATTTATCCAAGCGAAGTATGACGCGGAAGGCAGCAAGCATGCCAAGGACCAAGAATACAATGGCAAAAATCCCGCCTGTTTCAAACTTCTTGTCTAGCCACAAGCCTAGCAGAAGGCAGAGGATAATCGGCGTCAACATCATGAAGCCCACCTGCGTAATAAGCGCAAAATATTCCAGTCCAGAATTCTTTTTCATGCTATTTCCTCGTCTATTAATACTATGTTCTAGAAGATATTTATTCAAGTTTTCGAGCGATTAAATAAAGATGAAAATCTGTACAGTGGTTGTGAGAAAATGAGCAATTTAAATCCTATTGATACGAATCAGCAGCAAAAAACCCCGCTACCATTGTTTGATAACGGGGGCCAAGATTTTTACATTTTGCTCTAGCTAATCTTTCTCTTAACAAACACCACTACAGAGGCCAGTAGCAACAAGACTATGCTAATCTGCTGCATCTGAGTGGACTCTCCTGTTGCAGGTACTTGTAGACTCTGTTGCTGCGGAGTTTGTACTGCAACCTCAACTTTTACAGGTACTGTCTTAGGATCTCGGTATACTCCATGCGAAGGAATATAAACTGGTGGTATTACAACTTTTTCTGTCGGTCTTGTGTCACTTGGTTTAGATTCTTCTGTGGGTTTTGGTTGTTCTGTCGGTTTAGGTGGCTCAGGATCATCGGCAGGTCGATTGTAATAAAGAATTATATGTAATTCATCGTTGTGAATATCTGGATCAAATGCACCCCACCTAAACTTTAGGGAATATTTGTAGCGATATCCATCTGTAGCATATTCGGTGAGGAAATTATAGTCATCGTCTTCGATGATGGCGGATTGTTGGGATTCAAAGGTGACATCTTCTGTATCACTAAAGGTCAGTGTAACTATGGAATCTTCTTTGATATCTAAGCCCTTAAGACCTAGTGAGCCAGTGTCTTTATTTACCCCTAATTTAAGTGGTTCCGTATGTTCTGTTCCTTTGCTATCTGTGTATGTCAGCGTAAAGTTTGTTGGAGCAGCTTCCCAATAATTTCCAGCCTTGGTTGACTTGGTCTTAATATCGTTCAGGTCTGAATAGGTCGTTCCTGGATCATCTGCAACATTTGGATCAATCCATGCAGAGTATATGACCAGGTTCTTTATCTTCTGCTCTGGTGTACCTTTTTTAACAAAATAGAGTTTTACATCCGCATTATCTGCTGGTTTTAATAGCATGGTGCCCTTGGTATTCAATTTGTTATATCTGCCACCAGGAGATTGCTCATCCTCATATAGCGTATAGTAAGATTTCCAATCCTTTCGTTGATCTTCAGTCAAATCAGGGAATGGAATCTGGACAGCAATTCTATCAATAGCAGCCACTAGAGCCTCATGATTAACAGGAGTTACATCAGGCACTGGTTCTTCTACAGATATAAAATCCGTTTCCGCCACCCCTAATGCATACTCACCAACATTCCCTGTTAAGGTTATTGAGATAGGATTACCGTCATCATCTGTACCAAAATTGCCACTAAACACACCACCGTCACCTAAGTAGAAGTGAACCTTGTATTCCACAGTTCCTTCGGCTCTAGCAATAATCCTATTAGGAATTGTCACCAATCCTAATGTTAAAAATAGCCCTAACGAAACCGCTAGAATCCTATTCATCAAAACCTTTTGGGTCTTATTCATCATAGATCTCCTCCATAAAATCGACCAAAATATTTGTTCGAGTATACCATATATATTCAAAACAGAGTTACGCAGAGATTACTTTATGAATTTTTACTGTAATAACAATATAAACACTTGAATTTAATTTCAAAATTCACTTTAATATCGGTCAGCTGTTTAACCAATCAAACTTAATATGCAAAAGAAATTTGAACTTTATTGCAAATCAAAAGTAATTTTAACCTGCATCATACACTTTTTGCTATCATGAAAAAGGAAATCAAGAAAGGATATCTCGAGTCGTGCTCTACTTCGCAATTGTTGAAGACCAATCAGCCGAGCGGCAACTGCTCCGTAACTACCTTGAGCAATGGGCCAGCAGCCGTAATCAAGACCTGGTCATCAACGAGTTTCCATCGGCCGATGCTTTCGATTTCGCTTACAGTGAAGACCAAAGAGTCGACTGTGCACTCTTAGATATCCAGATGCCAGGCCAAAGCGGGGTGGAATTAGCACGCAGGCTTAGGCAAGCAGGACAAGAACTCACCATTATCTTTATCACAGGTATAGTCGATTATATCCAAGAGGGCTATGAGTTGGAGGCTCTTCACTATCTTTTAAAACCCGTAAAAAAAGAAGACCTCAATCGCTGTCTGGATCGTTTCTTACAGCATCAGAAAACGGCTGCTCCCGCTCTCTTCATCAAAACAGAAGACGGTCATCGAAAAATAATTATTGACGATTTACTTTATCTTGAAAGCGAGCGCAATGATCTACACTTTCAGCTCAAAGATAAGCAGCAATTAACAGTCCGGGCCGCGCTACAAGATTACGTCGAGAGATTGGGTGATAATTTCGTCCTCGCCCATCGTAGCTACCTAATAAACCTTGCCGCCATTGAGCAGATCAATGGCCATACAATCATCTTGAGTTCTGGTGAGCAACTGCCTGTCAGCCGTCGAAGACTCTCAGAAGTCAACGCTGCCTTCATACGATATCACCGCGGGAAGGGTCTGATTTAATGGCCTATTTTCTGCTAGCTAAATTCTTGAGTCCGCTCATCTTAATAGGCGCGTTCGCCGCCGGCTTATTATTACTGTGGTTATTTCAGAAATTAATACTTCACTTCGCTGAGCGGCGCTTTGAAGCTAGATTGGCTAATATCCTAGAACAGCACACCCAAGAGCTCGATGCCAGTTATCGACAGCTGCGCTCCTGGAAACACGACCTGAAGAACCACTTTCAGATGCTCCGTGCCTATGGCGAATTGGGACAGACAGACAAGCTCCAAAATTATCTCGATGAGCTGGCTGAAGACCTGGAGAGTATTGACGCTGGCATAAGAAGCCAACATTTACTTATAGATGCTCTGCTAAATGCCAAGGTCCAGATCGCGAAATCAAAGGACATCAAAGTCAGCGCTGAAGCTGTCCTGCCACCCAAACTCCCCTTCCCCGACCTCGTCCTCTGCGTAATAATTGGCAATCTCTTGGATAACGCAATAGAAAGCGCGGCAGAAGTTGATAACCCCGAAGATCGCTTCATCCGTATCTATTTCCACGAAATGAAGCAGCAAGTCTACTTTTATGTCGCCAATAGTTATCAGGGCCAGAGAACTCGCCTGGGCAGCGTCTATCGCTCACACAAGGGAGGGCCTAACCACGGCTTTGGCCTCTTACGCATAGATCGCATGGTGAAGCGCTACGGCGGGTACCTGAAACGCGCCGACGAAGAAGGTGTCTTCGCCACCGAAATTTTGCTGCCATATCCTAAGGCGAACCCCACAGCTAGCAATAATTCTAAAACTCTTGATTGACCGACAAAGTTTGCTATCCATTGTCTAACAGGACTCCCCGCACCTCTCGAATTCGAAGTGTCCCAGGGAAGACAATTTTTTACTTAATTCGAGAATCTGAACCGTTCGTCCCAAATAGCAAACCGTTGATCTCAAAAGTTCCGCAAGGCCAGAGCTATCCCATATACTGGGCTTAAGTCGCTGAAAGGAACTTATTTATGAAAGCTGTTTCAACAAGCATTTTTGGCAAAAGCCGCAGACAGAAACCCGCATTTTCTGTCCTGAACAACATTTTCTTTCTCCTGAAGAGAATTCTGAGAACAGACAAACTTTACTTCCTATTGCTTTTCTTAACAGCCATTTTCTATGTCATCAACCCTCTATTAAATAGTTATCTGCCTAAGCTCATGATCGATGGTTTAGCTCTAGACAGTATGGCTGAGTATCTTGGACGCTTGTTCCTCTTTGCCGTCCTGCTAGCCTTCAGCAAGTTCATGATCGCGCGCCTTGAAGTTTCTGTACAGTCACGTAGTGAGGGCCAGCGTTTTTATTTTCTAGCAGCTACAACGAATAATATGACGACGCTAGATTACCAATATCTCACCTCGAAAGACGGCACTGACAAGATGTTTCGCGCGCTGAATCAAGCCGCCGAGCCGAACTCACCCGTTGGTAAACTCTTTGGCCAAAGTATGGTGCGCTTTCTGACTGCACTTTTCTCTGTTGCACTTTTCGGCGGAATTTTGATTCATATTCACTATTTGCTCCTGATATTTATCATTGGTACAGCTCTGCTACACTTCGGATACGGTTACTTAAATGCCAGCTTCCACGAGCGAGTCCTCCAAGAGACGGCAGCTCCGCGTCGTAAAACAGACTACATTCAGAAGAAGACTACCGGTCCAGATTATGCCAAGGATTTGCGAGTCTATAAGATGCAAAACTGGTTCCCTAATGTCTATGAAGCCCTGGAGAAAGAACTCTTCTTTTGGGAAAAGAAAGACCGTTTTCGGGATTATCTGGGAAATCTCTTAAACCTACTCTTTGCAGTCCTTAGAGATGCACTGGCCTATATCTACCTCATCCGTCTCTTTGTATCTGGTGAGATCTCCATCGGTACCTTTGTCTTCATGCTCGGTATAGTGCGCTCCTTTGCCACCCTAACTGGCGACTTCTTCGAAAGTCTCAATCGTTTTCAGAAAGCTTCGCCAGACATCAATGAAGTGCGCGCCTTCCTCTCTATAGAGGACGGTCTAATCCGAGATCAAGGGGCGAGCCTACCGACAACTTACGATATCTTCTTTGATAACGTTTCTTTCCGCTATTCCGAAGACGGTCCCTGGGTGATCAAGGACTTGACCTTACAAATTGAAAACGGTGAATCGCTTGCCGTAGTCGGTCTAAACGGGGCTGGTAAGACCACTCTCTGCAGTCTCTTGATCGGGCTCCTCCATCCCACAAGAGGCCGCATCTTGATCGGCGGCGTGGACCTCGAAACTCTAAATATCTACGAGCGCTACAAACTCTTTTCAACTGTCTTTCAAGATTGCCTGCCAATCCCTGAGAGTATCAGTGATTTCATCACTTGCGATAAGGAGAAGCAGGATCCCGCAGGAGTTGAGCAAGTAATCAAAGAAGCCAAGCTCATAAGTAAAATCGAAAATCTGCCAGAAGGCGCCAATAGTCTGCTGATGAAAACCTTAAATCCCAATGGCATAGACCTCTCCGGCGGTGAAATTCAGCGCCTGTGCTTGGCAAGAGCACTTTATCGCAACGCCCCGATCAATATATTGGACGAACCTACTGCCGCTCTGGATCCAATTGCCGAACGCAGTATTTACGAAAACTACTTCGACATGACACGAGGTAAAACTTCAATTTTCATCTCCCACCGTCTTGCCTCCACCCGCTTTTGCTCCCGAATTATCTTCCTCGCGGATGGCGAAATAAAAGAACTCGGAACCCATCAGGAATTGATGGACGCAAAGCAGGAATACCGTCGAATTTTCGAGATGCAAGCACACTACTATAAAGAAGGAGTCGAAAGAGATGAAGAACTTATTTAAAATGCTAGCCCACTTAAAGAGCCTAGATCACCACTATATGACCTGGATGAGCTTCTTCAGCCTGATCAGTGCCCTCACGCCCCTCATCGTCCTCACCTTATCGCGCTTCCTTTTGAACGCCTTGGTGACGGGCGCAAGTCAAAGATATATATATTCGCTACTTGCAGGACTCCTCGGAAGCTCTTTCCTGCTTTATAATCTCCAGGCCTACCTCAAACTCCAAGTGGATATTCGCAGACGTCGCATAGAACGGCGTGAAGCTCAAGGCAAAAGCCGCAAGCTGATGGAACTCGACCTTGCCTTTCTCGAGGATGAGAGTTTTCTCACCGAATTAGAAGAGATCGAGCAGAAGAAATACATTTCAAACATCGGTGTGATCCCCCTTGCCGAACAAGTAGAGAGCATGACCCAAGCCTTCTTTAACGTCTTGTTTGGCATTGGCTTAAGCCTCCCCGTATTTCTTCTGCCGCTCTCAGCTGGTTCTATCAACAACCCTCTGCTCACCGTCGCCCTCTTTGCTGGAATTCTCTTATTTGCAGGTTTCAATTCCCTCCTAAACAACCTGAATATCAAGGCCGCACAAGAAATCGTTGCCGGCGATCTCTCGCGCATTAATTTGCAGTTCGGTTACTACGTCATGCGCTATGCTTCGACACCAGAAGGTGCCAAGGACGTCCGCCTATACACCTCAAGTTTCGTCCAAGATGTCGCACACTGGCTATATAGAGGAAGTCACGAGTTCATCCTGCAAATTTTCAAGCAACTAGGGAAATTCCCCAGTTATCAAGAGCTATTATTAGGCTTCAACACCTTCCTCATTTATGCCTATATCGCCTTCAAAGCATACGTGCTCAAACTCCCTGCCGGTGATATTCTCCTCTATGCAGGCACTATTACCCTCGTCAGTGAGGGGCTCCGAAATGTGCTCATCGCCCGTACCGATTTGAAACTTAACTGGACCTACTTTTCTGAGTATCTAGACTTTACCGAGCTGGGAGTTGCCAGATACGAAGGCAGCCTGCCTGTTGAGAAACGCCTAGATCGCTCCTACAGCCTAAAAGCTGAAAACATCTCTTTCGCTTATCCCGCCACCAAAAAAGAAGTCTTAAAAGATATCAACATCGATTTGCAGATCGGTAAGAAGTATGCTGTCGTAGGTCTTAATGGTTCCGGTAAGACAACGATGATCAAGCTCTTGACTAGGCTTTACGACCCCGACCGAGGCACAATCAAGTTGAACGGTATCGACATCAAGAAATTCGCTTACCAGGAGTACTTGGAACTCTTCTCAGTCGTCTTCCAGGACTTCAAGTTGTTCTCCTTGAGCATCTCCCAAAATGTTGCCTGCTCCATGGATTATGATGCGGCAAAAGTCAAAGCCTGTCTCGAAAAAGTCGGTTTTGGCGAAATGCTTGCGAGCATGCCAAAGGGTATAGAAACTTGTCTCTACACCGATTACGAAGAAGACGGATATCAAATTTCAGGCGGCGAAGCGCAAAAGATAGCCTTGGCCAGAGCCCTTTATAAGAACGCCCCCTTCATGATCCTCGATGAACCAACAGCAGCCCTAGATCCAGTATCCGAATTTGAAATCTATAAACATTTCCAAGAGATCGTAGAAGATCGCACTACAATCTACATCTCACACAGACTTTCCAGCTGCCGCTTCTGCGATGAAATACTGGTCTTCGACGATGGTCAGATTGTGCAATGCGGAAACCATGAGGAACTCATTCAAGATCCTCATGGCCGCTACTACGAACTATGGAATGCCCAAGCCGCTTATTACGAAGATAAGTCATGATGACGTGCTAATCGATGAGTTGTAAACCATCCATTCTAAGCTCATAGACTTTATCAAATACCTCATCGATGAATGCTCTATCATGAGAAACTGCAATTATCGCACCAGTGAACTTTAACAGAGCTTCACGGATTTCTGGTCCAGATAAAGGCGACAAATTTCGTGTCGGCTCATCTAGGACCAGAACTTCTGCGTCATGCAGAATCATTTTGGCAAAATAGAGCTTCGCCTTTTGCCCGCCCGAAAGTTCTGCGATTGGTCTAAGCATTTCCTCTGGAGTGAACTTCAGACTTCCGAGATATGTTCTTATTCGCGTGTGTTCTTCCTTACTGTAATCTCTGGTGAGAAAATCTATCGGTGATTTAGACATATCCATTCCTTCGCCATATTCCTGAGGCATATAGGCTGAGCTGAGATTAAGATTTTTTAACTCTGCGTGGATTTCTCTTAGTAGGGTCGTCTTTCCCGAACCATTTGCTCCGACTATACAGATCTTTTCCGGTCCGCAGAGTTCCAGTCTGATATTACGACTCAAAATCTTCGGACCAGCCTTCAATTCAGCTGTCTCATATGCCAATAATGCTTTCTTTGTATGAATATCACTTGCCGCCTTGAAACCTATGCTGATTGCGTCTTCGACAATCGGTTTTACGGTAAGTTTTGCTTCCTGTTTCTCGAAGCGGCGACCAATGGACTTGACCGTATGCATCTTGTCTTTCAAATTCCTGGCTACCTCAGGCTCCTGTCTGGAAACTGAGCGTAACTCATGCTGTACTCTCTCATAAATCTTTCTATAGCGTTCCATCTGGGCATTGAACTCTTCGCGTTCCTTAAACGCCATTTTACTCTGCCGCTCAATCTTGGCGCTCCTTTGCCTCACATATTCTTTATAGTTTAGGGAAGCAACAGTATGAACAGCCCTAGACTTGTGAACTAATTGCTCGAAGTGAACTATGGTATCACTGCAGTTTTCGAGCAGTCGCTCATCGTGTGAGACAAAGATGATCTTGAGCTTGCTATTCTTGATAAAGTCTTCAAGGAAGCCGATTGAAGCAAGATCTAAATCGTTGCTTGGTTCATCTAACAAGAGTAATGTTGGGCGCTTCAAGAGCTGTAAAATAAGTTGATACTTGATCTTCTCACCACCTGATAACTGGCCAAAGTTTAACTCCGGGGAAATTATTTCAGAATTTAGTTCGAAGTCGAATAACAGTTTATTGAGCTCAGTGTAATCAATATTTTCCCAGGCTATTTCTTGAACTAAAATCTCCTCGGTAGACTTCCTGGCATCTGTTTCAGATATTTGCTGTGGTAGGTAGCCAATTACTTCTCCACCATGATTAATTTCCCCCGTGATCTCTACATAATCTGTGATGAGCCTAGGATCATAAATGGCCTTCAGTAGTGTTGACTTGCCATTACCCTCCTCTCCTATCAGAGCAATTTTATTCCGTTTCTCACCTGGTACGAAGGAGAAGTCCTTCACTAAATACCGTAGGTCTTTCTTCATATATAAACTGAGCTTGTCAATTCGCAGCATATTTCCTCCGTCAACATTTGTCTAAAAACTCAACTAGTACCTTTCATATGGAGGCTTCAACCATGAAAAAATCCACTCTTCCGAGTGGATATAACTACTGCGCTAACCAGACGGAAGACGGGATCTCGTATATCATGGCAAGCCTCAAACCTCGCCCGACCTCTTGGCCTGGCGCTCTAACTTAAATAAGTTCTAGCTCACCGATATACTATTTGATCATCCCTATCTCCCTTAATTAATTTCTAAACAGGCCCTAGACCCTGTCTTCAGTAAATAAGCTAAAGCACTTCTCAGCCTGGCCGAGAACCATGTCATAGCCATTTTTAACCACTATGCCATGCACTTCCAGCTTATTCATGATGCTAGTTTGCCACGGGCTATAAATCATGTCAAAGAGAGTTTCCTGGCCAGGTAGTGGTTTTTCTAACAAGCTCTTGTCCTCGTTATATCCCACAGTCGTCGCCTGGACAAGATTGGTCGCCATGCCCTCTTCAACTTCTTTAAGATCGTACACAATTTGGATGTCTTCTTTAATCTTGCGAAGCTCAGAATCCTTCGAGTCATCACGGCAATAGACAGTAACTGGTCTATCCTTAAACGCAAGAATTGCTGCCTTCGCTGCGCCGCTGCGTCCCAGTATCAATACAGATCCTGGTACAAATAGACCGTCGACTGCAGATAATACTCCGTCAACATCTGTGTTATAGCCGTAAAGCTTACCGTTGCGGTGAACGACCGTATTAGAGGCATTAAGTATCTTCACGCGTTCGTCTGTCCAGTCTAAGTACTTTAAGATCTCTGCCTTGTAGGGAGAGGTGACATTGAAGCCCCAGACATCCTCGGCTTTTGCCTTAGTAATCACGCTGGGTATTTCGTCTAAATCTACGTCCATCAGGCCGTACTTTGCATCTATACCAGCTTTCTGCAGTAGGTTGTTATGGATTTCGGGTGAAACCGACTTGGATATTCCCTTACCTAGTAGAAACAGCTTAACTTTCATCTTGTACCTCACAATTCTTACATCCTCAAAAAAATTATCCACGTCCGCTATTCCAAACATATGTTACTAGTCCATGGCTGTTTTTTTCAAGCTGAAACAGTAGTATTATTTTTATGTATATTTACACCATCTTTGATTAGATGGAAAGGAGAAACAATGATTATTACGACAACTAATAATATCGAAGGCTACAACATTGTCGAATATCGCGGCATTGTTTTCGGTGAAGTCATCACCGGCGTCAACTTTCTTAAGGACATGGGAGCCGCTTTCCGTGACATCTTCGGCGGCAGATCCTCGGGCTATGAAGGCGAGCTAATTCAAGCTCGTGAAGAAGCTCTACAAGAAATTGCCAATCGCGCTACAGCTCTAGGTTGTGATGCCGTAATTGGTGCCAAGATGGACTATGAGGTACTAGGTGCCAATGGCTCCATGCTTATGGTCACGGTCTCAGGTACTGCCGTGAAATTAGGTTAGAGTTATCTGTTAAACTCTGTTATCTAGGCAAGCTTCTGAGCTTAATAGCCCAACCTCATAAGAAGCTGGGCTATTCTAATTAAGTGCTAAAATCAATTAAGTTCCTAGGTTAATGTACCTTGCGACGCAAGAGGATTACCGCCATCAACAGGCCCAATGTGCTGATTCCTAATACATAGGATTTACTGCTCTCTCCTGTTGCTGGTATTTGAGGTGTGGTTACTTCAGTGTGCACTGTGGGTACAGGTGCTTTGACTGTTTCCGTTGGCACAGTGAAGCTATAACTTGGCGTCGGGTGTGGGAGGGTTACGGTCGAGGTTGGAACGGTTGTGGTCGTGGTAGGATCCGTGGTTGTCGTGGTTGGGACAGTAGTGGTCGTGGTAGGAGTTTCACTTGGAGTTTTCTTATTCGTCACTATGAAGCCATTTACAACATCTCCAGTGATGGCAACGGTGTAGCCAGAAACTTCTGCTTCACCAATTGTATACACAATCTCAACTCCATCAGCAGTTTTCGGAAGACCCTCAAACTTTCCTGTCCATCCATTTTTCTCATTGAGTTTCAAGCTCAAGCCAGTATCAGAACCGTTTGCAGACAATTTAACTTCAACCTCAGCTGGACGCTGACCATCTTTGTTATCGCTATCTTCCCAAACTTTCGTAACAGAAATCTCAATTGGCTCTTCATCCTTACCAATGATTACCGTACCGTTTGATCCGATTCCACCACCGCGCGTTGCCGACTCATTACCGCTGATAATTACTTTCGTCAGTTGTTCAGTTAGTTTATTGCCTGTTTCGTTAGTGTAAAGACCGAGAAATTTTTCATTGGGCAATGTGCCTTCAAGAGACTCAAAGCTCTTCTCGGCAAACTTCCAATTATATGATTGTCCTCCTAACATGTATTCAGAGATCTTAAAAGGAGGTTCTCCACTATGTAGACCATAATTAAGGTCACTATATATATAAATATCTCTGGCTTCCTCGCTTGTTTTATTTCCATATATAGCAGCACCTTCTGTAAGGTAAACTTCTGTTTTAGAAATAGGACAAGCAGCATAACCAGCACCTTCAAATTTTGCTGAATTATCAG
The DNA here is from genome assembly GCA_030537525.1 of Eubacteriales bacterium. Lineage (GTDB taxonomy): Bacteria > Bacillota > Clostridia > Saccharofermentanales > DTU023 > JAFAAL01. The sequence continues at coordinate 57,327 of JAUNVU010000004.1, forward strand.
TGATTAAAGCATTCTTAAGATAAAGCTCACCATTGCCACCCCATTCCTTTGTTGCTCCATTGACGTAAATACCAGCACCACCAAAAGCATTATCTGTATAACCAGATCTGTCAGTTTTGTTATTTAGAATTTTCCCTCCGCTTATATATGCCTTTGATGAACCTCCATTAAAATATCTGGCCTGGATCATAATTCCTCCACCAGTTGCTCCTGCAGTATTACCTTGAATCAATCCTCCTTCCATATATAAATAGTTGTCGCCGTATTCCCAAATTCTACTACCCAAACTAATCCCACCTCCTACTTCATGAGAAAAGTTATTGGAAACCTCTGCTGCGCCAGACATTTTAACCGTTGAACCTTTATTGGCTAATATACCGCCTCCAGCTAAATAATGTTGATAAGGCGTTACAGATTCATCGGTGACTCTATCAGCTTTGTTATTGTTAACCTTGCCACCAGAGAAATTTAAAGTTGACCTATGTAGACAAATACCACCACCATTGATAGCGCTGTTATGTTCGATAATTCCGCCAGTCATATTTATAGTGGAACTTTTAGCAAAAACCGCACCTCCAAAAGTTCTGGTGTTTTTAATTATCTTAATTTTATTGTTTCTCAGGACAGTCCCTTCTGTAATATTTAACGTAGCGCCCTTATTCACAATAACTAAAGATTTTACAATGTTAGGGTTATTCTCTGAGTTACCGTCTATTTTAATATCACTTAGTTGTGCCTTTTTACCTTCAGGAATACAAAATAAGTAATCATTGAAGTCTTTATATCGAAGTATCTTTACGTTTAAGTCCTTTAAAGATATATCGCCTTCAAGATTTGCCGTTCCTGTGACAATGATTTGTGTTATATCAGAATTATTCTTAGCAAGCTCCTTAGCCTTGGCAAACGTCTTCACCGCTTCTTCAGGAGTCAAACCGTTTTCATCATCATTGCCAGCCTGACCATTTAAATAAATGGCATTCTCAGATCCTCTTACAGCTGGGGAACCAGGATCTCCCGCTGGATCATCTGCTAGGAGGAATAAGCCATTCAATATAAATGCGAAAATAAGTATTATCGCAAAAATCTGCCTTTTAAACTTCATACTGCACCTTCCTTTGCATGGAATGCGTATATCAATACCGGATACCGTACTCATTGTACGAAATAACTTTGTTACAAAAAAAAGAAGTAGTCAAATTAAAAAAGTAACACTTTAGTCTTTGCTCACCGACTAGCCGTCATGAATAGCCCACATCTAGCCTTAATTTCTAAAATATAATTAGGTCAACATCTCATAGAAAGGATGGCCCCTATGTTCAGAAACTCCTCTACCTCTATAGAATGTGATTTGCTGTTAATTTCAATTCTGTTTATATCCCTTTTCCTTCTTTCTATCTTTGTGACAGGTTGCAATATTTCAGAACCATTCTCAAACACTACAAAAGAAGACGGCGGACACGTGCATTATCGCGATAAGAGCGCAGATGCTGAAATTAATGATGACCAGCTCGACTACTTAGAGATCCGGACTTACAATTTCGATCTCTACTTATTCCTCTATAATCCCGAATCCGCAAAACATGAAGGTTATTCTTCGGATGCCGAAGTTCGCCAGAATGTGGAATTCTATGAGAATGAGTTGCAGGATCTTGACCCATCTGAGCATCCACAGGAGTCTGAGCACATCTTACATCTCTTGATTCGCGATCCCTTTGACGGGAAAATTATCCAAAATGACTATCTGAGATTAAATCTGGAAGAAGTCAAAGAACTAACCACCGTCATAGGAGCCAGTGGCCTGATCGAACTGAACGGCGAGGTGAACAACACCCGTGGTATTCCAGACAGCGCAGGCTACCTGGATGTCGATGCCCGCTACAGTAATGGTCAGAAATTGTATTACCGAGAAAACGGATATCGGAACCATCTATTGTTGACGGGAGAGATGGAGAGATATCTGGTGAAGCGGCTTTTGCCAGAAAATAAAGACTGCCTGTCCGTCCTCAAACTCTTCCCTGCCCCCTCGCTAGATCCTCTGTATATTAGTGAATTGAGTTATAAAATGGATTGGGATGACGGCGAGGCGTGTGCTCGGTTGAAGCTCAGACGCGAGGACGAGAATTACTATATCAGCGGTTTCTATACCGACCGTAAGAAAGAGCGATTTGAGGTTCCCGAAAGGCAGCTTACGGCAGGCGAAGTTAACGATTTCTTCCAGCATTTTGCAGATTATCAATTGAACTTGGAGTTCCCTGACTCGGATGCTCAAGAGGTCAATACAAATTTCATATTGCGGCTGCCCAATGGCCAGGAGGTTGGGATCATGGCCTTGATAGATCAGCAGGGCGAGCGCAAATATCCATTTGAGTTAGAAGAATTCTTGATGGAAATTGCGGCAAAAGCCGAGGGCCAGCGTGATGCTGACCCCTAGTTCTATTTTCTCTGTTTGTGTCAGATTATGAATTTTTACGAATACATAACAGTGCGGCTGCTAATAGCAATAGTGCAAATGTCGTAATACGCAAAGCCTCTCTAGTCTCACCAGTTACCGGAATAGCTGGGCCCTTATAAACCTCTGAATCTTCCTGATTCTCGATAGAGGCTTGTGGTACACGATAATAAATTGAAGATTGCGGTTGATATGAAGTAGCACTAGGTATCGGCTGTGTTTGATTAGTTGTCGTAGTCGGCACATTTAACCCTGATTCAGTCGTTGTCGTTGGAACCTCAGGCTCCTCGAAAGTATTGGTAATCGTCAATCTATCACTACTATAAGTAGCAACATAGTTCATAGGAACGTTTGGCTCCAGGGCGTAATAGACAAATGGGCGGCCAGAGGGATCGTGCTTGGCCAAACCAGCGAACGTATGACTTGTAGTTTCGCCGTTGGCGATAAACTGTCCTTCATCAACCATTTTCACCTGCTCTTTGATTTCAGTCCCATCTATTTCCTGTCCTTCTCGCCATAACTGAATAACTGTGTCCGGCATGCTACCGCCTACCCATATCTTATTAACAGTTACATCAATAACATTCGGATTAGGATTCGGATCATCTGGATTCGGAACATTCCTATTAGTTACCGTCACAGTCGCCTCCGATTGGCCGTCTTCAGGTTTGCGACGTAAAGTCACTGTCATTGGTTTAGTGCTATCATCTGTTCCGACTGAGTACGTTGGTGTGTATCCGTTAGCCTCAACTTCTGTAACCGTATACTCACCGAAGTAAAGATTTTCAAATACTTTTTCGCTACCGGCAGTTAGCTTAAATGTTTCGTTGAAATTATATGGACCTTCTACTTTAAAAGTAAATTCTAAAGGCGCACTTCTTAAGATAGCATTTGCACCATTTTCTTCACTATTATTGGTCGGCTCGTTTTCTAAGACTTTTTTTATTGTAAGTTTCCCATTCTTTTCGGCACCTGTAACAACTGTGTTTTCTATGTAAGGAAAAGCGTGGCTATCATCAGGATTTTTCATAGATCCAAAATTCCAGTTATCATCTAAAACATTAGGTTGTTTGGTATTCTCTGTAACTACTAGGGAGTAACCATCTGTTAGTTCTGGCACTCGTGTCCATTTGGCTCTATCTTTGCTAATGTCCTTAGTTAGATTATTACCTCTACCATCTTGTAATGGCTCTGGGTTCCCATTAACTACTGTTTTATTTAATGTAAAAGTGATATCTGGTCTTGTGACATTTTCATCACCAGACCATACCTTGTCAACAATGAAGGATACAAAAATCGCGCAATCATCTTCTGCAGTTAAATTCTGTGCACCACTTGCACCGTTGCAGGAAACTCTTCCAGTATTTATAATCTTCTTCCCTTGGGCTTCTGGTTTTACTTTTGCCTTGAAACGAATAGCATACTGCCAGTCTTGCGTGTCTCCGTCATTTGCAGCCTCAAGAATTCCAATAGGAACTGTTATTTGGTTTTCGACTATAGGATCGTCAAGGGTAACAAAGTCAGAATCTCCAGAGCGCTTAACAGAAAGAGAATTAGCAATATATTCGATGTCCTCAGGTATCTGATCTGTAAATATAGTTTCTATTGCATTATCTAGTCCGTCATTTTTTATTTGAATCTCGTATTCAACAATATCCCCAGCATCAACATCGCAACCAAGATCATCGCAGGAAAGAGCTTTCTCATTACTGTTGGTATCAGTGAGCTTTACAACTTTCTTTTCTATAGTAATATCAGGAGCATAAAGATCAATTTCTGAAGTAAGTATTGTTGGATAATACCAATCTCCATCTGTACCAAATTGGTAGGTCACACTTTCAGCCCCGTTTGGGATGATACCTGGGGGTAAATCCATTGTTTTCGCATCTATTCCCATGTTATTAACATAATTGGGATTACGATTTTCAAGTAATTGCCCATTATCTGAAATTCTTGAATTGAAGAAATTATCCTCTGGAGAGGCGTCACTGGAAAGTTTTACAAATTCACCTTTGTCGTTCTTTACAGCGAAATAATCATCTTTAAATCCTGCATCTCCCTCCCACACTACCATACCAATTTTCGCGTTAACGTCACCATTTGGCGGAGTTTGTAAATCACCTATTTTCACGTCAACCGTTTTTTTTGCACCAACTATCTGATGACCAAAATTAATAGACAGTGATTTTAAAGTAAATGCTTTTTTATTTTCTAACACTACGATAAGCGACCATGCCGCATATAAATCTTTTGCTCCTTTTAAATGTGTGATATCTGCTGCCCAATATGTCCCCGATTTCTTGACGTAGTCACTTACATCCGCATAGGCAGTGTAATCTTCTTTAAGACCTTTTAATTGATTATAGCTTTTAGCCTTAATTGTTTCATATTGTCCTGTTTCATATTTAAATTTAATTGTTGGGTATTCACCTTCTATGAATCCCTCAAGTTCCGCTCCATATTTTTTAGTTGCTGCACCCCAAACTAAATATGCGGCTGCTACTTTTGCTCCATCTGGTATTTCCAAATGGGCTGAAGATGAAACCTTAGTTGTTGAATCGTAATCGACATCAACACGGACCATTTTATAGTCATTATTGCTTTTATTATCAAATCCAGCCACTGGTTTATTATCTGGTTTTGGCTCGAGAAAAGTATTGCCTGTGATCATGATGGTTCCATTAAGATTTGCTTTGTAAATCTCATGAAATTCCATAGTATTATAAGCTGCTTTAACTTCTATTGGTGAAAAAGCTACAAGCAACACACAAAACGCAAGAATCAATGCTAAATTTTTCTTTATATTCTTCAAGGTCATAAGCCCCCCATGCAACTACAAATTTGTAACCATTATAGCATATTGAAAATGTAGAAATTTCTACGTAATGTAACATTTTTTAAAATATTAACATATTAAATTAGTTTTTATAAGTGTTAGCACTAGCACTAATCTGTAACGAGAGTATACATATCCAATCGAAAGGTTGATGCAGCATAGACTAACCTGGCTCAGGGCTTGCGATCAATTATTTTGAAACCGATTTTGTCTGCACTTTTCAGCACTGCTTTGCAATCAATTTTTAGCTCAAGACAAACATATAGATTTAAATTTTGTAAAAAAACCCCGCAAGACTTGCTACTGCGGGGTTTACATTATCTAATGACTTGACTTACTTCTTGAGTTCGGCAATTCTTCTTTGCATCTCAACTCGTTCATTGAAGCGCTCACTAGCAAGAGCCAGCTCAGTCTTCGTTGGATGAGCCTTGGTCATCTCGTAGCGCACACCCTTCTCTGCCGTATACGCATGATGATCCGTACTACCTTCAGCTGCCATCTTCTTGAAGCGTTCTATCATTGCGGGATCCAGAGGACCACTGCAGACGAAGTGACCGATGACCTCATTACCAGCTTCCTTGGCTATCTCACAACCCTTGTTTACCGAGTCAAACCCGTGTTCGGAATCTGCGAAGTAAGCCAGAGTTGCAAAGACGAAAACCTTTTTACCCTTAATACTCTCAAGGAACTTCATGGCCTCAGTATTTGGACCGCCCTTGTCAACCCAGTAGCCAACAGCAACAATATCTGCTGCTGAAATATCCGGCTTCTCCTTGATTTTCGAAATGAGCTTTTCGCCACCTTTATAACCCGCATAGATTGCCTTGGCAACCTTCTCGGTATTACCAGTTAGACTTGAATATACGACATGAATGTTCATCTAATCCTCCTTCGGATCTCGACAGTTATACTGCCAGTTTGACTGAAATGTTCTAATCGAGATTCTGCAGGTAATCCAACAGTTTCTCGTAAAGCCAGTCCATCCCCCGCACTCCCATAATTGGCAAATGCGTGGCCACAGGCATATGCTGCAGCCAAGGGAAGGACGTTAAAACTTTTGCATTATTACTTGCGGCTAGTCGCAAAATTTCACTATCGGCAAAGATCAAGCCGTGCTGCCAAGCTTCAACTGCGCGAAGCTTCTCCTGCTCGTCTGCCGCGTATTCTATTTGTTCTTCGAATTCTAGACCTAATTCGCCAAAGGCTAGATTCAGACCACGATTCAATTCTCTATTTCCCACACTGAAGAGGTGTAGATTCTTACCAAGCCGCCTTCTGGACATTTGAAACAGTGCTAATTCCTTTTGTCTCTTGGTGAGATCCTGGGAAAAATCTTCTGCAATTTCTCTCTGCAATAGAGCGGAAATTGCTTCCACTATGCTCTTCGTACCCTCATAACCGTAGAAATCAACTAAAAAATAAGGCACAGCATACAATTTTTCTAAAGCCTCGGCCAATGGCAAAGCCTCATCTCGCAAGACAAGTGAGAAGTCTGCAGTAGCGGCCTTCTTAAAGTCGGCGATGCAGCCATCGACGACGTAAGTTGTCGCAATTTCGACATCAAGTGCTTCCGTCAAAATGCGTGAAATTTCATTGACATCTGAAGTCAAGCGATAGTGGTCTGGCGAAGCCCCTAAAAGATTGTAATTGGGCCTTGCCTTCTTCGCCTTCACTTCTGCAAGTTCTGCTGAATCGAATTCTTCATCTTCAAGAATCTTTGCAAGCGTCTCGTACACGTCTTTCATACCGCGATATAGATCACCCTTGAAACCGCCACTGTCAAAGATATGTAATTTCGCATCAACCTGATCTTGTAAATAGAAAACGATTCCTTCTAGGTCTGTACCTATCGTGGCGGCAATGCTAGAGCCAACAATGAATATGTGCTCTGCTGAATGATCTCGATCTATTTCAATGACGGCGCGTTCTAGCCGTGAACTATCACCCATGACGACATCAGACTCGTCCATGTGGGTGACGAAGTAGCGGCCTCGTGGTTCAAGATCAAGGGCACCCATAGGGCCGATACCGAAGTGTGTTGTACCAGCTGGACCGTACTCTATTACGTAGCTATCTTTAAGAGCTAGCAGATTCCAGAGGCAGCCCATCCGATCGCCGGGATGAGGTAATAAGCGTGTTAATGCGTGCATCTTAGTCCTCCTTCTTACTGCGAACACTTGCAAGGCGGACGCCAGTCAATTCTTTTGACTCTTTTATTTCCATACCGTGAGGGCTTCTACCTGGATATCCTCCGGGATGTCCACCAGGGTGCCCCGCTGGCTTCTTCGCCTGCGGCATAGCTCCAGGATGTCCGCTGGCTTGACCACTTGGATGGCCCATGCCAGCCATTGCAGCCATCATGACTTCACCGTCCATAGCCCCTGCGCTCTCTTGCTCAGCCAACAACTTCGCCCTGGCCTCAAGCCCCTCAGTCAAATAATCTAAGAGATTTTCCGTCAATTGATAGCCATAGAACTTACCGAGCCTATCCATCGCCATCAAAATGATGCCCTTTTGTCGTAGACGAGCAGCAAACTCATGACCGAAGTAGAAACTCGGCTGTAAAATATCGTATATGGACTGCAGCGGTGCAATATTGGCGTTCTTCGTGACATAGGGATCCGCCTTCTTCAAAATACGTTCTTTATATATCAGATCCTCGTCTGAGAAACGCGAAAGCTGCACTAATTTCGGCAACAGACCGAGCTCCGTCAAATAGGCTATAAACTCTAATGGCAAAAGCGGGGTGTTCCCGTATATAAAACTAGTTCCTACAAGCTTCTCGCGAAGCCTTGACTCCTTCTCTTTCACCTCTGCGAGACGCTGGACAAGCCACTTTTCTAGTTCAGCCCTCAACCCTTCGTCCGCACCCGTCACCAGCCGATCCAGTAATTTGTCATAGGTCTCTGCTATAGTTTCTGGTGTCACAAAGCGGTCAAAATAAAGATAGGGGATATCAAATTTAGTTTTCATGGCCTTGGCCAAAGGTAACCCGATCACATCAGTCACCAAGTTCATCTCCACCTGTGCGGCATCTCGCAGCTGGGCTATAGTCGCCTCAGAGGGCAGCACCAAGTGCGTATCTATCCCAGCTCGCCTCAGAAACTCGGCCAACTCAGAGCTGTCAAAGTCCCCATGCCTATGGCCGAGCAGATTGATTCGCTTCCCTGTCGACTGCATAGGTGACTCAGGCTCACGCATCAACTGAGCACAACTCTCTAGCACGCGCTCAAGACCTGGCAGGTGATTTTCACATTTAAAATGCTCCGTGTGCACCAGGGGCAAGTCAATATTTAGCTCATCTTCCAACTGCCAGCAGACACTTTCCAAATCGTCTCCAATTAGTTCCACTAGGCAAGTAGTCACGACAAAAATAACCTCAAAATGGCTGCTACTGTGGATTTCCTTGACGGCCTTTGTCAATTTCTCTTGACAGCCAAATGACACATCCTGCTCCTCTAAGACTAGGGAATAGCAAAATTCCGCCTGCTCACCAAATTCCTTGGACTGCATGGCCATGATTTTTGCATAATAGGTGCACTCGTCACTACCTACGATGAGCACTGCCGCCCCCTTGATTTGACGGATTGCCAGCAGTGCGCCGAAAAGTGGGCAATGGCTTCCTGGAAAGAGTGCCTCTGACAGGGAGGTCACCTCATAAATCTCATTGACCTCTGACAGACGCCTGGCTTTTGCCAAATATTTATCTCCTAAATTCTCTCTCAAAATCGAACTCCTCTTATTCATCACTTTCTATACTTTGGATTATCTCTCCGCTCACATTCGCGCCAGTTTGCGAACAGGCGAACTGCCTTGCTTCTTTCAAGACCTGGCCAAAACGATACGAGATCAGGGGACGTGGCCGGCTGTCAACTGAAACCAAGTCGCCGTTCACGGCGTAGACATCCCACAGCATCTGACAATTGATGACGTCTTCAGCATAACCCTCGCTGTACTTCTTCCCGTCCTGAATCACGATAATGCGATTGCTGATATCCAGCGCCTGTCCCAGATCGTGGAGGACCATGACAATGCCAATCCCTTCCTTCTCGCAGAGCTCACGAACTAGTTCCATAATCTCCAATTGGTGTGCAATATCAAGGTATGTTGTCGGCTCATCTAAGAATAAAATCCGTGGCTTCTGCGCCAACGTGCAAGCGAGCCAGACCCTCTGTAATTCGCCACCCGACAATTGATGAATTTTACGCTTTGCAAAACGCTCCACACCCGTCGTCACCATGGCCCAGCGCACAATCTCCCTATCATCGTCTGAATCCGTACGAAACCAGCTCTGATGCGGCATGCGCCCGTAAGAAATCAATTCCTCAACAGTGAAATCACCTGGAGCTTGATGAATTTGCGGCAATACTGCAATTTTTTGGGATACTTCCTTGCTCTTCCACTCTTTCAAATCCTTGCCATAGAGATGCACTGTCCCCTTCTGATAGGGCAAAAGCCCAGTGACGGCTTTCAAGATTGTCGACTTACCCGAGCCGTTCGGCCCAATAATCGTCAAGATTTCGCCCTCGCGTATGTCGCAGTCAAAATCTTTGACGACTGTGTGCTTGCCATAGGCAATTGAGAGATTTCTGACTTTAATATCCATTAAGCCCTCCTAACTTTGCCCTTGCGGCGCAGCATGTAGAGGAAGAACGGACCTCCTAGAACCGCCATGATAATACCGAGTGGCAGTTCCAATCCCTTGATGAGAACTCGACCTAAGGTATCACCACCGAGGGCGACAACTGCTCCGAGCAACATGCTAGTTGGCAATAGACGTCGATAATCCGAACCGACGAACATGCGGCTGATATGAGGTACAACTAAGCCAATAAAACCGATCATACCGACTACGGCAACCGTTGATGCAGCCAGATATGCGGCTAGAGCAGACAGGAGAATTCTTGTTAAAGAAACATTAAAACCTAGATTACAAGCCATTTCATCACCTAATTGCAGGGCATTAGCACCCCGCACGGTCAAGAAGCTCAAGACTAGGCCGACGATTCCATAGGCCAAGATCAATTTCACATGCGACCAGGATTTTGCCGCCAAGCTACCATTCATAAAGGCCATGACCGATGACAGGCTGTCTGAATACAGGAGGCGCAACATGGCGTTATAGCCACCAAGTACAGTATTGATAGCCACACCAGCAAGGACTATTCTCAGCGGAGAAATTCCTCCGTCATAGGCCAAAATATAGATCAGGACACAGGTGACCATAGCACCTATAAATGCCGCCATCGGAACAACGCGAGCGGCATTTGGAAACAGCAATAGGATTGTTGTGGCGGCTGTTCCAGCACCCGCCGAGACCCCGATAATTCCTGGATCTGCCAGGGGATTGCGCATAACTGCTTGTAAGAGCGCACCAGCTGTCGCAAGACATGCTCCCACCACCATTGCCACAATGATTCTCGGAAATCTCAAGTGGAGTAAAATGTCGCGAACAGTCTGAGAGCCATCTCTGAAAAGAGCATCGAGAATTTCGGCAAGGCTGTAGCCAGCGCTGCCCACCGTCAAGGAGAGCAGCGCTATTAGGCACAGCACAAGTAGTAAAATGACTTGTACTCCCAAGCTTCTCAGTAAAGAAACACGAGAACTTTTCATTTATTCAGCCATCTTCTCAACTAAGAGATCGATGAGATTATTCAGATCCTGAACAACTTCCAGACCCTTAGAGGTCGTATAGTTGCCTGAGAGTGCAATGACATTGCCATTTTGAACGGCGTCAACATTGGCCCATAGCTGCGGATCCTTCTGTACTCCGCCCATGAAAATAGCTTGGAGGGCCACGGGGTCATAGCCCATTGGAGGAGCAATTAAGAAGAGATACTCAGGATTGCTCTTGATTACGTTCTCCATTGAAATTGGAGCGACTCGGATCTCTTCATCTGCTAGGTCTGTCAGATTCTGGAATGGCAGCATGGACAGGATGCCACCGAAGAAGGACTTCGATGAGGCCTGCATGCTGGAATCCATACCGAAGAGAATCATTGCTGTCTTCTGCTCATGCTTTTCGCTGAATTCCTTAGCCTTGTTTTCGAGATCTTCGTAGATTTTTCGAACCTCTCGCTCCGCCAGTTCACCGCCGAAGATACGAGCGAGATTGAAGGTTTCTGCCTTGTTCTGCTCGTAGCTTACGACTGGACCTTCGCTGGTGTAGAAGACAGGAATATTCAGCTCTTCTAGGAGATGACCAAACTTCTCGCGCATACCACCGCTCATAATTACGAGATCTGGTTCCATGCTGACGATGGTCTCTGTGTCAACAGTATTCATACCCGAGTCGATGTGGGGCAGTTCACCATAGGCTTCAAAGGCGCGAGAGTTCTTCACCGTACGAGAAACTGCAATTGGCTCGACATCGAGCTTGCTCAACAAGTAGAGGGTCGAGGTTGAAAGGACAATAATCTTTTCAGGATAATGGTCAAATTCAGGAGCCTCTCCGTAAAGTTCGGCTATGGACTCAGGATAGCTCATCTTGAATGGAGCTGCGGGGTCTCTCTCGTAATTGATGGTGATGTCCATGGTGTCCATTGCAGTAGCATCAAATGGCTCACCTTCAGGCATACCCTCTGGCTTGCCAGCGGGCTTTTCAGCCTGCCCACCTTCTTTAGACTCTTCGTCTTCCTTGGCCGCTTCATCTTCTTTAGCTGCTTCGTCTTCCTTGACTTCTTCAGCATCGTTAGCCTCGGCTTTTTCCTCTTCTGAAGCTTGTGGAACATCAGTGACTTCAGCCTCGGTAGACTTATCAGTCTTAGTTTGTGTTTCGCATGCCACGAGTCCCATCAATAGGAGCATCGCCAGCATGATTGCAAGTATCTTTCGCATCTTCTTACCTTCCTTTGTAGGTTTATCTTGTATTAATCATCCACATCCACTGCATCCGCCATTATCTTCTTGGCCAGCTCAGTGTAGATTTCACGCATTTTCGATTCACCATTGGCAAAAGCCTCGAAAACCGTCATCCCCTTTGCTTCCGCCGCTTGGATTTCTGGCGAGCGCGGTACGATTTGGACGATTTCAGTACCGATTTCGGGGAGCGCCTGGCGAACCAATTGCTCCTCGTTCTCAATATTTTTTGAGTTCAAGATCAGCCCGCTCAGACGAGCGTAGCCGCGCTTCTTGAAGTTTGAAATCGCACGTGAAATATTGTGAGCCGCATAAAGAGACATCATTTCTCCAGAGGAGACAATGTAGACTTCGCGCGCATATCCGCCACGGATTGGCATTGCGAAGCCTCCACAGACAACGTCACCCAAGACATCGTAGATGATGACATCAGGCTTATAGACTTCATAAGCCTTCAGCTCCTCAAGCTTCTCAAAGGCTGAGATGATACCGCGACCAGCGCAACCGACACCAGGCGCCGGACCGCCGGCTTCAACGCAGTAAACTCCCGTTGGACTAGGAAAAACTAAGTCGTCAAGCGCCAACTCTCTGCCTCTTGTCACAATCTGATCAAGGACAGTAGGGATCTGCTTGCCGTGCATCAAGTTCTTCGTTGAATCTGCCTTCGGATCACAGCCGATTTGCATTACGGAATAGCCTAGCGCAGCTAGAGCCGCACTGAGATTAGACGAAGTCGTTGACTTGCCTATCCCACCTTTTCCGTATATAGCTATTTTTTTCACGAGCGATTCCCCCTTCTCCTGCTCCTGCTCCGGGCCGCAGCCCGAAATTCTTGAACAAATTTAAGGTTAGCATAGGGCAACTATTTGCAGTTTTCAGTCTGTTTGTGAAGGTTTTCGTTTTGTACGCTATTTTCAAAACGCACTGTGTTAAAATACTTTTGTTCATTTAAATGATCTAAACGTACAAAATTAAGCTAAGAACTATGAGCAGAGAAACTGTGTATAGAGAAAACGAAAATAATCAAGAACACAATAGCTGCCCAATTGGGGCAGATGAGAGGATGTATCACTTTCAGGACATTTGTCTCCTCACCTTGCAAGGCTCGACAAAAGAAGCCTTCCTGCGCATGCGTACGCAAGCAGGTTTCTTAAAGCAGCGTAATGTCACTCGCTATTATCGAGTCTTCCTCAATGCAATGAACCAAGCTCATTATCATTATTTTCTCAGTAGCTTTGATATTTCACTACACGAAATCTGCTACGACAATGGCATTAAATTACATAAGGTCTATTACTGGAACGACTTCTTAAAGGTCGGACAAGCAATACTTCAAAACTATGCAGCAGCGGCGACTCGTCTAAGAGATGAGCAGAATCATGCCGTCTTAGACGCTGTTCACTACATTCGAGAAAACCTCGACAAAGACCTCTCACTAAAGGCTGTGTCTGAACAGGTCTACTTGAATCGCAGCTACTTCTCAACTTTATTCAAGGAAGTAACTGGCCAAAACCTCACTTTCTTCGTGAGAAACGAGCGTGTCAAACAAGCCGAGCGATTGCTGCTCGGCACTACTGCCTCTATAGAGGAGATTGCCAACCGCTGTGGTTTCTCCTCTCCTGCCTATTTCGCCACTATCTTCAAGAAAGTCACGGGACTTCGGCCTAGTGATTACCGTGATCTGAGCCTGGAGGTCTAACCGGGAATTTTAGATCGAGCTTTGGTGGGCCGAATCAACACGATTGGTCCTGATTCTGAAGGCAAATCATGGCCGTACAAGCTTGGCGATTAGCGGTTAAGACTTGGATTTTAGATCGAGGCGAAATGTTAGAGCGTCATAGAGCTCCCCGCGCACCTCTCTTACACCAGCTCTTCGCTCCACAAGATAAAATCCCATTTTCTCTGCGCAACGTAGCATTCTATGATTTCCTGACCAGGTTTGTAAGAAGAGCGGATCGTGATGGTGCTCGAAATGATGCTGAATATATGCCTCAAGTGCCTGGGTGCCGAGACCTCTCCCCCAAAAAGCCGGTTCGTATATCGCAATGCCTAGAGCATAAAAGAGCGGGGCTTTTGCCTGAGCATCTTTTTGGCGCACTTTATTGAATTCCTGGTCGATATAGTAGGAATCGACGGAGCCGATGTGAGTGCCGTCTTCGTAATCGATCTCGAGGGTCCAGCGGAAGTCGTCTTCTTTTCGCAGTTGTTCGATTAGAGCGAATTCTGCGAGGGCTCTTCGACGCAGGTCCTCGGTGTCGGGCCGGGATGCGGGTGCGGTTGCGGCTGCGGGTGCGGAGTCGGCTGCGGTGTTGGGGAGCTCCCAAGGCTCATCCCAAAGTTGCCACTCAGTCTCACTTGTCTGCCAGCGAATGTCGTCTTCGATGTCTCCTTCGACCATGTCGCGGAGAATGATGTTTTTATGGTGTATTTTCATCTGTCTAATTGCGAACGCTCCTTTGCTTGGAGTGGGTTGATGTGCCTTTGGTGAGCAAGTTTTGCTGTGGATTAGCATCAAGTCGGTCTGCCTAGCGTATCCGCTTGAAATGGTTCTGAAAGCACTTGTCCGTCTGGTGCCAGACAATGGCGTCTTGCTCAAGTTAGAGCAATTATATCTTTATAATAACTGATGAACTATAGACATCCAGAATTGGTGTGCTATCAGCGATCATTCACGAACAGAATTTTTCAATTCTTCTCTTCTTTTGACAATTAGTTCTTCCATCTCGTCTAAATCCTCTAAAGTAGATCGCCTAGAAACGAATCTCCGAGCAGAAGTCCTGTCCGTTAAATAGCGTGCACGCTCGGAGTTATTCTATCTCCATCTGCGATCAGCTTCGGGATTGTAAGTAGATTTTCTCTCTGACATGGTTATTTCCTTCGTTTTTTATAAAGCGATTGAGTGTAAACAAGAAATCAGAACTATTTTACATTGTACTGTCACTATTTGAGGTGATTAATGCATAGCAATATGAAAAGAGATATTTGGGCTAAATTTTAGGAGTCTCAAACTGTCAACGCCGAACTAAGTTTGACCAAGCGGGAATGCGGTCACACAAACCTTAGATCAAGACTCTACAAAAGAGATAGTTTTAGGATTACTCTTGCATACCAAAGCACATGATAACCACATTAGTTGAGAGGACTCGACTACGGGATAATCCTCGCGTACGCGGGGAACACTTCTTTTTCCTCCTATGGACTTCGTTTCGAGGGGGATCACCCCAGCATACGCGGGGAACACTATGCTCGCTGCCGTTGAAAGTGGCGCGCTAAGGGATCACCCCCGCATACGCGGGGAACACGAGTTATCAGAGAATTTACGCCAACTTGGGTGGGGATCACCCCCGCATACGCGGGGAACACAATCGGGTCGGGTCAGAGGGCATGAGTTCAGAGGGATCACCCCCGCATACGCGGGGAACACTTTTGAAAAACACAGGCTAACAAAGGGCGAAAAGGATCACCCCCGCATACGCGGGGAACACCGACCACAGACAAAACGACCTTAGTCGCAGCCAGGATCACCCCCGCATACGCGGGGAACACTTGGCGTGTCCAGACCATGAGCCAAGCATCAGGGGATCACCCCCGCATACGCGGGGAACACGTCAAGCTGATATCACAAGTACGCAGCAATTAAGGATCACCCCCGCATACGCGGGGAACACTTCAAAGGGCTTCGAAGAAGTCAGCTGAAATAAGGATCACCCCCGCATACGCGGGGAACACAATGATTATGACGAAGAAGCTCTAAGTGACTTAGGATCACCCCCGCATACGCGGGGAACACTCCGGCCGTTTGCCTAGTAGCCAAGCACAAGCGGGATCACCCCCGCATACGCGGGGAACACAAATCGCAGGGCGCACCATCACAGCAGCAGAGAGGATCACCCCCCCGCATACGCGGGGAACACGAGCAATCGGCTCGTACTCTTCAGCCGTTACGGGGATCACCCCCGCATACGCGGGGAACACTAAAGCCTATGTTTCAGCCAAAACAAGTAAGTAGGATCACCCCCGCATACGCGGGGAACACGCTTTTGCAACATCATCACACCCAGAGCGCCAAGGATCACCCCCGCATACGCGGGGAACACGATCGTCTAGGCCAGCGCCTAGTAGCAAGATGTGGATCACCCCCGCATACGCGGGGAACACTTGAAGATGACCGTCAGCCTTTTGAGCATATTGGGATCACCCCCGCATACGCGGGGAACACGACAGCATCACGCTATATAAGGACTTAATATAGGGATCACCCCCGCATACGCGGGGAACACTCTTTTAAACTCTTTTAGCCGCTGTAAGCCCCGGGATCACCCCCGCATACGCGGGGAACACTTATCGCTACTGATGCACTCGGCAGACCCTGGAGGATCACCCCCCGCATACGCGGGGAACACTCTTTTAGATGCAGCTCAAGAATGTCGGGATTAGGATCACCCCCGCATACGCGGGGAACACAGCTGCCCTACAGTAAAAATGTTGTCTGGGTTAGGATCACCCCCGCATACGCGGGGAACACCAGCGATTCGAACATTTTCTCTCGCCACAACTGGGATCACCCCCGCATACGCGGGGAACACTATTGCTTGCCCGCTTTCCAGGAGCG
>JAUNVU010000004.1:74181-81437 GCA_030537525.1 Eubacteriales bacterium
GGGATCACCCCCGCATACGCGGGGAACACTATTGCTTGCCCGCTTTCCAGGAGCGCCCGCAAGGATCACCCCCGCATACGCGGGGAACACACTTGTCTAACATTGTTAAATCAAGCTCTTTAAAATTCAGCCTCTGCAATTTCATTTAGTTTTACATATAAATCTCCCACCGCCCTGGCATCATCCAAAGCTCTATGATTTGGCCTGAATTTTAATTCCAGTTTATCCGCCAGATCTTTTAGCTTGTATGTTCTCATTTCTTTTAATATATCTTTAGCCAGCTTTACAGTATCAATTTGCCTATTTGTAGGTGGTCTAAGATTTGCATCCAAAAAAAGAATTCTCAGAAAAGATATATCAAAGCTAATATTGTGCCCCACAAGAGGCAGGTCTCTTATGAATTCTTTAATCCCTTTTACAGCTTCATTTATCTCTATTCCTTCCTTATCTACTATTTCTTTTGTTATTCCAGTCATCTTTTGAATTTCAGCTGGTATCTCAGTATTCGATTTCAAAATAGCACTCCATTCGTTTACGTTTTTACCGTCTTCTACCTCAATCAAGCCAACTTCAATCACTGTATCATTCGTTGGAGAAAGACCTGTGGTCTCAAGGTCAACTATAATGTAGTGCTCTTCTATATCAGTTATTTTTCTTTGTCTAGCTTTTTGGATATGACGTGCTTTCCGTCTTGCTCCTTGCTTGCTAACATAGACAGCATCTAGATTTTTATTTTTTACCTCTGGCTTGTAGAACAATTTGAGTCCATCAAAGTCCTTGACACTGGATTTACTATTATGCAAACGATACTCAAATCGCTGTTCGCATCGAGTTTTATATATCATTGTAGCCGTGCCATTTTTTATGGTTTTGCAAATTCGCTCCCATATCTTGTCTCTAATTCGACCAGATACATGACCAACATAAACTCCTGTATCAATTTCTTGGAGCCACAGAGTTAACTCCCCTCTTAACTTCGGAGGACAATTATGTAACGTGACCACAACCATCTGCTAATACTCTTCTTCAAGCCACACGGCTTCAGTGGAATAAGTATTGTACTGCACACCTGTTGGTAGAATAGAATCCTTATCCCATAAAAACAATTCACTAATTTCGCGTTCTGACTCTTTCTCTTCATCAAGTTGTAGAAGGGTTAGGATATCTTTAGTTATTCTCGGCAAAATCTTAACTTCATGAAATACATCCCTTACTCTTCTGCGCACAACAGAACCGATATCTTCAACTTCCTCAGCCGCAACATCGAAGGCTACTGGTATAGTTATCTCGGCCTTATATAGATCGGCCATATCGTAGACAAAGGATCTAATATTTCCCGTATGGACAAAGCCCAGTCCTGGAGAACATCCCAAAGCCTCAATAGCAGCGTAACAAACACCATAAAGACAGGCATGAGCTGCAGAAAGCGCTTGATTTATAGCATTTCCATCTTCAAAATTTTGCGAATCATACTCTCTTTTATCCCAAGGAACACCTGTTCTCTCAGAATTTTCTCGGTAGATTCGCCGTACTCTAGCACCCTCCTTTCCTCTCAATTGTTGCATAGTCAACTTGCTGACATCTTCATCAGGAAAGCGCATCTGATACATCTGTCTAGCTACGGATAAACGGGAACGCGAATTAGATACTAATTTAGCTTGTCTCTCTAGAAGCCGAGATGAATGTGACATAGGTTTACCACCAGCATAAAATCTAACTCCCTGTTCTCCGAGCCATAATACTGAGGCTCCAACCTCAGCGATTAATTCTATAGCTCTATGAGAAATATTCGTTCCAGGTCCTAAAATCAAAACCGAAAGCATTGCCGCAGGAACAAAAGCCATACCCTCATCATCTCGTATTGTAACGGCTCCATCCTGGCGATGAATTTTCGACCGCTCTACATACAAGAAAGTCAAGCGGCTCTTGATCTGCGGCAATTCGTGAAGTTCTACCTTATAACTCATTATCTCTTACTGTCATAACAGTGAGTAATCCACAACCGAAGGCCTTACCCCTTCCCACACCATTAATCAAGGCTTCTTTTAATTTTTGCTCATCCTTAACTGTTAGTAAGCCCTCAAACCCAACTTGAAGTAACGATATCATTTGGTTTCTATTTTTGAAGCGCAGTTTTCTATCCGATGTAATCTCAAGACTTTCTTCATCAATTATTACACCCATCCGTTCTTGACGTTTTAGCAACCAAGCCTTCTGGTGCTGAGGAGTCACATGAGCTTTCACTTTCCCACGTTTTCCATAGTCACCTTCTTCTGCAACTGAATGTACGGGATTTGCCACTAAGCGAAAACGACAAACCATATCATTTCTTAAACTCTGTAAAAATGGTTTGTAATCTTTGCTTTGGTAGACTGAACTTCCTTCATTTGGACTAAAACGTTTAGTGAAGCTGTCTAATGAAGTTTTATCCTGACTGACCACTAGAAGATAAAGTTCCCCTCCATAGCTGTCAATGCGCCAAAGTCTACGTTTTCGTTCACCAGGAAAACAATCTTCTAGATTTGCATGAAAATGATTGGGACGTAAGATTCCCTTTGCGGTCTCTTTGCTTCTTGCATCCAATAAAACTCTAGTTAAATACATCGCTTCATTATCTCCTTTCATCATACGTTTCCACTACATCGTAAAAGTCATTTTCCGTCTTAAAATCTTCTAAAGAAACCATGTTTGCATTATCCAAAATACTCTCCACCACCAGTCGAGCTCCATACACTCTACGTTCTGGATGGAATGAAATTGGCTGATCACGCTGAATATAGGCTTCTGGTGTCAGACTGTGTTGTTCGACTAATATACGGTACGAACCCAGACCCTGCCTGTGTTCTGTCAAATCCAAACAGGGCTTATCTTCCAAGGCCGTTTCCAAATCCTTGTTGCGCGCAATTTCTAATACTAGACGACCTTCAGGTGGACAAGAACGTCTGCCCAAATATAATGGAAAGACAGGATTTTCAAGAGCCATTTTTAGCTTCTCTAAAAGTTCATAACTACCTTCAAGACCGACTAAGAATATTGCATCGCAAAGATAATCTCGATACGTTAAATATGTGGCGTCTACTTTGCTCTCATCACCGAGATACTCACGATAGGTGGGAAACTTATTCTTTGCACTTTTTGCTATTTGTAGATCCGTCAAAAGTTTACCTTCGCGATCTACTCTAACTCCGAAGCGTAAGCATTCACTTAAAGTTGAAAGATCATGGTCGCGCGTCCAACCCAAGGCTGCAGCTAACATTCCGATAACACCACTTTTAGTCGGTTCTCGTTCTGTTCCCCTCTTATCAAATTTCGCATTGCTGCCCCAGGATTGCATCGGGGCAGCCAAGCGTAACAGTAATGTATCCATAAGCACTCCTAAACTGTGTAGGATTTGAGATCTTCAGCTAGTTGTTCTTTTAATTTCTCGAAATTTAATTTTTCTCCAAGATCTTTTAACTCCTCACCGACAACTAAGCACCTATTGGGATTTTCTGCAAAATTCTCATATACAGATTTCACGTGATTCACAAAACGCTCTGCGGCAGGCTCTAGAACACCACGCTCTGAAGGATAGACAGGAGCTTCAAATGCGCCTACCATGTTTATTGGTTGATCTTCTCTTAAACACACCATCAAATAGGATGGCAATGTACGATTGGCAAAGGTGTTTTGCTTGCCAGTCGGCATGCTCGTAACAAAACCCTCTAAAAACTTAATTAGTGCTTCTGGTGACTGCTCTTTCAGATGTTTTGATAGCTCATGGAATGCTACTGTAGCGTACCGGTAGAGCGTCGAGGAATTATACTCAACAGTACCTAAATGACCAGCTCCAGCATTATCTTCTGGCGAGCAATCATCAACCGCTGTGAAGAAATCAAATTCATTTTCTACAGCATTTACAGAAATTGCATGGGCTACTTGAGCTGAAGCATCTGTATTAAGTGAAGGATCGTCGGCAACCATACGACCGAACAGGGCAATATCTGGACTGGGATGTTCCGTTAATGCTTCCTTCATGAGCTCTTTAGTTTCTTTCGATATACTTTTATTCTGTGCATCAGGGTTCTCCGTAACTATTGTTGCCAAGGCTTTTGCCTGAGCTGTACTCATGAAGAATAAGGAGTCCGTGCCTTTTTCTGCAGATTTAATTTTTAGCCCAACATCTTTTAAAGCCTTTATGGCCATTTCAACAGCTTGATCTTCGCTAATTTCAGTATTCAGCTTTGCAATTTCATCTGCTACCAAGGCGACAATACTTTTAGTTCTAATTCCCTGATTTCTGCCTTCCTCAACATCATTAAAATACATTCTAATCGCGCGTTTCCATGCCTGAGATGAGACCCGAGCACGATTAACACCTCCATAGATAGCCGTTTTGGGACTTCCTGTATCATCTCTGTTGATGCAGCTTGGTGGTACTGTTTGTAGGACGTGAATGTCGACAAATACTTTTTTACTCATTATCTTCTTCCTCCGTTTTTTTATTAAAATTTTGATGTAATTGATAGTAAAAATTGCGTCCCCAATTCAAGCGAACTGAGTCTCTTGAAGCAGCATTTCCGTAGCGGTAAATATCCGCTGCTAATTGTCCATAATCAAGGGTTATCCCTTTTGCTCTTAGTTGTTTAATAAGGCCTTGCGCGTGCTTAGCAAATTCATTTACAGATCCTGCTGTAACTACAGCATCAAAGCGTCTTTTAACTCTCTCCAGTTCATCTTTATTTTCGACCATGCGAGCCACTGCCTGACCAAATCCAATATCTTTTTGATGAACACAATCTGTACAAATATCTTTACCCTGCTGATGAGAAGCAAAGAGGCAAAGACTAATATGGATAGCGGTCTCAGCTCGAGAGGCAATTCCTCCCCGCCCTTCTAATTCTTCGGGGAAGCCATCAAAAAATATTTCCCATAGTTCAGGCAACGCACCTGGCGGTTTACCGACACCTCTTCTCAAATGAGCTAACGTTGCCCGAACGGCGCTTTCGTTCTCCATCGCTTGTAGGCTTTCAATCTTTCTAGCGATGTAATTCCTAACTTTTATCACGTTGTTAGTTTTCATACCGCTCCTTTTCTTTTAATCATGGCTAAAAAGTAATTAAAAGCTTGTGCTGAAGAATAGCTTTTATCTTCAACAGTTCGACCTTTAATTGCCTTATAGCTTGCTTTGTGTACCAAGGCTTCGCCCTGTTTGCGAATGATGTTAGTTGCTGTTTTCTGCCAACTCTCCCTTTCTTCAAGTACTTTTTCTGTGTTGAAAGTGCTAAGCCAGTGCCTAAAGGGGATGTCCAGCACAAAATAGCCTTGTCTCCTCGCTTCAGCCGCTGCAGCATTCGCGCTCTTTAAATCACCTCCTTCAGCAAAATTAATCTGTCTAGCGAGCGATCCCAGAGTCTTTACTAGATCATCGGTCCAGGAAATGAGCTCTATGACCGCATCCCTTTTCGCCTCAGATTCTTCTCTAATCAAACTCCTTGCAAAAATCACTTTATCTTCGAATACATCTGCTGCAAAAAAGTCCTTATCACCATACTGTATAGAGGCAGTTTTTAAGATAAGAGGCGCATCCTTCAAGATGTTTTTTCTCATAAGAAAACTCAACCAGGACACAACGCCAGGAATACGACTTTTCTTATCGGAATCTTCACTTGCCAAGAGCAATGAATCTATATCTCTCCAGAGCTGACGTTCTGGATTATGTCTACGCGGTGTGTTCAGACGCTCTCCCTCCTTGACTTTCTCCCGTTTCCTCCAAATAGTCATCTGTTCCACACCAACCTCTTGCTCAGGATCCAAGATGTCTCCCCCTAAAAGTAAATACCCTGTGACATAAGTTCCTTCTCTTTGGAGCAGTAGTCGTCGAGATTGAAGAGTCAGTAACTCAGATTGATTATCTGGTACATTAACGTATACACGCTCTTCTGTTCTTGCCTCATCTGCCTGCCAAGTCGGCCTCTCTACACCCCAAAGATCCTTGTCTTCTGTAAGTAACACCCAATTAAGTAATAGCGTCTCAAATAAATTATCTCCTTCCGCAATGATGAGTCCCAGACGCCCAAGCCAACCCGCTCCAGGACTAGGTAATTTACCCTCTCGTGTTCCCCGTGGCTTCGCTGAGGTATCATCAAAAGCATTAACATGAAGTAACCAACGCGCAGCTTCTGCGTAAGTCATCTGTTGTTTTTCTTTGCCTGTTCTAAGTGGGAACAGACGAATTTTATTAGCGCTCTCTGAGAGTTCTCCGTTCAACTTTGCAGCATCATAAGATGTCGCAACTGGCATTTTTGAAACTTGGAAGAATGGTCTTTCTGGATGAAATAACCAAAACCTGTCCTCATTTTCATCTAAATACTCAAAGAGATATTCAGGAAAAGATTTATTATTCCAAATAGTTTTCCAGCGCAATAATAGATCTTCCGCACTAAGCTCAATGTGTGATCCATCGTCCAACGATGGATACATGCCATCTTCTCGTTTGCCAAAAGCCGCATGTAGTATGGCGAGTAACAATCTGTAGATGGCAAAATTTTGAGTTGGTAATTCTCCAGAAAGTTCTTTAAGAAAAACTCCCTCCTCAAACACCTCTATCAAAGAGCATAGTTTCTCGTGCCCATCCAAAGTAAGAACGCGTATCCATGGTTCTTTCAGTAGGTTAAATTCTTTCTTATCCATCTTCACATCCTTTCTCGTAGATCAATCCATACAGATAATCATAACTCAAATTTACTTTATCATAATAGTTTTCTTTTGATAAGTCTATCTCTGTTTTTCCTTTTTCATCTAAAACTAAAAATAGTTCGCCTTTAAGCCAAGGAAAATTCTCAATTTGAGGGAATTCTGCAATTGTTTTACGTTCCAAATAACTTATTGTATTGTCGACACAACCAGGTCTACTCAATTTCCCTGGCAGACGAATACGCTCTCTTGCTATTTCTTTTCCAAGACTCATAGCCTCTTCATTTGTAAAATGCCCTTTCAGTCTTCCTTCTTTGGAAATCATCGAATATCGCCCGTCTTGATGTTTAGTTAAGAATAGGACTTCAACAGAGTCATAACTATCCCTCACTGCAGGCTCCCCTTCTGCATCTGAATAATCGTTATTTAGCCAATCAACGTACTCAAATAAATCGTCTGTACTCCATGGCTTATTGAGCCGGTATGTTTTAGCACGACACTTTTTGTTTTTAATGACCTGTTCATGCATCGTTCTTTCTTTTAAATAGTGTTCATCAACATTATCTGGATCTATTTGTGCG
>JAUNVU010000004.1:81447-84214 GCA_030537525.1 Eubacteriales bacterium
TAAACGCTCTGAACCAAAGGTGAAATATCGTCAGGAAGCGTCAATATCTCTGGTAAGAATATCTTTGTCTTCAATAATAGATAGGCTCCATACACTGCCTCGCTCCCCTCATCTAAATCACCATTCAAATCAAGAATATAACACCTAGGGTCTTCTAGTTTCTTTGGACGAGCGCGATCATGCCTGTGAAGTCTGCCCACTCTTTGAATCAGTAAGTCTATTGGACATAGCTCTGTGACAATTAGATCAAAATCAATATCTAGGGACTGTTCCATCACCTGCGTACCAACTACAATGAGACGTTTAGGTCGTTCAGTTTCACTCCCTGGTTTACCTAATTTACTGAGAAGTTCCTTTTCTTTCTGCGCTCTATCTGGAGCTAAAAAACCAGAATGCAAAAGCATTACTTCATCTTCTGGGAATAATTGATAAAGCCTATGGGCAATATCCTGGGCTTTTGCCACCGTATTAACAAAAACGCCAAAACATCCTTCTCTGCACATTTCCGTTTTTAATAACCTAGGTAGATTATCAGTGGGTAAACCTTCTATTTTTACTTTTTTTATTGATCCACTTTTATCAGGTTCTATTGTTTTAACATTATCTTGATCGGTATAGGTTACCAGAGGGTATGACATGCTATTCCGCCATGTGTTAGTAGCTTCACATTCAATATCTGGCTCATGCCCTAAATAAGCTTCCACTAATTCTTGTCTGGTTTTAGTTGGTAATGTTGCAGATAACACTATCACAGGAACACGATAAGAGCCTAGCCAATTCAAGGCTCTCTGTAAGTACTGATTCATGTATGCATCATAGGCGTGTACTTCGTCGATAATAACAACTTTCTGAGCAAGTCCGATGTGCCTCAGCATAACGTGTTTCTGTTTCAGCGCCATTAAAAGCAACTGATCTATTGTTCCTACTACAAAATCCGCTAAAAGAGACTTCTTACGACCCTGAAACCACTCATGTACACTTATACTTCTTTCATTCTCATTATTTTCATCCACGTTCGTTACACCACTAAAAAGTTTCTGGTACTCCTCATTGAATTGCGATTTTCCATGCATCAGTTGAATTGAATGACTTTCTTTGTCTAATCGCCTTATCCACTTTGTAATGCGTGAAAATATAGCATCACTTGTGGCTTGTGTCGGCAAGGCAAAATAGACTCCGTTTCGCCCAGATATCTGAGCCATTACCTCTGCAGCTACCAGAGCTGCTTCTGTTTTCCCCTGACCCATCGGAGCCTCTATTATCATTAAACCTGGTTCTCTGAGATTGCTGGCACATTCTAAAACAGCAGCCTGCATTGGGTGAGGAATAAAAGGTCGTGAACCATCTGAAAATCTCTTTTTAAATAAATCCTTGTCTAAAATAGAATTATCTATAGACCATTGCATTGGCAGAGACAACTTTGCCCATGCTCGATCTGCACGCTCCTGTATTTTATTCTCATTCAGAAGATCCATTCCAAGTTCATCTGCATCAATATATGGGAAATAGTTTTCATTGCTAGCAATCCAGTCAGCCATAATCAGTAGGCCCGTAAACAGGACCTGTGCTACGGATCCTATCGATGGCACCTCATGCAAATAATCGAATCCAGATCTATCCAGTATCATTTCTAAAAGCTCATCTTCGGCTTTCACCCAATTGGGTTGACATGTTGAATTGAAGTGATATTTCAAAGGATTGCTCAGATTGTACTTGTAATTTCTAATTGAACTATCGCCCCCGGTTTTTCCGTGATGAGCTCCGAGCACGTAACATAAAGAAGAATCCAAACCTTTTTTAAGAAAATAATTCTGAGATGCATGCTCGTGTCTCATACGAGATCCGGTGTATGATCCTTTTTTTAATTCATCTGTAAAATAATGGGCATCCTTCAATCTCCCAAGAACTGTATTTTGTAAATTTGGTTCAAAACTATCAATACATTGCGATTGAAATGAGGCCGTTGCTTTTCCAAAATCATGAGCCAACCCAAGAAACACAAAAACTCTTTCCGCTAAATCCATTAGGTCAATTGCATCCTCGGGATCTTTAATGTCAATGTTCAGTGCAATATTTCGCTTAACTCCATCACTAACCCAATCTCTCCAAAGTCGTTTTGCAACTTCACCTGTGTCCATTAAATGAATTGTTAAGGGCAGCCAGAAATAGCTGTCTCTAGATCCTGATTTTGCCCATAAATATTGGGTTTCTTTAGATATCTTAAACACTTTCATACCTCATTATTAAGGGTCATCCAATTAAAACCACTTGAAATATCCGTCAATTTTAATTTTTTATATATTATGGTATAAATATCTTTTTTTGTCATAGAAAAACTATCTAAATTAACAAAAATTTATTTAATCTCATTAGAGAGCTATTCTATATTTGAAACTAAACAAAATTGAGGAAAGTCAAAGATAGAAACCCTGTAGTTCTGGTATTATTTAAGTGTGTTCCCCGCGTAGGCGGGGGTGATCCTATCAAAATTGAATACAGTGCTAAGATTATCAAGTGTTCCCCGCGTAGGCGGGGGTGATCCCGACTTCAAAGTCCAGGCCATCACAGAGTTAAAGTGTTCCCCGCGTAGGCGGGGGTGATCCTAAGCTAGCGCAAGCGTGTAAAAGGTTACAAGTGTGTTCCCCGCGTAGGCGGGGGTGATCCTGAAGAGTGGGTAGCTGAAACCGAAGGCGGTGAGTGTTCCCCGCGTAGGCGGGGGTGATCCTAACGCAGCCGCCAGTGGCGCAGATGCCATCTGGTTTTCCCC
>JAUNVU010000005.1 GCA_030537525.1 Eubacteriales bacterium
TGAATGAAGAGGGCCACGGCCGTGCTGAATCAATAGTTGAAGCTATTGCAGCAGAGCACTAGTTATTAAAATATTTTATGCTATACTAGTGTTTGATAAGCGTTATGCAGTAATCTTAACTTTAGATTCATAGAATCCTCAGTTAGGATTTATCGGAACAAAATTTAGGAGGAATATATGGGAATTTTAGCATGGTTATTAGTTGGTGGTGTTGCAGGTTGGTTAGCAGGCATGATCATGAAGGAAGAAGGCGGTCTAGTTAAGAACGTTGTCGTCGGTATTGTCGGCGCCTTCATCGGTGGTGCAATCATGAATGGTATCAAGGCTCCAACAGCAGGCTTCACTGGCTTCAGTGTCGGTTCAGTCCTGACCGCTCTACTCGGTTCAATCATTCTAATCGCCGTTTTGAGAATGATCCGCCGCTAATTATTTAATTTAGCAAAAGTAGAAGAGAGAGCAGCTGCTCTCTCTTTTTTCTTGCTCTTAAATTGCAAATTCAAGGAATAAAAAAGAGCCCACCAGTCGGTAGGCTCTTTTAATTCGCTTATCAGTCTTACTTGAGTTCGACTTCGGCGCCAGCTTCTTCCAGAGCTTGCTTGATCTCTTCGGCTTCTTCCTTGGAGACGTTTTCCTTGACTTCCTTGGGTGCTGCGTCGACAACTGCCTTCGCATCCTTGAGGCCAAGGCCGGTGATCTTCTGGACTGCCTTGATGACGGGGATCTTGGATCCGCCTGGGCTCTTGAGAATAACGGTGAATTCGCTCTTCTCTTCTTCGCCACCAGCAGCAGGTGCTGCGCCTGGGGCAACGGCCATCATGGCTGCGGCAGATACGCCAAATTCGTCTTCGAGAGCCTTGACTAGGTCGTTCAGCTCGATGACGCTGAGGCTCTTAACTTCTTCAATAATCTTGGTAATTTTTTCTGACATTTTAATTATTTCCTTTCAGATAGATGATTACTCAGCATCGGCTGCGGGCTCTTCTGTGGCAGCTTCTGCACTTTCTTCTTGTGGGGCTTCTTCAGCTGGTGCTGCTTCCTCTGCGGGTGCGGCTTCGGCAGCTGGAGCCTCCTCAGCAGCTGGCTCTTCTTTGCTTACGCCAGCAGCAAGATCGGCTAGATTCTCTAGACCCTGCTCCTCGCAAGCCTTGGCGGCCGCGTTTAGGGTCATAGCTAGTGAAGTGATCGGGAAGAGTAAGCTGGATACCAACTGACCATATAGGGTCTCTTGAGTTGGGATGCTGGCGAGCTGATCTATCAGGCTCATCTCAGCGAGCTTACCTTCGACGACGCCACCCTTGATCTTGATCTTAAACTTGTCGACGAATTCCTTGACCAGACGTGGTGCTAAAACAACGTCATCGGTCGAGAAGGCCAGTGCGGTTGGACCGACTAGCTCGTCGCTGGTCTCGACATCTAGGGCTTGCAAGGCACGGCGGCTGATATTGTTCTTGATAACGCGATACTGCACGCCTTCCTTGCGGAATGCTGCACGCATCTCGGTATCCTGAGCGACGGTCAGACCCTTGTAGTCAGTAAAGACTATGGACTGAGCTTCTCTCAGCTCATCAGCCAGCTTCTGTACGCTTGCCTTCTTTTGCGCCAGAATTTTGGGACTCGGCATTGAACTTCCTCCTATTGATATTTAAATACCCCTCACGCACAGGACGGAGGGGTAGAGATAATCTATACTCCGCCTCGGGTGGCGCGTTAGCATTCTACCTTGCGGTACCACCGGTCTCTGGCGACAGGGTTATTTACTTATTAGGGCGTCTACTTAACGCCAGTGTTGACCTTGATACCTGGGCCCATCGAAGCTGCAATAGTGCAGTTTCTCAGGTAGCGACCCTTGGCCGCTGCTGGACGCGCCTTAACAATAGCATCCATCAGAGTATCGAAGTTTTCTAATAGCTGTTCTTCAGTGAAAGAGCACTTTCCAATTGGGCAGTGAATAATATTGGACTTGTCGAGGCGGTATTCAATCTTACCAGCCTTGGCCTCTTCTACTGCCTTGGCAACTTCCATGGTGACTGTGCCACTCTTGGGGTTCGGCATCAGGCCCTTGGGACCTAGGATACGGCCGAGACGCCCGACTACACCCATCATGTCTGGAGTAGCGATGATGACGTCAAAGTCAAACCAATTTTCTTTTTGAATTTTCTCAGCGAGCTCGTCGGCACCGACGAAGTCTGCGCCAGCTTCCTTGGCTTCATCAGCCTTGGCTCCCTTGGCGAAGACTAGTACACGCATGGACTTACCAGTACCATGTGGCAGAACGACTGCACCTCTGACCTGCTGGTCAGCATGTCTGGAGTCGACGCCGAGGCGGCAGTGGAATTCAACAGTCTCGTCGAATTTCGTGCTGCCAGTTGCCTTAACTAGCTTAACTGCTTCGCTGGGTTCGTAAAATTTGCTCTTGTCTACGAGCTCAGCAACCTTGCGATAACGCTTACCGTGTTTTGCCATTCTACCCCTCCTTATGCATCCATGTTGACGGTGATACCCATCGAACGAGCTGTACCTGCAACCATGCGTGCACAGGCCTCTAGGTCTGAAGCATTGGATTCTTCGAGTTTAATCTCGGCAATCTTCAGGCACTCGGACCAGGGGATCTCTGCAACCTTGTTCTTATTGGGCTCGCCTGAACCTAAGTCGATATTGCAAGCCTTCTTCAAGAGTACGGGCACCGGGGGTTTCTTGGTAATAAAGGTAAATGAGCGGTCCTGATAGACTGTGATGACGACAGGAATGATATATCCTGCATCCTTCGCTGTGCGCTCATTAAAATCCTTGACAAACTGCGCGATATTCAAACCGTGCGCACCAAGGGCTGGTCCCACCGGTGGCGCTGGAGTTGCCTTCCCTGCCGGGATCTGCAACTTAACTATAGCCATTACTTTCTTAGCCATTGTGGCCACCTCCCAATTTATATTCTTAACTCAAATTGAGCCTAGATAAGTATATACACTTATCCTAAATGCGCAAGATCTGAGTTAATTCCAATTCTACAGGTGTTTCGCGGCCAAACATCGAAACTTCGACTATGACCTTCTTCTTCTCACTGTCGATCTCCTGAACCACACCTGTGAAAGATTCCAGAGGACCTTGAATAATTCTAACTGAATCACCGATACCGTAGTCGACAACTGGATCCAGATTCTGCACCAGACCCATAATCATCAGTTCTTCGTCGGTCAGCGGCACGGGATGCGTGCTTGAGGGGCCGACGAAGCCTGTAACACCACGGGTGTTACGAACTATGTACCAAATCTCGTCAGTTAAAATGAGCTTGACTAAAACATAACCGGGATAGATCTTGCGGTCGTAGATCTTACGCTTGCCATCCTTGATTTCCACTACCTGCTCTGTGGGCACAGAAATCTCTTGGATATAATCTTCGAGACCGCGATTCTCCACGATCATCTCAAGCGTATCCTTGACCTTGTTCTCATAGCCAGAATAAGTATGAATTACATACCACTTAGCTTCTTGTTCGCCGTGTCGACCCATTATCTATCGCCTCAATACTCTCTAGTGTCCGCTATAGAAGCCGGTCGCATTGAGGACGCCCTGGATCGCCATATCAAACAGCCAAATACTGACGGCCGCTACTAGGATAATCACAAGTACGGTCGTCGTATTCTGACGCAGCGTCGGCCAATCGGGCCAGGAAACGCGTTTTAGCTCTTGAAAGATATTCTTGAAGAAATTTCTGATTCTCTTGAAGAAACCAGGCTTCTCAACCCTAGAGCGCTGTCCCTTATCCTTGCGTGCCATTATTTAGTCTCCCGATGTAGGGTGTGCTTGCGACAGAAGGGGCAGAACTTCTTCATCTCTAGCTTATCGCTGGAGTTTCTCTTGTTCTTCTTCGTGTCGTAGTTTCTCTGCTTGCACTCTGCACATGCAAAGGTGATTTTAATGCGATCGCCTACTTTAGCCATCGTAACCTCCAAAGTCCACGAAAAAGCCCGATTCCCATCGTGCTTTCCCAATTACGTCTTGATTTTTCCGTGCAAAAAAAAAGACCGGCTGCACGGAAAGCAATATCAGAATAACACATGATACCTAGCTGTCAAGGCTTCTGCCAATACTTGCCCGAATTAATTTCTTGGCGATGAATACCGCAGCTAGAAATCCCGCAGTCAAAACTGTCCCTGCAGCCCCAATTACTCCCATCAGTAGCACACTCAATTTGTAGTTCTTACGAATATCTTTCATCAATCACTCCTTTATTTAATATTAGACCATTTAGGAGACAAGCGATAGAATCTAGGTGGATTAATTTAGGAGGATGCCATGGAAGTCTTAGCTAAAACATACAGAGGTGAGCTTGCCGACCTCTTTACACACGGCACTTGGGCCGTAGTCGATGCCGAAGGCAGAATTATAGCTGCCCAGGGAGATCCTAAAGAATACGCCTTCGCCAGATCTTCTGCTAAGCTGCTCCAGGCTCTACTCCCGCTTTCGCTCGGCGCCAGTCAGCAATTTGACTGGTCCGCCTCTGAAATCGCCCAGATCTGCGCCTCCCATTCAGGAGAGCAATACCATATTGAAACCGTGACCTTGCTCCTGCAGAAAATCGGTCTCAACGAGGCCGCCCTACAATGCGGCCCACACTACCCTTTCGACGCCACCAGCCGCAAGCAAATGGAGGAAGCTGGCGAAACAGCGCGTGCCATCCACAATAATTGCAGCGGTAAGCACGCCGGCATGCTGACTGCAGCCATACTAATGGGAGCAGATCCCGCAAGCTATTATCACTTGTCGCACCCAGTCCAGCAGGCGATCATCGAGATTATTCAGACCATCACGGACCTACCCGAAACAGCGATCAAATTGGCCACCGACGGCTGCAGCGTCCCTGTTCACGCCGTACCGATAGCTAAATTTGCCTATGCCATGGCCCGTCTGGCCGCACCTGAAACCCTGCCAGACAAATTGGCAAAAGCTGCGGTAAAAATCACCCAGGCGCTCAGAGCTGAGCCGAAGTTTGCCTCTGGCACCGAACGCATCGACCGCCACCTCATCGAGCGGGCAAGTGAGCCCTTGGTCGTCAAGTCTGGTGCCAATGGCTACTATGCTGGCTTTCTGCCTGATCGTAAATGGGGCTTTGCCCTCAAAACTTACGATGGCAATGGCCGAATACGTGACCTCATAGCCAGTGAACTTTTATATCGGCTTGGCGCCATAGATGATGTGGAGATGGAATTCATACGTGAGTTTACAGCAGTTCCTGTCAAGAACTGGCGCGGTGATATTGTCGGCCATGTCGAGACCTGTTTGAATGCATAAATTCACTTGCCCTCTATGCCCGAATAAATGTCAGCTCACAGTCTATGAAGAGGCAGATTTTAAAGTTACGGGAAATGGCTGTGTCAAGGGTCAGGCTTACGGTCGCAACCAAGTTTTAAAACCCGTGCGCTTCCTCACTTCTGTCGTCAGAGTAAACAGCAAATTGCGCTCTCGCTGCACTGTGAGGACAGATCGACCCGTGCCCGAAGAGCTGCTTGAACCCATTTTGGCAGAGTTGAAGAAGACAGTCTGCGAACCTCCCGTCCGTGCAGGTCAGACCTTAATTGCCAATATCCTAGATTCCGAGATAAATATTATTGCTACGCGAAACATCAAAGCCTGAAATCCGCCAGCAGCATATGGCTTAAAACAAGGCATATTGCTATAATTATGCGAGGAGGTGGGTCGTGGCTATCATTACAGTCTCCAGCGAAGTTGCCGCATATGGCAGAGAGTTTTCTGAACGTCTAGCAGATCGGTATTTTGCCGAATTTATCTATAGAGATGATCTCGTCGAGCGCTTTATTAAACCGCTCGCCAGCGAACACGAATTATATTTATTAAAGATCAGTCCCAAGCAGTACCTGGCCGAGAGCAGCGCTGGCATCTCCTTCTATGACTATATATACGGTGCTCTACACGAATTAGCCAGCCGAGCCAATCTCGTCCTCTCCGACTGCGGCGGACAATTCTACCTAGCCAACTTTCCTGGCGCCACGCATATCCGCTTGATTGCCGATAGAAATTTTCGCAGAGAGCGCTTCAAGCGGCGAAACGAAGAATTGATTTCTCGTGAAAAATACGACAATCTCACCTACAGAGACCTCGTCTACCCAGCCGCTTCTGACTTTGGCGAGGTCTTCGACCAAGTCGAGAAACTAGAGCGCCGCTTCTATAACACCGTATTTAAGGGTCAGAGCGAGGCCGAGGCCACCCATTATGATGCCGTCTTAAACAGCGGCAGACTGTCCTTTGAATCGATGTTTAAGTTGGTGGACGAGCTGGTACTCGAACGACAAATTCAAAAAGAACTAGAAGCCTACCAGAGTGAAGAAGAAACTGGCCAGCTGCGTCAGGCCAAGTACTTTGAGCTTAAAAATGAGAGCGAGCGAGAATTTGCCAGACTGCTTGACCTCTATCGAATTGAGTGGCGTTATGAGCCAAAGACCTTTCCAATAGATCGGGATATGCAGGGTCGCGTAACCCTGGCCTTTTCCCCTGATTTCTACCTACCTCGCTTCAAGCTCTTCATCGAGCTAACTACCATGAAGCAAAGCTATGTCAGCATCAAGAAGCAGAAGCTCAAGAAACTACAAGAGCTCTACCCCGATGTGCGCTGTAAAATTGTCTATAAGAAGGACTTCGAAGCTCTATTTAAGCGCTTCGAAGCAAGCGGTACTATCTATGATTGATGGCAATTATGAAATTCTCTTCTCCCAAGAGTCAATTAGTTTCAGAGTCAGTGAATTAGCTGCAGAAATCACTAGAGACTACGCCAAGCGCGACCTGGTTTTAGTGGCCATGCTCAAGGGCTCCATCTACTTTATGGCAGATCTCACCAGAGAAATCGACTTGCCCTTCGCCTTCGACCTGATCGGCATTTCTTCACTTGGCCGTGCTAGTCAAGAAACGGGCATTGTGCGAGTGACCAAGGATCTTGGGCTCGACGTCACGGACAAGGACGTCTTAATTGTTGAAGAAATCGTGCGCTCGGGCCTGACGACTAATTACCTCGTCCAATATTTGGAAAAACGAGCGCCCCGCAGCATCGAGCTCGTCACCCTGCTCCATAGTCCAGAAGAGCAGCTCATTGACTTGCCACTGAAATACACAGGCTTCGAAATCGGCTATGAACGGGTGGTCGGCTACGGTATGGACTACAGAGAGCAGGATAGGGCACTGCCCTTCATCGCCAAGCTAGATGAATCGCGCTACCTCTAAGCTAACAGAAATCTGTTATATACTGAATAGTCCAATTTTTTATAAATTCTTCTAAAGATCTGCACAAAAATAAAAAGCTCAATTTGTTCAGATTATAGTTAGTTCTAATTATTACTAAAAATGCTTGACTATGCACGATTGAAAATTTAAAGTATAGACAAGCTCCGGGGAAAGCAATACCCGATAAGCTAATGCACCACGAGAAATCGTGAGAGGCAGCGAAGCTTGACATAAGAATCAGTGATCAACAGAACTAGGGAGTGAGCAAATCACCCCGTGGATGAGACAGGCATACCACATGGTTCTAGTGACCAAATCTGGATTAATAGTGAAAGTTCAAGAAAATTTGAATGACAAGGCCAAAAGCCGTAAGCGAGGTAAGCAAGCAAAATTATAGGTGGTAAGTTCTCCTAACTTAATCACAAAGTACAGCATGTTACCACCAGACGTTTCCCAAATTGTATTTCGATTATATATATAGCAAACCTCAAAACGCACTAGGCAGAGATTTCAAAATCAGACGTCAGATGAGTAATGATCGTAAAAATCACGGGATTTGGAAGCTGAAGAAAGAAGAGCTAAGTTGCAGGTCCACTACATGAACTACGCCACATAGACGGTTTGAGGAAAACGCGAACGAGCAATCGAACGAAGGTGTCCCCAGTAAAACGTTAGATGGAAACCGAGAAAATTATTACAGGTTGTAAGTTCGTCTAGAGGATGAAAAAACTCAAAAAGAGTGCAACAGCAGAATGTAAACTTCGCCGGAGCAAGAAGACCCTCGAGTAATCGAGGGTCTTCTATTTGTTTAGCCATTTAATTTATTCATCTAATTCGAAAAACTCGAGCAACTGATCCGGACCAGTTTCTAGCTGTCCTTGTATGAAGTTCTTCTGGCCGCCAGCCTTCACCGTAAATTCTTCTCTTAAACTTGCAAGCAAGTCCCTCAAGTCGTAATCCAGAGAACTATCTGGACTACGCAATGCAACTATATTTAGTCTTTCACCATTAACCTGATACAAGAAGACGAAGCGCGGGAAGTCTACCGCCAACTCCTTGGCAAATTCCTTCTGCTCAGCGGCATTTAGATCACTAGTTTCTAATAGTAAGTAATCTTGCTTGCAGTCCTCAGCTGCTGTTCTGAGCGCAGCAAATTTTTGCTGACGAAGCTTCCTTTCGAGGGCATACTTCTCCTCGATCAGCTCTGCAATGCGGTTGCTGAGCTGCTCTTTAGATGTTGAGAGCAAGCCGACTAAATCATCGATGATCGCGCTTTCAGCTTGCGCCATTTTTAGGCTGCGTTCCCCACAGCAAGCATAGATTCTCGTTCCGCCGCGATGTCTTTCGAAGCGACGAATGCGAATCTCGCCAATCTCTCCAGTATTCTTTAACTGAGTTCCGCAGCAGGCACAGAGATCATAGCCTGGCACCTGTATTAGACGAAGCTCTTCGCCTACTTCCTTCTTCGCGCGATAATCTAGGCTCACTGCTTCTTCTGGCGTCGGATAGAGGGCCTCAATTTGAATATTTTTCCATACCGCAAGATTAGCCAGACGCTCAATTTCTGCAATTTCTTCAGCGCTCAGCTCACCGTTGAAGTCAATGACCATATAATCTTCACTGATGTGGAAGCCGACATTGTCGTATCCATGACGCTCATGGCAGATGCCTGAGATCAGGTGCTCGCCTGAGTGCTGCTGCATATGGTCGAAGCGACGTTCCCAGTCAATGCTTAGCCTGACCTCGGCACCGACGGGAAAGTCATATTCGTTCTCACCTGCTTCAATCAGGTGGAGGATAGTCCCGGCACGCTTCTGGCAGTCAACAATGGCATACTGTCTATCTCCAAGAAATAATGTCCCTCTATCCGCAGGCTGACCGCCACCTTCTGGGTACACGCAAGTATCCTCGAGAATGACGGCCCTTAATTTCGGCGTATAGGGAAATGAGCCCACAATAGTTGTCACAAGTTCCCGACAGTAGGGGTCCGTATAGATAGTATGTTGAAACAATGTCCTCATTTTAGGCTACTTGTCTGCTCCGAGACCGCTTATAAGCGGCATAAATAAGATAGACAATCGAAATAACGTAGCTGACAATCATGATTGTTCCATAAGTCACCGCGCCACTTCCGTCGACCTTGTCCGCCTCCAGAATTGACGGCAAGAAGCCACCAAAGAAGTTAAACCAGCAGTGGAGGATGATTGGCACCTTCAGACTACCAGTCAGATAATAGGCAAAAGAGAGGATCAGTCCTGGAATTAAAACGTAGCTACTCTGGATGAAATTACCGTGGAAAAGAGCGAAGACCAGTCCTGTCAGGATGGCTGCGTAGGGCTTCTTCATGGCGAGCATGAACTCGCCCATCATAACTCCTCTGAAAAGGAGTTCTTCACAGATGGGCACAAGTATCACCACAGAGAGCAAGTTCAACAGAGGGCTGACATTACCTGGAATGATGAGATTAATTAGTCGCTCATACTCATCAAATTTCGTCTGGATATAGGGGACCTGAGTACCCATGAGGGTCAAGACGGTAATTAATAAATTAACTCCGAGAATACCAATAGTCGTTGCCGCTATAGAGCTCAGCAAGGAACGTCTCTCAATGGGGCCTTGCAGCAAGCTTCCTGGATAGCGCACCGACCGCTTCTTAATGAAAAAATAAAAAATTGGAATGATCAAAGCAGCCATGATGAAGGTGGAATAGACATTGATATTACCATCAAGAAGCAGCAGCTTCAGCTGCACCTTAACATCCTCACCCTCTAAACCAAGCAGCTGTTTGCTATGCACAGCAAATATATAGGCTACAGCACTAAACGCTTGAATTAAAACATAGATCAAGCCAAAGAGCAGCGGGATGAAGAACGTCCTAGCTCTGAACTTCAACTGCGGCTCCTGGACCTCTGAGCTGATCTCTGGGCCCGTAACTTCCATCTTATTTAAGTCGAAACTTCTGTTTTCTTCCATTTTAAACTCCTATTTACAAGAATCTTTCATAAAATAAGCTCGAAACTTGCGCAGCATTTTCTGCGGATGATAGGACTGCTTAGCAATCCTCAGCCCCTCGATACCCATATCCTCTTCCCGATTGACTTCAAGCACAGTGGGAAAGATCTCTCGCATACAATAGCGATTGATCAAGGGATAGAGGTTGGCAAAATCTGGATTGGCCTTCTCGAAGTGAATTACTGCCCGATCCTCAAATTCTGAACCAATGGCAAAAGCCTGGACTCGTCCACCCAGCCTGATCACGCCACCCTTAACAGCCAATTCCTCCATATGTTCCAAGAGATACTTAATTGGCAAATAGTCCGAGCGCCGCAAATTATTTACATCTGCACTCTTCTCATCCGCCCATTCCTCAACAACCGTGAGAATATCAGCGCGCATCGGAGCCGCCAAAGGTAGAAACTCTACATCGGGGAAGTCTCTAATAAAAGAATTGATATGATTCCTCTTCGCCCTGAAACGCCTGCCCTTGAGTTCTCTAAGATTCTTCGCTGAGTAAACGTAATCACTGTAATCGTCATTATAATCCCACTCAATGAAGTAG
The DNA here is from genome assembly GCA_030537525.1 of Eubacteriales bacterium. Lineage (GTDB taxonomy): Bacteria > Bacillota > Clostridia > Saccharofermentanales > DTU023 > JAFAAL01. The sequence goes on from JAUNVU010000005.1 coordinate 10,790, forward strand.
CCACAGCGCTCTGCCGCCTCCTCGTAAACTGGCTTGTATAGCTCGTCTACGAACATGGAGCAGAAACAGCAGAAGCCAGATTCTTTAAATATCTCAGCTAAGGTTCCCAGTTGACTGGCCAGAGACTCGGCATCCAAGTTGCCAAGTGGCAGGCAAAAATGCGGTCGCGAGAATACGCCTCCGTCAGAAATAGCCGTCAAGAGTCTGCCGTCATCATAATAGTGATAATTATAGCCTGGGTTCCAAGCCAAACGGCTGTTGGGAGAGGCATCGGCGAGCTCAGTCAGAGACTGCTGAAAGCGCTCCCTATAGAGCTCTAGCATATCGATATTCAGTGCCGGTAAATCAGTGTATCTCATCTTCATATTGACTGGAAAAACGCTCAAAAAAGATCTCGAAAACCATCTCGAGCTCTTCACGGCTGCGAATCGAGGTAAAGTAGCGATCGCCCTCTTGATCCCTGTAAACGCGCATCAGGACGATCTCGGCACCCTGCTTAGATCTCTGCTCAGCTTGATAATTATAAAAAACTACATACTCGCGGTCTCGAAATTCGAAGCTGTCGACCATCGAGACATAGTATTCGCGGCCCGAGTGTTCATCCACTAGGACCGCGAGAGTTTCATCTGAGCTGGCAAAACCTAGCTTATCTGCGCCGAAAAGCATAGATTTTACTCTTTATCCTGGCAGCAGCCATCTGCCTCATCGCTGCAGCAGCAATCATCTTCCTCTGCAGCATCTAAAAGCGCTTCATAGAATTCATAAACCGCTGGCTCTTCAGCTTCTTCGAGGGTGTCAAGATAGCTCTCTTCGTCTTCTACAGTCTCTCTGACTATGAAGTAGCCGAAGGGCTCCTCGCGACTCATCAATACTAGATAGTCATGATCCTGGTATTCGAAGTCGTCGACAACAAAAAACTCTAATTTCTCACCGTCTTCTGACTCGATCTCCAGCATTTCAGAATCAGCAAAGAGTTCTTCTAGCTCTTCCTGGCTCATGACTTCTTCACATTCACAATTGTCTGCACAGCCGCAATCCTCGTCGGCTGGAGCGTAAAACTTATCAATATAGAACATGTCAATTCCTCACTTTCTTAGTGGTCAACTCTATCAGCGATTATAGCACAGCGCCTGAGATAATCTGTGAGCAAAATAGCTGCCGCACGCCCATCTACCTCATTCTTGCGCTTCTGTATATTAACCCCTTTCTCGAAGGTCTTAAGTGCTAGAGTTGTAGTATAGCGTTCATCAAAATATTCAAGCGGCAGTTTAGTTGCCGCTGCTAGGGCCGCGCCGAAGCGATGCACTTCGTCTAGCCACTCATGTGGCCGACCATCTGTGCGTAAAGGTTCGCCCAAGACGATGAGTGTAACCTCTTCGGCCTCACATATTTTAAGCAAATCTGAAATTAATTCTACCGCCTCGGGATCCTTAGCGAGCCTTCTTGGTAGGAAGCCCTTCGGACTTGCGATAATCCTGTCGGGATCACTGATCGCCAGTCCAACCTTTCTCTTCCCGTAGTCAATGGCGAGTATTCTGCCGCTAGCTGCCATCTATAATCTGGCAATATAATCGCGAATGATCACTTCTAGGAGATCATCGCGCTCCATGCGGCGAATCGTCGCTCTGGCACCTTCGAAATTTGTAATATACGTTGGATCTCCAGAGAGAAAGTAGCCTACCAATTGAGTTGAAGGCTCATAGCCCTTCTCCTCCAGGGCGTCTAGCACCTGACGCATAATCTTCTTGGCTTCGGCATTGCGATCTAAACCCATGACGAATCTGGTTGTCTCACCTGAGCTCATAATGCAACCTCCTCTTATTAAATCTCATCTATTTTAACACAGGGCACGGCAACTGGGCTCTCACCGACCTCAAGATGTTATTATATAGCGAGAAAAGAAGCCCAGTTGAGCAAGCGTCAAGGAGAGCAAATGAGAGAAATAACGGCAGAACAGCAAGCGGCAAAATACGCCAATTTCCTGGCTAACAAGTCCGCCATAGCCGAAGATATAGATAAAGAGGTCAAGGCCGTCGGCACCCTCATCCGCCAGGGTGAGCGCGACGGTCTGGTGCTCTTAGATCGTCGTCACCCCGACTTCGGGCGCGAAATCTACATTCCAAATAATAAATTGAATGGCGCTCCATACGGCCTCAAGGTCCTGGTTGAAATCCAAGGCTACGATCCCGCCCACGGAGCAATTGTCGAGGTCATCGGCAGCCCCGAGCAAAATGATGCCAGGATGCTTTCGGTTATCCTGGACTTTGGCCTCGAAGCTAAGTATCCCGAGGCAGGCCTGAAGCAGGTGGCAGATCTCCCATCTGAGCTCAAGCCAGAACTCATTGAGGAGGAGCTGAGGGCTGGCCGCCAAGATCTGCGAGCTCTTGAAACCATCACTATAGATGGCCTAGATGCGAAGGACTTAGATGATGCCATCTCCCTCACTAAAGAAGGGGAGAACTTTCGTCTGTATGTCCACATTGCCGACGTCAGTCACTATGTAACGTCTGGCAGCGACTTGGACTATATCGCTCTCGCTCGCGGTAATTCTGTCTACCTCGTGGACCGCGTCCTTCCCATGCTGCCGCCGAAGCTGTCCAATGGTCTCTGCTCCTTGAACCCCCAGGTTCCACGCCTGGCTTTTACCGCAGAAATGCTCTTTAGCCCAGCGGGCGAACGTCTGGACTTCAGGCTCTACCCCTCCCTCATCCAATCGGATCATCGGGGCGATTACACAGAGATCCACGAGGGTACTTATCCTCCTAAATATCGTAAATTGCTTGAGAATATGTACGCCTTGGCCGAGCTTCTCCACAGCAGACGGCGGGCTCGCGGCTCACTGGACTTCGACTTCCCTGAGACGGTAGTCGAACTAGACAGCAAGGGCCAGCCTATCGATATTGGCATAGCTGAAAACAATGCAGCACACGCTCTTATCGAGGCCTTTATGGTGGCCGCCAATGAGGCTGTTGCTGACTTCGGCCAAGCACACAAGCTCCCCCTCATCTACCGCGTGCACGAGGACCCAGATCTCGAACGCCTTCAGGCTTTAAAAGAGCTCTTGCAGAGCAAGAATATCAAGTTGAAGCTTGGCGACAAGGTCCGGCCGAAGGACTTGCAGCGCGTCTTGAAGCAAATTCGAGGTCGAGAGGATGCCGAAACTCTCTCCTACTTACTTCTACGCTCTTTGGCAAAAGCCGAATACGCCCCGCTCAACCTCGGCCACTTCGGCTTGGCTTCTAAGTCGTATTTGCATTTCACCGCACCAATTCGCCGCTATGCTGACTTGCACTGTCATCGCGTCTTGAAGCGTTATCTCGCGAACAAGCAAGATAAGAGCGGCGAGCTCAAGCCCCTAACGGGTCAGATTGCTGCCCAGGTCTCCGCCACTGAGCGCCAGGCCATAGAGGCCGAACGTGCCTCTGTCGACTTGAAGATCTGTGAATTCTACGCCAATAAATTGGGAGAGGTCTTTAGGGCGAAGATCACTGGCTTTAGCCCCATGGCCTTCTATGCCAGAATGGAAAACAGCGCGGAGGGCACAGTCTTATACAGTGAATTGCCAGGCTACTACACTTTCGACGAACGTCTAATTCAAGCTGTTGGGCCCAAAGGTCGCCGTCTGAAGATCGGCGATGAACTCGCCATGCAGCTACTGAGAGTGGATCTGACCAGGCGCTTCCTCGACTTTCGGCCGACGAAGTTTTATACTGGCGAGCTAGCTGGTAAAGAAATTAAACCGACCAGCAGACACCGTGCTGAGAAGAGCTTGAAGAAGCAAAAGAAGGTCAAGCGCGGCAGAAAGCAGCAGACGAAGAAGAAGCGTGGCAAGCCGCGCCGTGGCGGCATCAAGAAATTTAAACGACAAAGGTAGAGATGTTTCGAGTAGCGTTCCAGACCCTAGGCTGCAAAACCAACCACTATGAGTCGCAGAGCCTAGCCCAGAGATTTAACGAGGCCGGATTTACACTCGTCCCGAGTGATGCCGAGGCCGATTTAATGATTTTAAATTCTTGTACGGTAACCCATGAGGCAGGCCGCAAATGTGAGCAGCAACTCAGGCGATACCGGAGAAATTTTCCGCGGGCAAAAATTGCTGTCATGGGCTGCCATTCACAATTAAAGGATCTAGGCCACTTAGTAGATTTCCAGCGTGGGGTCATGGCTCGTCTCGATATTTTGAGCTGGGCGAAAGAACTAAGAGCTGAGATTACTGGCGAACACGCCCTTGAGCACCTCACCGAAGCCGAGACACAGTCTTCTGCAGCCTCGCAAAATAAAATTGGCGTCGCGCGAGGTCGCGAATTTGAGAGCCTCGGCTTGCTATCTGAACCTGGTGCAACACGCGCCGTCTTAAAAATTCAAGACGGCTGTGAACTCTACTGTACTTACTGTGCCATCTGCCTGGCGCGAGGGCCTGTGCGCTCGCGAGCAAGAACTGAGATTTTTGCCGAGGCCAAGCAGCTGGCAGAGAGCGGGATTCAAGAAATTGTCCTAACTGGCATTCACCTCTGTTCCTTTGAATTGGATAAGGGACGTGACAGCCTGGCTTTGGCTGAATTAATTGAAGAGCTGGCTGCCATCGACGGTATTGAGCGCATCCGTCTGGGTTCCCTCGAGCCAAAGAGCATGACAGACGAAGTGCTCACCCGCCTAGCAAGTGTCAAGCAACTCTGTCCTCACTTCCACCTTTCCTTGCAGAGTGGCTCAGATACTGTCTTAAAAAGAATGCGCAGACAGTACACGGCTGCAGAGTATCGGAGTCGGGTGGAGAAGATTCGCGAACTCTTCACGAGGCCTGCAATTACCACAGACCTCATGGTGGCCTTCCCTGAAGAAACTGAGGAGGAGCATCAGGAGAGCATGCAATACATCCGTGAACTGGAGCTTGCTAGACTCCATATTTTCCGCTATTCACCGCGGGCCAAGACAGCCGCAGCTCGCTGGCCACAGGTGCCTGTCGAAATTGGCAAGGCGCGAGCTAAAGAGGCTCAAGCCGTGGCTGATTTTCTCCTCCATAAATTCCTCGTCAAGAATTTCCAAGCAAGACTGTCACTTCTTTTAGAAGAGGAGATCCACGGACATTGGGAGGGCTATAGCGAAAATTATATTCGTTGCCGTCTGCTAGATTCCGATAAGGAGTATAAGAGAGGTGAAATTATCGAGGTGGAAGCCGTCGATATTCAGAGCGATATTCTGCTCGTAAAACGTGCCTTATGAACTTGAGAATTATAATTATTTACTTAAAATAATAATAAGACCGTCTGCTTAGACGGTAATTATTCATAAGGAGATAATTATGAAAGCAAAATTATCATTACTACTAGCTCTGGTACTCGCCTTTACGCTAGTCTTCAGCGCTTGCGACAACAAGAAGCAGAACGAAGCCGATGGCGACGAACCCGTAAGCGATGCACCAGTTGGTGACACACAAGAAGATGCTAGTACTGGTGTTGGCCCAGCCGGTAAGATTACAGTTCAAGTCGAAGAGGCCTGGTTGCCGCATTATGAAGCTGCAGCAGCTAGAGTCAAGGAAGCCTATCCAGATGTTGAAATTGAATTCATCACTGTCGGTTCTTTCGACCACTTAGATACTATTGATAGCACCGATGTTATGAATCCGGACGTCGCCGACGTCTATGCCTACCCTCTAGATCGCCTAGTGAATCTAGCTGACAAGGAAGCTCTTGCCGCCTTCGATGCTCCAGCCCTGGCGCAAGAAGTCGGTGGTTTCGACAACTTCGATAACGGCATTGGAGCCGCTCTCAAGCTCGGTGACAATTACTTCGGAATTCCCTACAATATCGAGACTCTAGTCATCTTCGCCAATGAGGCGAATGCTGCCGCTGAGGGCATCGATCTCAGCCAGCCACTGGAGATCACTACTGTTACTAAGCCTGAAACAGCCTTGCTGCCAATCTTTGACGCTTGGTTCGGCGTAGCTCTAACCAACAGTGCGAAGGTTGAACTACTTGGTAAAGAAGGTGAGAATCAGTTCTTCTCCGACCTCGCCAAGCCCTGGGCAGAATTAAGCCCCGAACACCAGTCCTTCATCGAAGGTATCTTCAACTACTGGAAGCTGAACTTCGAAGCCAATACCCCACTCTTTGACGCTGAGTCAGGCCGGGGCTACATCGATGACAAATTCCGTTCTGGCAATGGTGGTGTCGTCCGTCTCGGCGGTCCATGGGAAATCAATGCTGTCAAGGAATTGACCAATGATGGTGCCGACCTCGGCATTTACCCCATCAGCCAAGTTACCTTAAACGGTCAGCCTCTAGCTCACTGGCAGGGCGGCTGGGCACTCGGCATCAATTCACGCTGCGAGGCAGAGCCTGAAAAATTAGCTCTCGCCAAGGCCATGATCGCCGAACTCATCAATCCAGCACACGCTGTAGAACTCTTCCAGGCTACTGGTAAGATCCTCGAGAACGCCGGCGTGGATATCTACATGAATTCCGAACTCGATGAGATCGACAAGAAAACCATCGAGGCAGTCATCAATTCTTACAAGGACGCCGTCAATAGACCACTCTTCAGAGAATGGGGTGAGGTCTGGGATACCTATAAGAATGCCGTACTTTCCTGGAATAGCGTAAAACCAGCAACACCAGAAGAAGCCTATACACAATTAGAAGCATCCTTTAAGTCGCTATTAGAGCGTCATTAAGAGATAACGGGGGCAGCTTTGTCTGCCCCTTTTTTATATGCCGAAACAATTTAGTCGCCAATTAATATTCTTTCTTTGTCTGACGGCCTTGTTAATCCTCGTCAATGTCGCCGAACTCTTCTATAGTTTGGCAAGCGAGGATTACTCCCAGCTTGGAGCAGATGCCACAGAGGTCTTCGAAGCTGTACGCACCTATCTCTTGATCGATTTTTGGTTCAGGACAATCGGCCTCATCGGACTCTCTGTATACGCCTTTTATTACTGGCCGAAGAGACAGTTTTCTAGGGTGGCAAAATTAGTTTTCGTCTTAATACTCATCTACACAATGGGTATCAATATCTATCAGAGCAGCAAGCCTCTGCTCTTTAGAATTTTAAATATTGTATTGACAGCTGGCTTGCTATATTACCAGGCTTTTGCCTTAGAGGAGAAGTGATATGGGCTATCGGCTACATGTCTATGACGAGCTTAATCGACCGTATGAGCGCAAGAACCTCTATCTCAGAGAACTTGCCGAAATTGACGAAGCGCTCGCCGAGAAGCGAGGTGATGCTGCGGAGCTCAAGGCCAGGCGGCACGAGCTGATTAAGCAGAAGAAGGATCATCCCTATATACAGAAACTAGCAGCTGCGAAGGCAGCCGAGCAACAGAAACTCAAGGAAATTCGGGCCAAGAAGCAATCTTTCAAGGCCACCGACTACCATTCGAAAACTTTGGCACGCTGGGCCTACGAGCTCTATGAGGCGAAGGAGCATGAGAAATTCTACAAGCCATTAAGAGAGCTCTCCTACGACTTCGAGCTCGCCTACCTAGCAGCCACGACCAAGCTCTCACGCCTACCCGCCATGATCGCTCACCAGGAGGATCTGGAAGTTCAAAAAGAGGCGTTAGAGGAGGCCTTGGCGAAGGCCAAGAAGGAACCCAGAGAGCCTATTGCGCAGGCTATCGCCAAACGTATTGAAGAGCTCAAGGCGACTTCTGAAGCGGAACGCAAGAAGATTAAAGAGCTGCACCGCACAAGGCAGATTTCGACCAAGGCCTATAAGAATAAGCTCGGTCAAATTAAGCGTGCGGAGTCTGAGGAGGTCAGCACGGCTAAATCTACTCTAGACCCTGTTTTCAGACTTTCTGACCAGCTGAAAAATATTCGACACCACATCAAGACAGATCCTCAAGCAAAAGAACGCGTTCTGCAGTCCGATATCTCGGATATACGCCGTCGCAGTCCCGTAGAAACTGAACTTACGAGTCCGTGGCGAGCCTATGTAACTGCTCCACTGCCTGGCCTCGGTCAATTACTAAACAAGCAGTATTACAAGGCTGCTTTCTTCTTCCTACTCTCACTGCTAGTCTATGGCATCAATATCCCCTACGTCTTCGGTAAGCACAATTACCGTGGCGACGGACTGGCTGGACTAATCGGCTTGGCTGCTGGCAAGTCGAGAGTGGACCGCTCCATTATCTTCATGATCGAAGGTATTTTGGCCCTCTTCCTCTTGATTTTCGCCATAGTTATACTTTATCTTTCCTTCCGCGATGTCTTGAAGGTAGAGCGTGATAAGATCAAGGGAGTCAGGCCTTACAACTACTTTGAAACGAAGAAGCTGATTTCGCGAAAGGGCTTCCCCTATATCGTCTCTTTACCTGCCCTTGTGCTGATCGTCTTCATCGTCATGGTGCCGATTATGTCGACCATTCTGATCTCCTTTACTAATTACGATCCCCAACATCAGTCGAAATTTGTCTGGACGGGTATTGCCAACTATAAGGAGATCTTCCTCGGCCGTGGCGTTGCTGGCGGCCCCTTCTGGCACATTCTTGGCTGGACTCTGCTCTGGACGGCAGGCGCCACAACCTTAGCCATTGCCGTCGGCTTCTTCCTCTCACTGCTCGTCCATCAAGACCGCGTCCGTGGCAAGAAGATCTTCCGAACGATTTACCTCTTGCCCTGGGCTGTACCGGCCTTTATCACGATCATGATGTTCTCCATCATGTTCTCACCAGGTGGCCCGCTTGCAGATATTTTAGAGAGTATTTTGGGCTATCCCTTTAATGTTAAGAACAGCACTTCGGCAACCCGAGTGGTCTTGATTCTCTTGCAGACCTGGCTCGGTTCAGCCTATGTCTTCATGCTCTCAACGGGTGTCTTGCAAGGCATCTCAAGTGATCTCTATGAGGCTGCTCACATCGACGGCGCAAGTCCTTTCCAGCAGGTTACGAAAATCACTATTCCGCTGGTTCTCTATCGCACGGCTCCGCTCTTGATCGGTCAATACACCTTCAACTTCAACAACTTCTCGATCATTCACCTCTTTAACGGTGGCGGTCCCTTTAATCCTGCGAAATACGGTAATATAGCAGGTTCTTCGGACCTCCTGATCTCCTATATCTACAAGCTAACCATAGTCAAGAACTACCAGGCCATAGGTGCGGCAATCACCATTGTCGTCTCGCTATTCTTGCTCTTGTTCACCTGGATTGGCTACAAGAACAGCAAGGCCTTCAAGGAGAATTAAGATGACAGATAATAAGCGAAATACAGAACAAGCAGTGGCAAAAATCCAGAGAAAGAAGCTCTCTCGCAAGGAGAAGCTCTATCTTTCAGATAAACCGCCTCTGACTACAACAGGCCTGATTCTCTTGATCATCTCCTACGCCATACTCATTGCTTGGGCGATCATCATTCTTTGGCCGCTTTATCAAATGACTACAGCTGCCCTAAACGGCTCACTTGGACGCTACATCTCACTGGGCAGCACCTTCACCTTCTCATTGAAGCATTTCAAAACATTATTTAACGAGACCCACTTCCTGCTCTGGACGAAGAATACCCTCTTCATCGCCATCTCGACAGCACTGTTGACGCTAGTGGTAGTCTCCTTTACTGGTTATGCCTATTCGCGCTACCGCTTTAAGGGTAGAAAGGCCTCCTTGATGGCAATTATGTTGATTCAGACAATCCCGGCTTTTGCCGGAATTACGGCCTACTACACTATCCACTCGATAGTTGCCTCCCTCGTGCCTGGCTTCTCTAGGCAGATCTGGCTAATCATGATCTATGCCGCTGGCGGTATTGCTGGTAATACCTTCATCTTGAAGGGTTACATAGATGGTATTTCGAGCGAATTGGACGATGCGGCGAGAATTGACGGCTGTAGTAATTTTCAAGTCTACCGCCTGATCATCATGCCGATTGCACGACCGATGCTAGCGATCATTGCACTCTGGTCGTTTATTGGGCCCTTCCTCGACTTCCTACTGCCCAAGATTCTCTTGACGGATCCCAAGCAGTATACACTCGCCACAGGGCTCTTCACCTTGATCAGCGATATGCGGCATATGCAGCAACCTGTATTTGCCGCTGGCGGACTGCTGACTGCCGTGCCGATCATCATTCTCTTCATCAGCTTGCAGAAACAATTAGTATCTGGCCTGGCTAAGGGCTCAGTTAAGGGTTAGAAAGATAGGTTCACATGGAAATTAAATTGGTAAATGTTGGCAAAAAATACGAAGGCCGCGAAAACTTCACCATCCGTCACATCAATCTCGAAATTGATGACAAGGATTTTTGTGTCATCTTGGGTCCATCTGGCTGCGGTAAGTCTACACTTCTCCGCATGATCGCCGGTCTCAACTCTATTACTGAGGGCGAGATGTATTTTGGCGACCGCCTGATCAATAAGGTCGAGCCGAAGGACAGAGACATAGCCATGGTCTTCCAATCCTATGCTCTCTATCCCCATATGACAGTCTACGACAATATGGCCTTCTCGCTTGCCATGCGCAAGGAGCGCAAGGAAGTCATCCACGAAAGGGTTATGGAGGCGGCTGAGATCTTGCAGATTACCGACTACCTCTATTCCAGACCGTCGGATATCTCTGGTGGTCAGCGGCAGCGCGTAGCCCTCGGTCGCGCCATGGTTCGCAAGCCCTCAGTCTTCTTGATGGACGAACCACTGTCCAACCTAGATGCGAAGCTGCGCGAACATATGAGAGTTGAACTGGTCAGATTGCATAAGTCGCTAAATACGACTTCAATCTACGTCACCCATGACCAGACCGAGGCGATGACTATGGCCACGCGTATTGTGCTCTTAAACGACGGTCAGATTCAGCAGGTTGGTAAGCCTGAAGAATTCTACAATCGTCCCGCCAATCTCTTCGTCGCTGGCTTCATCGGTTCACCCACTATGAATACCTTTTCTGGTCACTATCGAAACGGAAAATTTATCTCCGAAAATGAGAATATTATTGTGACGCCAAATGCCGAAGACCAAGCAGCACTTGCGCCTTTCGAAGGCAAGGCCGTCCACCTGGGAATCCGCAGTGAGCGCTTCCTCTCTGGCGAAGGCGACGATGGTAAAATTAAGGCAAACGTAGAGGTTGTTGAAATGCTTGGAAAGGAAAAGCTACTCTACTGTAAATTGAGTGACGGCTCTGAGTGTACCATCTCACAGCCTGGCTACTTCGAATATGCACCAGACGAAATTCACAACTTCCATCTGGACAAGGATGGTCTCCACTTCTTTGACAGCGAGAGCAGCGAACGAATCAATTGATTAAGAAAATACTCATTGGCATAATAGTTTCGCTCAGCATCTTAGGCCTGGGCTTTTGCCAGCTTGGCTGCAGACAGACTGAGCAGAAAAACACACGCGACTCTGACGGCAAGAAGCGTCAGGAGCAAGATAAAGGAGTTGGTATTATGCGTAAAACGGAGCCAAAGGTCGGTACTATTTACCTCGCCGGCGGCTGTTTCTGGGGCGTGCAGGAGTTCTTCTCGAGACTACCTGGGGTGCTGGAGACTGAGGTCGGCTATATTAACGGCAATCAGGAGAATACGAGCTATGAGCAACTCAAGCAGACTGAGCATGCTGAAGTCGTTAAGGTCTCATACGATGCTCATCTGATCCATCCCGCAGAGCTGATTTATCAGTTCTTCAGGATTATTGAGCCCACTTCTCTAGATCGCCAGGGTAACGACATTGGACGGCAGTACAGAACTGGAATCTATGCTGAGGAAGACTCTCTTCTAGATCTCGCAAGAGCGATTATTGACAGGCAGCAGCTGCGCTTCCAAGAGCCTATTGCCGTCGAGGTAGAAGAGGTCATCAACTATCAGCGCGCCGAGAACTATCATCAGGATTATCTGGAGAAGAATCCTGGCGGCTACTGCCACATCAATCCAGCAATAGCTGAAACTCCACTGCTCGAGAGCTCTGAGGGGCCACGCTACCCTCTCCGCGATATACAGGCCGAGGAGAAGCGGCTGGCAGACGAGGATCAAGAGGCCTATCACATCATGCGCGAATCTGGCACTGAAGCACCCTTCACCTCAGCCTTGAATGAAGAGCTGGGACTGGGTATCTATGTCGATAAGCTGAGTGGTGAGCCCTTGTTTTCTAGCAAGGATAAGTTTGATGCTGGCTGTGGCTGGCCGAGCTTCTCTCGACCCTTAATCGTCTCCCAGATCAAGTATCTGCAAGATACGAGCCACGGCATGCAGCGTGTCGAGACGCGCGCCGAGACCTCGGATGCCCACCTCGGGCACGTCTTCGAGGACGGTCCTACTGATCTTGGCGGTCTACGCTACTGCATCAATGGTGCGGCCTTGGAATTCATCCCCATAGAGGAGATGGAAGATAGAGGCTATGGTGACTTCATCCCATTCCTAGAGTATTAGAATAAAAGCAAATTAAACTAAAAAAGAAACTCCGCCTAGCTAATTTGGGCGGAGTTTCTAATGGTGCCCAAAGCCGGAATCGAACCAGCGACACGCGGATTTTCAATCCGCTGCTCTACCTACTGAGCTATTTGGGCTTATAAGACTTTTGCCGGCTTTCGCCGGCAAGAGTCTTAGTGGCGACGCAGAAGGGGCTCGAACCCTCGACCTCCAGCGTGACAGGCTGGCATTCTAACCAACTGAACTACTGCGCCATTTGCTTGCATTTCTCGAATGCTTGCTAATTCTGGCATATACCATTACTAATGTCAAGTCTCATAATATTTAATTGTGAGCAGGCAATACCTTTACAATGATTTGGAAGCTGTGCTATCATAGCTATTGCTATTTTTTTAAGGAGGAGCGCAGAGGCGCTGTCTAGTAATGAAAGCTTTAATTATCACTTTAGGAATAATCGACGTTCTTGTTTGCATCGCCCTCGTGGGCCTCGTAGTTTTCCAGGAAGGTAATTCTCGTGGCCTAGGTTCTATTGCTGGTGGCGCTGAGACCTTCTTCGGCAAGTCGAAGGCTAGAAGCATAGACGAGACACTCAAGAAATTGACTTCAGTTCTGGCCATCACCTTCGGTATTCTCTCAATGGTACTGTACGTCCTTTCAGGTCGTGTATAAGTCAAGAAATTAGATTTAAATAAGAGGTTCACGGCATCAGCTGTGAACCTCTTTTAATTTCTCTAATTTCTCTACTTAATTGCCGCTCAGTAATTAACCAACCAGTAGTTTACCTTCAGGCAAGACATCGTCTTGTAAATTCGCCTTACCTGCCAGGGTAAGGGCCACTGAGGCGGGACCTACGCGGCCAAGGAACATGATGATCAAGAGCACGGCCTGGCTCGCCATCGATAGCCTACTGGTAGAGATGGTCGACAAACCAACTGTACCCAGAGCCGAGGAAGTCTCAAAGAGTACGTCAATGAAGTTGAACTTGCTAGCCGCTATCGCCTCAGAGTCGAAGATTGAAATTAGGAAGGCACCGCCATAGAGCACTGAAAATGCGAGTGCAATAATCGCCACAGCACGCATGGTTAGACTCGTGCGCAGCTTGTGCTTCATCAGGGTAATCCGCTCACTCTGCTGCAGCGAGGCTCTTACCGTCGCCATCACGATTATGAAGGTGGTGATCTTGATACCGCCGCCAGTACCGCCAGAAGCTGCTCCAATAAACATCAGTATGGAAGAGACAAATTTAGTCGACTCATGCATCTGACCCATGTCGAAGCTGTTGAAGCCCGCCGTACGACAAGAAGTACTGTGGAAGAAGGACGAAACCAATCTCTTGCCGAAACTCATATTGCCGAGAGTATCGGGATTAGCGAAATTGTCAGACTCCAGAAGCAGAGTCAAAATAGTACCGACTAGAAGAAGAGCGCCCGTGACAATCAAGACGACCCTAGTGTGAAAATTCAATCTCTTCTCTCGCTTCAAATAGGCTAGATTAAACCAGACAATGAAGCCTAGACCACCCGCAATGATCAGGAAGGCTGTCGTCAGCAAGACCAGCGTATTATCCTTAAACAACAAGAGCGAAGAGCCGGCCCCCATCGGTCCATCTCCATTCAAATCGAAACCCGCATTACAGAAGGCCGAAATCGAGTGGAAAATTCCCTTCCAGATACCCGCTCGCCCGTAGATCGGCACGTACTGAGTGATTAGGATCAGGGCTCCAACGGTCTCGAAACCAAGTGTCAGCAAGACGATCAAGCGCACCATTCGCCAGAGCTCTTCACGAGAATCTAGGGCGGTAGATTCCGAGGCCAAAGCCTGGAGTCGCCAAGACTTGCGGCCTGCTCTAAACGACAAGAAGAAGCTGGTAATAGTAGCCAGACCTAAGCCACCGACCTGGATTAAAATCAAGATTACCGCTTCACCAAAAGTCGACCAGTGAGTCGCCGTATCGTGCAGAATTAAACCCGTCACACAAGAGGCTGAGGTCGCGGTAAAGACCGCTGTAAAGGGCCTAGTCCAAGTGCCAGTAGCTGAAGAAATAGGTAGCATTAACAAGACTGAGCCCAGCAGAATAATTAAGACAAACGAGAAAATAATAATTCTCGTCGGCAGCTTATACAGCCATGTTTTAAAGGGTCCTGACTTCTTCCTAGCACGCACTAAGGGCATGAAATTTTAACCTCCTGGCTTAGGGTTTTACTAGTCGCTTGTAGAGTTCATTATACTCGTCTTCAACACAGATGATGAGCAGTCTGTCATTGGCCTGAAGCATTGTTGAGCCCGTGGGCACCTCAGCTGCGGCAGCCCCATCTCTGGTCACTAGAACCACTCTGGAGCGACCTGGGAAGGTGTACTCCATGAGAGTCCGGCCTACTGCCTTCGACTGTGGTGAAACCCTCAGTTCAACAATATTTTCTGGTGTTCCAACGAGGCTGTAGAGCACACGCATGCCGTCGAAGTCAATATCCTGCTCAATCAAGTCGACCATGATGTCAGTTGAAGAATAGATGAGGTCGACACCAATTTGCTCGTAGATATAACGATTTCTCGGATGATTTACTCTAGCACACACTCTTCTGACGCGAAATACCTGCTTGGCTATCTGACAGCCAATGAGATTGTCTTCGTCTAGACCAGAGAGCGCAATGTAGCAGTCAGCATCCTGAATATTCGCCTTGCGCAGCGTGTTGAGATCCGTGCCATCACCATGGATGACGCGTATACCATCGCGCTCAGTAGCAAAGCGCTCGGCCATATGATAGTCATTTTCAATCAGGTTAATACTGTGGCCATTTTCATATAAAGTGACTGCCAGATGCCTTGCGAGCCTACCTGCACCTACTATAATTATCTTCATCTGTACCTCTATTCCGCAGCTAGCAGCACGAAGCGATCGCCTGCCTGAATTCTCAGATCTTCTTCACCTAAGAGGAAGCTGTCACCACGTATGATGCCGATCAACTTGTCCTGACCCTGCTCCGTGATTTCTGAGAAGCTGAGCCCTAGAAGATCTTCATCTACTGGCACTTCTTTATAGACGAGTTCACGCCCATAGAAATTGTGGTGGTAGAGCGTCTCGCTGCTATGTATCAACTGCCAGAGCTTCTTCGCCGTCCACTCCGAGGTGCAGAAGGTCTCAATACCAAGCTCCTTATAGCACTGGGCCTTGCTCGGATTGTCCAGGCGCACAATAGTCCGTTCGACATTGTAGCTGTTCTTCGCTATCTGGGCGACCACCAGGTTCAGATTGTCCTCACGGCTAACACAGCAGACCATGTCACAGCTCTCGATACCCGCCTGCTCCAATATATCTGTTTCCAGGGGTATGCCCGCTAGTTTCTGACAATCTAGATGACTTGCCACACGCAGTCGCTCAACTGAGCGATCAACCAAGACGACATCATCCCCTATCTCCAGAAGCATCTGCGATATTCTGATACCTACACTACCTGCACCAACAACTATTACTTGCATTATCTATTCCTTTAACTAAAGCCAATTATTCCGTAGTTTCAGGCGCACTACCCTGCTCCGACTCCTCGCCATTGGGATCTGTACTCTCGGCTGGCTCTCCTGCTGGATTTGACTCAGTCGGCGCACTCTGCTCGACCTCTTCACCGGCCTCCACAGCAGACTCCACAGGCGCCGATTGATCAGCTCTAAACTCCGCCACTGACTTAAATGACTTGATACCTTCACTGTTCTTCGCCATGACCTCACGGATTCTCAGTAAAGAACTCTGCAACAATTCCTCGCCACCTTCTAACTGATACTTAGAGATATCTGCAAGAGCAGCTTCTACGGGCAAAAGCGTGGCAAAGGTCACATCATTTGCAGGGTGCACCTTGAAGCAGTATGTAGCTAGGTAGCCCGCCTGCTTAATCAGGACCTCACCGCGGAAATTCTTCTCTATTTGAATTAGAGCCATCAGACCGTCTTCGGCAAAGCCATTGCTATAACCTGTATCAAATTGCTGATTCGAAATGAAGTTGCCAAGCGAATAATAGCAGAGCGTTCTACCGCCGTCCTGGCGTTGCAGCCACTTGACCTCCTGCAATACGTGCGGGCCGGCACCGACAATCAGATCGACACCCTGGTCTGCGAGGTATTGAGCTAATTCAAGCTGCCATTGATTCGGCGCAGTATGATACTCATCTCCCCAGTGGATCAGGGCGACCATGAAATCGACACCCTGGGCTTTGACCTCTTTTACGCGTTCACCCATAGCTTGCATATCTTGCGTAAAGAAGTCCTCAGGTGCGCGCATTAAGGAGAAGGAGTCGACTAGACCTTCGCCCTCCGGCGGCAGCGGAATGCCATTTAAGGCGCGCATGCCGTCGAGCTTGTCAGTCTCATATGAATAGTTGATGAAGCCGAGTTTCAGGCCGTTGACTTCTTTGATCAAGTACTTGGGATCATTTGCCGACTCTCTAGTACCGACTAGATCGAGACCTGCCGCCTTTAACTTCCTCGCGGTGGCCTTGATACCCTCAACGCCGCGGTCCAAACTGTGATTATTTGCCGCATAGGCCATGTCGAAACCGATCTTCTTCAGCTGCTCAGCGAGGCTATCTGGCGCGGAGAATATAGGGTAGCCCTCGTAGGGCTCGCCGCCCAGAGTACCCTCCATATTGAAGCAGGCATAGTCGGCCGCCTCTATATCATCTTGTACATAACGATAGCTGTAGGCGAAGTCGTGCGAACCGTCCGCCTGTTCTGCACCCTTGATCAGAGGCAGGTGCATGAGGACGTCGCCAACTACGGCGAGATTTACTACCTTCTTCTTGAGGTCTGGCTTGGCCTGGGGATCAATCAAGGTTTCGAGAGGCTCTGCCTCGGAGAGGTCGGCCTCCTGTTGGGCAGCATTACGTGCTTCACGCAGGCGCTTAAGCTCCGCCCCTTCGGGGAAGAGCAGTTCCTGACTCTTCGCACATCCGCCAAGATTCAGGCAGATCAGGATGGTTAGAAATAGAGCTAGTAAAATTCGATTCTTCATATCAGCCTCCCAAGCACTAATCCGCTTCGATAAACTCGGCTACACTCGCGTAGCTCTCAATTCCCTCACCATTATTGGCCATGACCCTTGCCGTGCGCTCAGAAGACTTCAGAACTCGTCTCTCTGCCTTCTCTGTGAGCTCGAATTCCGACATATCCTTAAGCGCCCGGGCCACGGGAATTAAGCTGGCGTAAGTTGTTTCCTTATCAGGCTTTATCTTAGAACAATATGTAGCTAAATAACCAGCCTTGGCAATTTGGCAATCGCCCCGAATATTTTTCTCCAAGCGAATTAGAGCCATCAGGCCGTCTTCTGCATGTCCCTTGCTCTTCTTCGTCTTGAAATGCTGATTCGAGATGAAATTACCAAGCGAGTAATAGCAGAGCATCTGGCCCCCATCTGGGCGCTCTAGCCACTGAATCGGCTGCAGGACATGCGGCCCCGCACCGACCACCAAATCGACGCCAGAATCCGCCAGAAACTGTGCCAACTCCAGCTGATAGGCATTGGGCTCATTATGGTATTCGTAGCCCCAATGCAGTAAGACGATGATGAAATCTGCTTGCTCAGCCTTGACCTCACTGAGACGTTCGCCAATCTTCAATAGATCCTGGCTAAAGAGGTCTTCTGGCTCTCTTTGCACCGAGAAGGAGTCCACGAGATCGCGGGCCTCATCCTCGATGATGTGACCATTTAGAGTGTGCTTTCCATCCTTGAGCTTGGACTCGAAGGTGTAGTTCAAAAAGGCCAGCTTAATTCCGTTGACCTCCTTGAGCAAGTACTTCATATCATCACTGCTCTCCCTGGTGCCGACGAGGTCCAGGCCAGCAGCCTTTAGTTTCTGTGCTGTCATGATGAGTCCTTCAGTACCCCTGTCAATACTGTGATTATTGGCGGCAAAAGCCAGGTCAAAACCCATAGCATACATCTGTTCTGCTAATTCATCTGGGCAAGAAAAGAGAGGGAAGCCCTCCCAGGGCTCACCAGCCAAGGTACCTTCCATATTGAAGCAGGCATAGTCAGCGGCCTCGATATCGTCCCAGAGATACCTGTAACTCGTGGTGAAATCATAGCTGCCATCTTCCGTACGAGCGGCATTGATCAAGGGGACGTGCATGAGTATATCGCCAACTACTAGCAAATTGAGCTCTCGCTTCTTCAGCTCAGGCTTAGCACTGGTATCAAAAAGAGTCTCTAGCGGCTTCGGCTCGACTTGCTCGACCTCCTTGCCGCGCTGGTCTCTATACGCTCGCTCCTCCCTCAACTCCTGCTCTTCGGGAAAGAGACTCTCTTGAGCTCTGTCGCAAGCAGCAAATGAAAAGAGGAAAGAAACGAGCAATAAGTAGGCCAGATAAGAGCGAATTTTCATAGGACCTCCAATAGCTAATTAGAAAAACGAAGCTCGGCGAATACCGAGCTTCATAATAATAGCAAGATAAATCTACTTTCAGCTTAAGTCAAATTAGCGCTTAATCACGAAATCGCGATTATCGTCTATGTAGCTGTCCTTCTCGCGCTCTGCCCGTTCTATCTCCTGCTCGGCCTGAGCTGAGGTCACAGGCTTCGAGCTGGCTGTCGTCGGTGACGGCGTGGGATCTAAGCTCGTGCTCACTGCAGCAGTGGACATAGCTGCATCCACACCTCTGCTCTCACTCTCTACGGAGTTCACTTCCTTGGACTGGACGGGAGCTACAAATTCCTCCACCTTCTCCTTGACCTCGTGAGCTACTTCCTCAACCTTCTCCTTGCTCTTCTCTAGAAAGGACTCCTGGTCTTCAGTGCCACTAGCCGGCGTCCGATTGCTGCTCTCCGCCTTCGACTCTTCGACATCAACCTTGATGTCAAAGTTGTTGATCGGATAGCCAGAGAAGTTCTCTACTGAACGCGACACATCCGTCTTAACTTCTTCAGCAATTGACTTGATTGAGCGATTATGGAGTGCATCTTCAGCCACTTCAACTTCCATCTTGAGATCAATGGCACAGTCCTTGCCCGCCTGCTTGACATCGACCTCTGCGTTCTTGATGAAGTCGTGCTGCTTGGCAGTCTTAACGGCCGTTGCAGCAATTGCATTAGAGGAGATCTGCACTGAGCCGCCATCGCGCGCTTCAACTAAGTCGCGGGGGCGAGCTCGGAAATTGCGAATAACGCCTGTCAGCACATAGAGAGCGACAATCACAGCGGCGACAACGCCCATGTAGAACCAGGGGTTGCCTTCCATGTAAGGCTCCATACTCAGGTCGAAACCCGAGAAGGGCCAGGCCATAAATAGCACTAGTACAAGCGCCAGAATGACCAGTATATTGAGGATTATTCTAAATGCATTCTTCATATTATCTACCAGTTCTGCTCAGGCTGTTCTACTTGCTCAGCTTGACCCTCGAAGACCTCTGGCTGGCTTGGCTGTTCTTCAGCAACCTCTTCCCGGCCCTCATCCTTCAGTTTCTTGCTGCGCTTCGCCTGGAACTCTTCCTTAGTCAAAATATCGACGACACGGACATTCAGAGCTAGGACGTTGAGACCGGTCATGTGCTTGATGCGCTCACTGATCAAGTCCTTCAGTTGCTCGAATACCTCGGGAGCCGACTTGCCATATTCGAGAACCATCTCGAGATTGACGATGACTCCGTCGTCTTCCATATCTACGCTGACACCTTTAGTCTTGTCGGACTGGCCGAAGCTCTCTTTAATGCTAGTGAAGAAACTACCGCTCATTGCGAGAATGCCAGCAATTTCTTCTATGGCATAGCCGACTATTTTCGATACGACCTCCTCGCGGAATCTGAGCGTGCTCTCATACTCCGTTCCTGCTGTTTTCACTTCGTTATCAACTTGAGGTTCTAGGTTCTTTAAATCTTCAGACATAGTCGTTCCTTCCCTTCCTGATTATCACTAAAACAGGGCTAATAGCCAGTCATAGCGTCTTTATAAATTATACGTAGAGAGGTGAAATAATTCAAGCTGAAGGGCTGGGCTGTATCGCTCAAAATAGCTTGAATTATTCAGGGCTTTTTAAGCTAAGATATAGGCGGAGGATAGAAGCATGAAGATTAAATTTAAAAGCGAAAATATTTTCAACTGCTGCCAGGAGCTCTTAGAGATTGACAGCCCTTCAGGAGATACAGCTGAACTCAGCGACTTCCTAGAGAGTCAGCTAACCGCCTTGGGTTTCAGAACTGGCCGCACCCACAAGGATGTCGTCTATGCTGAATTCCAAACAGAAGACAGACCCATAGAACGCATCGTCACCGCCCATATTGACACTTTGGGGGCCATGGTTTCCGAGATCATGCCAAATGGCCGCCTTCGCTTCGTCATGATCGGCGGCTTCGCCTACAACTCTCTGGAAGGCGAGAATGTCAGGATCAAGACAGCCGACGGCAGGATCTACACAGGTTCCGTCATGCCCGACAAGATCAGCATCCACATCTTCGACAATTATGTCAGTGAGTTTAAGCGTGAATACTCGACCATGTCAGTACGTCTTGATGAGCTGGTGGAAACAGCTGAGGATACGCGCTCTCTTGGTATAGAGGTAGGCGACTTCATCGCCTTCGAGCCAAGAACCGAGATCACCGCTTCTGCTTTCATCAAGTCCCGCTTCCTAGACAATAAGATCTGTGCAGCCCTGATGATCGAAGTGATGAAGGAGCTGGAGAGCAGAGGCGAGAAACCAGTTCGCCCGACCCGCTTCGTCTTCTCCAACTTCGAAGAGGTGGGACATGGGGTCACCGCCGTGCCTGACTCCGTGAAGGAGCTGATCGCCCTAGACATCGGCACAGTTGGCGGCGAACGCAACTCGCGTGAGACGGCCGTGACCATTGTGGCCAGAGATTCCAGGACACCATACCCCTTCCCCCTGCGTCGTCGGCTGCAAGAAATTGCCATCCGCGATGACATCGAGTACCGCATTGACACACATATTCGCTATGGTTCAGACGGTAGTATTGCGGCCACTGCAGGCATGAATTTTAACTTCTCCTGCTTCGGGCCTGGCGTTGAGGCAACTCACCACTATGAGCGCACTCATGAACGCGCAGTCCTGGCAACTGCCGAACTCTTACACGGCTATCTAATGACTGAGTAAAACCTTAGCTGCTAGCGTAGACAAGTAGCATGGGGATTTCTCAAGTGATTCAGAGGGGCTCTCTATTCTGAGCGCCCCTCTTCTATTATCTTATTAAGCAAGTGCATCAGTAATTCTGGCTCCTCAACTAATAACTGCCCGTGATCTAAGCCTGCAAGTTCTCGGCATACTAGCCTGGGAAAGTATTTTCTGGCATTTTCAATATCGCTTCGCCTGTCTTTTGCCTCGGCTTCTCCATAGAGAAAATAGGCCTCTGATTCTGGGAAATACCCTCTTTCAAGTTGGTAATTATTACAGCCATAGAAGATGTTTTTTAGGCTCCTATTACTCATCATCTGCAGGGAATTATAGAAATCTTCTGCTGTTTTCTCTGTATAGCCATATTTGACGATCAGCTTCTTACCAAGCCTGCGATTCTTCTGAAAGAATTTCACGAAGACAAGGTCTCTCATCAAGATCAGCTTGTTTATGAACTGCGGATAGTGATAGGGAGTTATGGCTCCGTCCAAGATTATCTTCCCCATCTCAATCTGCCCATGATCCGCCATTTTTATAAGCATGCAGCCTCCCATAGAGAGGCCGTAGGCTGCCGTCACTTGTCTATAGCCCAGCTCCAGAAGATCTGCTTCGAGCTCCCTTGTTGCCTCTTCCAGATGCGGAAAGTCTCGCCTATTATGCCTTTCGTGGCCTGGCAGTACAGGGACCAGGAGATGGTACTTGTCCTGCAAGAGTTCTATTGCCTCTGCCATCATCTCAACGTGCATACAGGACCCTTGTATCAGGAGAATAGTCTGTGGCTTCCCGAGCCCATATTGTAGAATTTTCATATCACCCTCCAAGTTCTAAAAACAGAAAACCCCAGAGCTAATCAGCTCCAGGGTTTCTCCTTGGTGGGAATTACTGGACTCGAACCAGTGACTTCCTGCTTGTAAGGCAGGCGCTCTAACCAGCTGAGCTAAACTCCCAAGACTGCCTAAGGATAGCGCGCATAACTACATTCGTCAAGTTAGAATTCCAAGACGGCAAGCGCCTCATAATCCATAGTCCAGGGGAAGTAGTCATAGGCTACTAGTTCTCGTATTTTAACTCTGCCCGCCTCCAGCCCGAGTAATTTTAAGTCGCGAGCGAGCTTAGCTGGGTGACATGATAGGTAGACCAACTGCTCCAAACCAGCAGCTCTGATCGCCTCGACTAGCTCCTTGCTAAGCCCCGA
Organism: Eubacteriales bacterium; assembly: GCA_030537525.1. Taxonomy (GTDB): domain Bacteria; phylum Bacillota; class Clostridia; order Saccharofermentanales; family DTU023; genus JAFAAL01. The sequence continues at coordinate 33,442 of JAUNVU010000005.1, forward strand.
ACGCGGTGGGTCGACAATTAGATTTCTGCTCTGACTAAGCTGTTGGGCGGGTCTTCGCAAATCATATTGAACGGCCTCATAATTGCTAAATTTATTGCGCTTGGCATTCAACTTCGCCGTCGCCAGAGAGAGCTCAGAAAGTTCGAGAGCCGTGATAGCCACTGAGCTCGGCAGAGCCGCCATGGCCAGTGCGCCAGTGCCAGAAAACAACTCTAAGCACTCGTCAACTTCGGCAAAAGCCTGGCCAATTCGCCTACAGCTCTCGGCAAAGCTCTGGGGGTTAACCTGGAAGAAGGCGCCAGGCAAGATGAGAAATTTTCGGCCGTTAACTTCCTCTTCTAAGATCTCTTCTGAAAGGCTGGCCAAGAGCTCTTCGTCCATTGGCAATAGCCCCTGGCTGGGATCCCCTAGCCGTTTAGACCACAAGAGGACGGTCAAGGGGCCTAAGTTCTCGCCACTGAACCGCCTCCTCCCTCCCCTTCTGTAATTTATACCGCTCAGGCACACGACTAGACCTGCCGCTTGTAATAGGGATTGGACTAAATGAAAGAGTTCTCCTGCCCTAGCTAGATCTTCAGCCCTTGCCAGGTAGATCCCCCTCTTTTTGACCTGCTCTTCTAGGACTAAAAGAAAGGCCACTTCGCCGCGATAATTGGCGCGAATATGCAGCCCTCTAAGCTCTGGCCACTCAGCAAACTTAGCGCTACTCTTATTCAAGACGGCGAGTGCTGTCTCCAGACTTTCGTGCAATATGGGACAGCTGCTGACTGGCAGCAAGTCGTTACTGCCCCTTGCCAGATAGCCAAAACTCTGCTCGAAATGCCAAAATGCCTTGCGCCGATAATGCCATGCTTTGGCAGGGAGGATCTCAATTACACCTGAATAGTGCCTGCCCAGCAGATGCGCCAGGTGCTCTGCCTTGCACTGCAGAAGTCTCTCGTATTGAAGCTCTTGCACAGCACAGGCTCCACAGCGTGGGAAATTAGGGCAAAATTTCTCCTGTCGATAGGGGCTGGCCTGGAGAATCTGCGCCTGGCTTTGGCCATTTTTCAAGAGCTCTTCTTCTAGCTCGACAATATCACCTGGCACTGGTCCCGTTGCAAATTGCAGCGGCCCATTAATGTCCATGGGTACCAAGACGGCACGCCCGTCTGTCATGAGGTCTCGCACTTCGTATTTAGCCAATTGATTTCCCCCTTATTTTTGCATTATAACAGGCTAATTTTGGTATAATCATTTTTTGAGAGATTTATCTAGAGTGTTCAATGGGAGTAATTAATGCCACGAGATTCTTTTCGAGATCCGATAAATAATTCCAGGGGTCAGGGTAAACCTGCACCTAGGCGCGAGCCTGGAGCGCCCGTACGTAAGTTGGGACCACGCTCTGAGCTAGCGCCCATTGAGAGCCGCCGTGAATTGACGAAGGCAGAGCTTCGTCAGCGTCAGAAATTGCGTAAGCGCGCCACGGGCAAGCCAAGCTACAGTGCGGAGTCCCCTAGCCTCTTTCGCTTCTTCGGTCGCTCCCTGGTGACTACCTTAAAATTTCTATTAATCTTCCTGCTTGTCATCGGCGCCCTACTGGGCGGCGTGGGCGCAGGTATGCTCTCAGGTTATTTCTCAACTGCCCAAGAGGTTGAAATTCAAGAACTGCAGAAATTTTCTGGGGAAACTGTCATCCTCGGCAAGAATGGTGAAGAGTTGGCGAAGCTCAAGGCCGATAGCTCGAACTCCGAATTTGTGCCTATAGAGAAGATTAAGCAATGCAAGATAGCTGATGCCTTCATCGCCATTGAGGACGAGCGCTTTGAGACCCACCCGGGTATCGACATCAAGCGTATCGGCTCTGCTGTGCTCTCGGCCGTAGCCAATGCTGGCAGCCCGACTCACGGCGGTTCAACTATCACCCAGCAGACCATCAAGTTGATCTCTGGCAAGGATGAGATCTCCGCCCAGCGCAAGATTCAGGAGTGGTACAATGCCGTCCGCCTAGAACAGCGCCGCAGCAAGGACAATATACTTGAGCTCTACCTCAATCTAGTGCCAATGGGCAATAACTTCGTCGGGGTCGGCGCTGCGGCCAAGGCCTACTTCAATAAGACAGTAGAGCAATTGAGTGTTGGCGAAGCAGCCTTCCTGGCCGGCATTCCTAACCGCCCTGCAACCTATAATCCGCTGACTGAATTCGGACGCAGAAATGCCCTGAGAAGACAGCGCTTCATCCTCAATAAGATGCTGGAACTTGGCCGTATTAGCACTGCTGAATACGAAACTGCCTTAAACGCTGAATTGAAATTTGACTTCACGGCCATTCGCTCACAGCAAAAAGACATTCAATCCTACGCCGTCGACTACGTCATCGAGAAGGTCACAGATGACCTCATCAAGCGGCTCGGCTACTCAGCAGAGCTGGCTAGGATTGCCATTTACAACTACGGTCTGACTATCGAAACCACCATCGATGCCAATGTGCAAAACTCCCTTGAAGAGATCTTTAAGGACAGAAGCCTATTCGTAACAGATCCCGCCCTCCTACCAGACAGTCCCGAGATTCCCCAGGCTGCGATCACAGTCATGGATAATGCTCCGGGTGAAGAGGGCTATGTCCGCGGCTTAGTTGGTGGCTACGGTGAGAAGAAAAACAACTTCAGTCTAAATAGAGCAATTTATGCGAAGCGTCAGCCAGGTTCTTCGATCAAGCCGATTCTGGTCTACGGCCCAGCCCTAGATGCTGGAAAGATCTCCATGGCGACCCCCTTCGTCGACCGCCCCGTCTACCTCGATCCCGATCGACCAGATGTTGCCTATCCTGAAAACTACAGCCGCAATTACACAGGCCCCCAGACCTTGGAACAGGCTCTGGCTCTGTCTTTAAACACAATTGCTGCCGAGGTCTATGCGACCATGCTCGGCCCCGAAATTGGCCTATCATACTTAAAGCAGTGCGGCATTGACCGCACGGACGAACCTTATGTCGCTGGTGCACTCGGCGGCTTCTCACAGGGCATGTCAACCTATGAGATGGCTGGGGCTTACTCGGTTTTTGCCAATGATGGTAATTACGTCGAGCCCAGAGTTTACTTGCGCGTCTTAAATTCTGACGGCAGCGTATTGCTCGACAACAGCATGCGTGACGTGCATCGCGTCTACCACAGCGATTCCGTCGGCGTCATCACCTACCTCTTGACCAAGGTGGCAGACGCCAGTTGGAACCAGGCCACGCCTGACAATACGCCAGCCGCTGGTAAGACGGGTACTACAGATATGTATACCGACGTCTGGTTCTGTGGCTACACCCCCTATTACACAGCCGCCGTCTGGTACGGCTATGACAATGCCAACGGCCGTCACACGGTAATTCCCGTCGAAGATGGCAAGAACGCCGTCAAGATTTGGCGCGCCTCCATGCAGAAGTTGCACGAGGGCTTGCCACGCCTTGAATTCACCATGCCCGAGACCGTGGAAAAAGCCACCGTATGCCTGAGCTCTGGCCTCCTGGCTTCGCCAGACTGCCCAGCCCACGAGGTCTATCTGATCCCAGGTTCTGCCGCCAATCCAAGCACTACTTGTACGCTGCATAAGCCAGAGAAGAAAAAGAAGAAATACCGCTTCCCCTGGGAGAAGGATTATGATGACGACAGATCCTATGATTATAGGGATGATGACGATGACTACTACATCCCAATCCCACCCAATTTCCGCACCCCATAAGAATGAATATAGGAGGTTTATATGGACTTCAAATTCTATGAAAACATTGCGAGCGAGATTAAGCAACGCTATGCGCACGAAGTGGAAATCACCATCGTGCTTGGTTCGGCCCTCGACAGCCTTGAAGATTACTTGGAACTTGAACTGAGACTTCCCTACAGAGAAATTCCCGGCATGCTGCAGACCAGCAATCCCGCGCACAAGGGTGAATTCCTCTTCGGTCGGCTTGGTGGCCGCCGCGTCCTCCTATGCTCAGGTCGCTTTCACAGCTACGAGGGATATTCTCTAGAAGAGTCCTCTATACTCGCACGTCTTGCCAAATTACTTGGCTCTCGCATGATCTTCCTCAGCAATGCCGCGGGCGGTGTCAACACCGACTTCTCACCCGGCGAGCTCATGCTGATCACAGATCATATTAAGTTCAACGGACCCTCGCCCCTAGCTGGGCCAAATCTACCTGAATTTGGCACTCGCTTCCCCGATATGAGCGATACTTATAGTAAGCGTCTACAGGCAGTGGCAAGAGAGGCTGCCAGCCAAATGGGAATCAAGTTACAAGAAGGTGTCTACTTCTTCATGCCAGGCCCTCAGTACGAAACAGCAGCTGAGATCCGTGCCATCAGCAGCCTCGGTGCCGATGCCGTCGGTATGTCGACAGTCGGTGAAGCCATTGTCGCAAGACACGCCCAGCTGGAAGTGCTCGGCATCTCCCTGATCACCAACTTGGCTACGGGTCTGAGCCCTGAACCCCTCAGCGACGATGAGGTAATTGCCGCAGGTGCCAAGGCCAGAGAACCCTTCGCCCAGCTGATTGGCAAGATCATTGAATTAGCCTAGAAAATAAGAATATATGAAGAGCTTCTACCTACTAAAAAACGCCCTCTACCTCAATAGTGATTATGAGATCCAAGCGGGTGACATCCGCTTAGGCGACGGCCTGATCCTCGAGCTCTCTGAGAAAGCCCTCGAGAACATGGGTGAGCTAGAGATCAACTGCGAAAATAAACTAGTCATACCGGCCCTCTACAACTGCCACACCCACTTCGCTATGACTCCCATGCGTGGCTATGGTGAGAATCTGCATCTCCTCGACTGGCTAGAGCAGAAGATCTTCCCCTTCGAAGCTCTGCTAAGCGAAGAAGACGTCTACTGGTCTGCCCTGCTCGGCATCGCAGAACTACTAGCCAATGGCTGTTGCTCCGCCACAGATATGTACTTTTTGCTCCCGGCAATAATTCGTGCCGTCAAGCAAAGTGGCATCAAGGCCAATCTCTGCAACCCCCTAGCTGGCAATACTCGCTACCAAGATGAAAAGGGCTTCACTGAGGTATTACAGCTGCTCTCCGAGTCTCAGGCAGACGAGAGCGGCCGTTTAAAAATTGATGCCGGTATCCATGGTGAATACAGCTCAACTCCTGAAGGTGTCAAATCAGTCATCGACTTTGCCAGAGAACATGAGCTTGCCATCCACCTCCATCTTTCTGAATCAGAAGAGGAGCAAGCTGGCTGCCTAGAACGTCACGGCGTGACCCCCTTAAGATATTTCTATGAATTAGGCCTCTTCGACTGTCCCGTAATCGCCGCTCATGCCGTACAACTGTCAGAGTCTGACTTCCAGCTGCTCGGCGAGCTAACAGCCGCCGGCAGTGAAATAACTCTCGTGCACAACCCAAGCTCTAATCTCAAATTAGCTTCTGGCTTCGCGCCGCTGAAGCGATGGGTAGAGGCTGGTGTCAATATCTGTATAGCGACTGACGGCCCTGCCTCAAATAATTCCTTGAACCTCTTCTCGGACCTCCACCTAGCCGCCTGCCTGCAAAAAGCAATCCAGCAAGACCCTGCCTTCTTCACACCAGAGGAGGTTTTGGCTGCAGTGACCGAGAATGGAGCCAGGGCCCAGAGGCGCAGTAATTGCGCCAAGCTCCTAGCAGGCTACAAGGCAGATCTCGCCATCTTAGACATCTCTAAGCCCCACTATTATCCACAAGATAATCTGCTGGCTCACCTCGTCTACTCAGCCCAGGGAGCAGATGTTACCCACACCTTCGTGGATGGTGATCTGCTCTACCAAAACGGCCACTATAAGTACTTCGATATTGATTTGGTCAAGCGGCAAGTCAGCCGCCTATACCGCGAGAAGATAAAAACTCTCAACAAAGAAGGTCAGAATTAATTCTGACCTTCTCTTTAGCTTATTTATTTTTTGATTTAATAGATCCTGGCTCTGTTCTCACACAGTTTCTCATAGCCTTCTTCGAGTTTTTCTTTATCGAGCTTCAACTCTAGAGAGCCTTGGCCAGCTTCCAAGACATAATCTGCAAATTCATCGATCACAGCACTCTGCTTGGAAGTAGCTCCCACCTTCATTATTTTTAAGCTGTTGAAGATGGCCAGAAGCACTAAGATATCCCCCTTGCCATAGTGGACCAAGCGTGAGTAGAAGGCATAAAGATCGTCCTTAAACTGGTATGAGGTGTAAAAAATCTGGCAGCCAGTCGCGTCCCTCTTGGCTATGTGATAGTAGTCCGTAGTTGCCAGCGGGGCCATGATGACACCTAGTTTCCGAATGACGTGTATTGCCGTGTTAGGGTCATTGATTCCTGGTGAAAGCGCCCGCAGCGCAATCTCCTCGAGCTTAAGCAAGTTGTAGCGATAGTCCTTCGAGCTGAGCTTCCTATCCTGCATGAAGAAGCACTCGGCCAGTGCCTGCAAGAATTCTTTGGCCTTCTTGCATTTTTCTAACTGGGCCTCCTCAGCCTCGCTGAGTTCTCGTTCAGGATCTAAAGACTTGAGCTCGTCGATCTGCGCGGCTTTTGCCAAGTCAGCTAGCGAGCAAAATTTCTCGGCAAAACCGCCACAGAGGTTTATATAGCCAATTTCTTGGCCCTTGATTACATAGTTGCCAAGCTGCTCCATGATGACAAAAACACCCTCGTGTTCTTCAAGAAGCTTCGAGAGGCGCTCGTAGTCGATAACACTCAGATAGCCGTCCTTGACGCTGTAGATTGGCACGCGCTCGCTGTCATCTTCACGCACGTATTCGGCAGTCTCGCTTCTGTCCTTGAACTCGGTATTCACAACATCTTCGCTCTCTTCGGCAATGTCGAAGATCAGGTTGACTCCCTGGAACTTGCTCAGCACCGACTGGACGAAGACGACGAAGTAAATTATCCCTATGACCGAGTAGATGACTGCCACTACGCCTGCCACGACCTGCTCATCCTCGAAGCGGTCACGCATGAAGACTAGCATGGAGATACAGTAAAAGAAGCCGCCGACGAAGATGCCTAGCACTTGCATGGTGATCTTCATATTGACGAAGTTTTCGACCACGCGCGGCGTATAGTTGGAGGCGTACATAGTCATGACGGCGAGAATCGTCGAGAAGGTGAAGGTCGTGATGGTCAAGAGCGCTCCTGCCAAGGTAGTCAGGATGCTCTTGGCAAGAGAGACCTTCGTCAAGAGAATCTCGGGTAGCTGCTCTTGTATCGGCAGAAAGCGCAGATCTATGGCGCTGACTAAAAGCAATAAAATCATCGAGTAACCGATAAATTGCAAGGTGTAAAACCAGCGTCGGTTGTTGTAATAAAAGAGGCGAATCTTCTCCATACTTAACAATTTCCTTCTATTTCTTGTAGCTAATCATAACCCAGGCACGCCAAGTTGACATCTAGTAACGGCTGAGATGGCAGAGCAAATTTGTACTCGTTCTGGGATAGACATTAAAGAGCTCTATGGATTTGGCATCTTGATAAGCTCAGACTAAAAGAAAAATTTTCTTATGTTACAATTTATTTGTTCTAAGTATTGAAACTGCGGCCGAAGTCACTTCGGTCGTTTTTACAAGGAGGAATGAATGGTTCGTAAACTTGCCGCCTACTTTAAAGGCTATGGCATCTGGGTCGTGATTGCTCCAACTCTGATCCTGATTGAAGTAGCATTAAGGGTATATATTCCCCGCTTTACAGGCCAGATGATGAATGAAGGTATTCTTCTGAAGAATAGTTCCGTCGTTTATCATTATGGCATTAAAATGATTATTTTCGCCTTGATTTCGCTTGCCATAGGGGCGATTGCATCCTTCGCAGCCTCAACTGCTGGCCAGGGTTTCGGTGCTAATTTACGTGAAGCTACCTTTGAGAATATTCAGCGCTTTGACTTTCAAAATATTGATCACTTTTCGGCGCCTTCATTGATCACTCGCTTGACCAACGACTGCAATCGACTGTCACGCATGGCCCAAATGAGCCTCCGACTGGCAGTTCGCGCCCCCTTCATGTTTATAACTTCATTTATCATGGCGCTCAATATCAACCGCGAGCTCTCCTTAGTTTTCGTCGTGGCCATTCCCTTGATCAGCTTGGTAGTGATAGTCATTGCTCGCCGTGCCATGAATAATTTTCGCAAGATGCAAGAACAGCTAGACCAGGTCAACGGCGCTGTGCAAGAAAACTTAAACGGCATCAGAATTGTCAAATCCTTCACTCGTGAAGAGCATGAAATTGATAAATTCGACATTGAGAATATCCGCTTAAAGGATCTTTCGCTAGCGGCAATGTATGAGATCATCAAGCTGCCGACAGCAATCATCGCCATTATCTCAGCCTCTATCATGGCTGTTTTATACATTGGAACTAAGGGTGTAGTCGATGGCAGCATACTGCCGGGCGACCTCTTCTCCTTCTTGATGTATATTGGCATGGTTTTAAACTCGATCACCATGATCTTCATGGTAATCATGAACTATGCCAGGGCGAAGGCCTCAGCAGAGCGTGTGCTCGAAGTCCTAGAGGAGAAGCCCGTCTTAGCGGAGAAGGAGCAGCCCTTGAAGGAGCTGCGTGATGGCTCCATAGAGCTGAGAAATCTCTCCTTCCGCTATCACGAAAATCAACGACCCATTCTCGAAAATATTTCGCTGCGCGTCGAAGCTGGTGAAACTCTCGCCATCATCGGAGCTACAGGCTCTGGCAAGACCTCTTTGATTCAGCTCTTTGCCCGCCTCTATGACCGCAGCGACGGTGAACTCTTAGTCGGCGGCCAGCCCGTCGAAGACTACAAACTCTCTGATTTAAGAGAGCAGGTGGCCGTGGTATTACAAAAAAACACCCTCTTCCGTGGTAGTCTCCGTGAGAATTTACAATGGGGCAAGGCCGATGCAACAGATGAAGAGATCCTCGAAGTGCTACGCATAGCCCAAGCTGAGAACTTCGTCATGGAGCGTGAAGGTGGTCTTGACGCCACTGTTGAGCAAGGTGGAGCGAATTTCTCAGGTGGACAGAAGCAGCGTCTATCAATTGCCCGCTCTCTCTTAAAACAGCCCAAAATCATTATCTTTGACGACAGTACCTCAGCCCTGGATATGGCCACTGAGCGCAAGCTACGCTCCGCTCTTGACGAAGCCCTGCCGGACTTGACCAAGGTCATTATTGCCCAGCGCATTTCCAGCGTGGCCGATGCCGACAAGATCTTACTGCTCGAAAAGGGCCAAATGAACGGCTTCGGAACACATGAGGAGCTCTTAGCTAATAACGTCATTTATCAAGAGATAGTCGCATCACAAGAAAAGGGGGTTCTGGCATCATGAGCAAGGAAAATAAGACAAGAAATGAAACTTTAAAGCAAGAAGCAGAAGAAAAACTAAATGAAGTTAAGCGCCGCCTCAGTGTGTCGGATATGAAAGGCACTCTCAAGCGCATTCTTGCCTATACTCAACAATACAAGTGGCTGTTTATATTTGCCCTATTCTTCAAAGCAGTTCGCTCTGGACTCTCGGTTGCGGCCAACGCACTTTTAAAACCTGTGGTTAATGCCGCCGTCAATCAAGGCATGTCAGAAGTTTTGCGCTATATTCTGCTGATGGCAATTGTCTACCTCGGATCAGTAATCGCCTTCTATCTTGGCGAGCGCCTGATCAATAAGATGGGTGAAAACGTCATCCAGACAGTGCGTTCAGACCTGTTCTCCCATATGCAGAAACTACCCCTGAGCTTCTTTGACTCCAGAAGTCATGGCGATCTGATGTCAGCTTACACCAACGATGTCGAAAATCTCAGTACAGCCCTCCAGGAGTCCCTCGGTACTCTAGTCACCCAGTCAGTATCCTTCATCGGTACCCTGATAGTGATGCTATGGCTGTCACCCGTGCTCTCCCTCATCGTCTTCGCCTCCCTAGCTCTGCAACTGATCTTAGTCCGCCTCATCTCCTTAAAATCTGCCGATTACTTCCGTCGGAGACAGGCGGCTCTGGCTGACGTCAATGGTTTTATTGAAGAGATGATTGCGGGCCAGAAAGTCATCAAGGTCTTTAATCACGAGGAGGCCACTCTTGACAACTTCAACTTTAAGAATCAAGGTTTGCGCAAGAGCGGCACCATGGCCAATGCTTTTTCAACCCTGATGATGCCCGTGATGATGAACCTCTCGCACGTCCAGTTTGCGATTCTGGCCATCATCGGCTCTATATTCACCATCCGCGGCAGCTTCGGCATGGACATCGGAACCCTAGTCGCCTTCTTAGAGGCCTCGAGAAATTTCTCTCAGCCAGTAGTACAAATTGCCCAGCAGTTCAACTCTCTGGTCGCTGCGGTCGCTGGTGCTGAAAGAGTCTTCGAAATCTTAGACAACCCTGTTGAAGTGGACGAAGGTAATGTGCGAATGGTCGTCAAAGACGATGAAAGCTACTGGTTCATACCCCAGAGCACCCTCGAGGAGCAGCGCTTCCCAGCCACAGGATTACCCGTCTTGTTCAATGAGGCCGATCCCGTCAGAGCTTATGCGGAAGAATTCAAGGCCGCAAATGAGGCTTACTTCAAGGACATCTTCAAGTCTGGTAGCCTGAGCTTTGACGAAGCGGGCAACGCCTACCTACCAGTACGTGGTGATATCCGCTTTATCAATCTTGTCTTTGGCTATGAGCCAGATCAAACAGTCATTGACGATATCTCCCTTTATGCCAAACGCGCCCAAAAAATCGCCTTCGTTGGTTCCACAGGTGCTGGCAAGACCACCATAGTCAACCTGATGAATCGCTTCTATGAAATTCGCGAAGGTTCAATCCTCTTTGACGGTATCGATATCCGCGATATTAAGAAGCAGGACTTACGAGCCGCCCTCGGCATGGTCTTGCAAGACATCCACCTCTTCTCAGGAACAGTCGAAGATAATATCCGTTACGGGCGACTAGATGCCAGCAGCGAAGAGATAGTCGCCGCCGCTAACTACGCCAATGCCCATGACTTCATCATGAGCCTACCTGACGGTTATCAACATCAGTTGAGCGCTGACGGCAGTAATCTATCTCAAGGTCAACGTCAGCTCCTCAGTATCGCCAGAGCAGCCGTTAAAGATCCTGAAGTGCTCATCTTGGACGAGGCGACTTCCTCCGTTGACACCCGTACCGAACGCCATATTGAACGCGGCATGGATCAGCTCATGGAAGGTCGAACATCTTTCGCCATTGCCCACCGCCTCTCTACTGTCCGCCATGCCGATGCCATCTTATTATTAGAAAACGGCAAGATCATAGAGCGCGGTAACCACGATGAATTAATGGAAAAAGGCGGTCAGTACTACGCCCTTAACACAGGAAAGGCGAAACTCAGCTAAATTAAGATTCTTGACATGTTAGCCATGCGCAACTATAGTAAGGCCGAGCTAATTCAGTGAAAGGCAGGGCTTCATTTGGCCGCAAACAGCAGCTATCAAGATATCCTTTTAGTGCAGCACTGCCATGCCGTTTTAGCTGGCCTGAAGATTGCCAATTACTTCTGCTTGCCCAAGAGCAAGAATCTGGAGAGACAACTCGCCCAGTGGTCGAAGCACTTCGCCGACTGGGATCTAAAATACAAGATTCTCTGTCACTGCCCTGGCAAGCTCGGTATCTACATCTACAATGAAGAGCTCTTGGCAGAGCGCCTGCAAGACGAGCGCAGCAGGAATTTTCTCAGGACTTATGGCTATGAAGACTTAGAACCAGAGGCCGCTTTAAAGAAATTATCCAGCAGACTCAAGTGCAGCTTAATAAAAGATTGCAGCTGCCCCCAGGAGAGCTTCCCTCACGAACTCGGCGTCTTTCTGGGCTATCCCCAGGCAGATGTCGAAAGTTTCATCTCAGAAGCAGGCAAGAACTACTTGTATTCTGGCAATTGGAAGGTATATCACGACGTCCAAGCGGCTAAGCGCTGCTTTGACCAATATAATCTATCACTGATTTATCTGCGCGAGAGCATCAAGAGAGGTCGCGACCTCAGTCTCGCCTTGCAGAGAATCAGAGCCTACATGGCAAGAAGGAGGTCACTATGATCGGAATCGTCTATTGGACAGGTACTGGTAACACTGAAGAAATGGCAAAACTCATCGCCGAAGCTGCACAGGCTAAGGGTGCAGAAGTCAAGCTTATGGAAGTCTCAGACTTCGATACCGCAACCGTAAAGGACTACGACGTTCTAGCTCTTGGCTGCCCCGCAATGGGTGACGAGGTTCTAGAAGAGAGCGAATTCCAGCCCATGTGGGATGAAATTAAAGAGGAACTCGCTGGTCGCAAGGCAGCACTCTTCGGCTCTTACAGCTGGGCTGACGGCGAGTGGATGGAGAATTGGGATGCAGAAGCTAAAGAGCTCGGTATCAACCTAGTTACCCCCTCACTCCCAGTCTATGAAGCTCCAGAAGGTGAGTCAGAAGACCAGTGCAGACAGTTCGGTGAGGCCCTAGCCCAATAAGCTAGATTTCACGACGGCCCTCGATAGCCTGACTGAGTGTCAACTCATCAACAAAATCCAATTCCCCGCCGGCCGGTAGTCCACTGGCTAGGCGGGTTATTTTTAGCCCTGCTGGCGCCAAAAGCCTGGCGATGTAGAGCCCTGTGGCTTCTCCCTCCGGCGAGGGATTGAGGGCTAAGATCAGCTCTTCGACTTCAGGCTGCTCTTGTAGTCGCTGAATCAATTCTGGCAGCTTGATCTCTTCAGGCCCAATATTCTTCAGTGGCGAAATCACACCATGCAAGACGTGGTAGAGGCCGTGATAAGCTGAGCTGCGCTCTATGGCATTTAGATCTCTTGCCGACTCCAAGACGCAGATGCTCTTCCTATCCCGCTTGAAGTCGCTGCAAATTGGACAGGGATCTGTGTCTGAGAGATTGCAACATTCAGAGCAAAAGCTCGTACCTAGCCTCGCCTCGCGAATTGCCGTGGCGAGCTCGAGAGCTTCTTCTTCCGGCCTCTCTAAGAGGTGAAAGGCCAAGCGCTGAGCCGTCTTCTTGCCAACTCCCGGCAGCTTGGACAGCTCAGCGATTAACTTGTCTAGTAGTGGTGAAAAAGCGACCATTAAAAGCCCATCATACCGCCCAGTCCGCCAAGGCCTGGAACTGACTGCATATGCGCTTCAACATCTGCGTCCAATTTGCGCATAGCCTCATTGACGGCAGCAAGGACTAGATCCTGCAGCATTTCAACATCATCTGGATCGATTATCTCTTGCTTGATTGTAATAGCTTCAATTTGGTGTTGGGCATTGACCTTAACTGTTACGACACCGCCACCAGCACTGGCTTCGGCCTTCATCTCGCTGGTTTCGGCCTGAGCCTTCTCCAACTGCTGTTGCATCTTCTGGGCCTGGGCCATAATTTGATTCATATTGCCACCCATACCGCCCATCTTGGGCATTCTTCTTTTAGCCATGATTTCCTCCTATAGCTATTCTGCTTGTACTTCTATTTTATTTTCTTGAGCGAGCTTGCGAATTTTTTGCGCCCACTCTGGTTCGTCTGGATTAAAATTTTCTCCACTATTGCTCTGGCCGAGCTTGAATTCTAAGCCACAAGCTGCGCCCCTGCTAGTCTCCAGCGCCCGCCTGATCACCTCTTGATTGTCACGGCGCGTGATGGCCTGGTAAAGAGCTTCCTCTGGCGCTCCATAGAGCACCTGGAAGCTGCCATTTTCATAAGTCACCTTGGCAGATGATAAGAGCATCTGCAGATCAATGCGGGGGAGACGCTGTAATTCCTTCAAGGCGCCTTGCCAAACTCTCTCTGCAGCCTCAGGGCTTAGATCGTCAGCTGGGCTCAGCTCTATATTCTCCGCAGCCTGCTCCAGTATAGGCATTGGCTCTGGATCTTGTGCTGGCTCTGCCGTGGAGTCGACTGTGGTCTCAGTCTCCAACTTGGCTTTAGGCTCAGCTACTGCTTCGACTTCAATTTTAGCCTCAGCTCTTGCTTCTTGCTCAGTATCAAGCTCATTAGCAGCTGTATACTCTACTTGATTATCAGGTGGAATTTCAAAATCTCTTGAAGAAACTGGCTCTGCTGCCTCATTCTCGACTCTTGCTGCCACAGGCTCTTCTATTTCGAGCTCATCTATTTCAGGCTCAAATTCTTCCACTACTGTTTCAGCCTCAAGCCCAGCTCTCGCTTCTGGCTCTGCGGCTCCAAGTTCTGCCTCTTCATAGTTCAGATCTCTGGCATACTTCTTCGACAGGGCTATCAATGAGACATCGAGAATTGCCGACTTATTACCTGCGTAGCGCAGCTCGGGGTAGAGCCCTGCAATTTCTGGTACCAATTCTAGTAGCTGTTCTGCTGGCAAGAGATTGGCAAGCTGGCTTGCCGTCTTCTGCAATTCACGGCTGCGCTCTGCCAGGAGCTTGCCAGACTTGTCAAGCTTCGCAATTAGAATGTCGCGCAAGAAGCCCGCCCACTCATTGACGAAGGAGGCGAGGTCGCGGCCAGAGCTGTCTAACTCGCGGCTTAGTTCGAGTAGTCTAGCCAGCTGACCCGCGGCCAGGGCTGTTGTCAGCTCGGCCATGAAATCATAGGCTATGAGACCAGTGAGGGCGAGAATGCGCTCTACCTGAATCTCTTCGGAACCACTGGCTGAAGCCTGGTCTAATAGGGAAATAGCGTCGCGTAAAGAACCATCTGCCAGGGAGGCAATCTGGTCGAGGGCAGCGTCGCTAATCTTGATCTTTTCAATCTTGCTGATCTTGCTAAGTCTGCCAGCAATTTCGACTCGACCCAGGCGCCGAAAGTCATAGCGCTGACAGCGTGAAGTAATAGTTTCCGGTATCCTCTGCACTTCTGTCGTCGCCAAGATAAAAATAACGTGTTCTGGGGGTTCTTCTAGAGTTTTCAACAGGGCATTGAAAGCACCTGTGGAGAGCATGTGGACCTCGTCAATAATATAGACCTTGTACTTCGCCTTAGCTGGGAGATAGTGCAGATCTTCTGTCAATTGACGGATATTATCTACTGAGTTGTGGGAGGCTGCGTCCATCTCGACTATGTCCATGAGACTGCCATCTTCTGCCGCCTGGCATATCGCACATTCACGACAGGGATTACCATCAATGGGCTGTTCACAGTTCACGGCCTTCGCCAATATCTTGGCCACGGAGGTCTTGCCTGTACCCCGTGAGCCGCAGAATAAGAAGGCATGGGCAAAATCGCGATTCTTCACACTCTGCTGCAATGCATCTACTACATCTTCTTGACCAACTACATCAGTGAAGCTCTGTGGACGCCAGGCTCGGTATAGGGCTAGGTGGGACATCGAGGCCTCCTTCATCTAATAGACTTCTAATAGACTTCGCCGAGCCCGACCTGCGGCTGGCAGGCACCCCCGCGGCGCATACGGTTGACCGCTTACCGCTGCTACCTTCCAGTCCTGACGGGGTTCACGGGCCGCATCGCACGGGACCAACACAGCTGCAGGTCGCGCTCGGCGCTAACGTTTTAAATTATAACATATTTCTATTCAATGAAGATAAGTTCGTCACTCTTGACCAAGCCCAGCTTGTCACGGGCAATTCTCTCCAGAGATTCAGAAGAGCCGACTTGGGCTTCCTGTTCTTCTAAATCATATGCTTGGGCTTCGAGTAGACTCAACTCACGTTCGAGGGCAATCTGTTCACGGCGGAGACGCTCCATTTCCTGATCCTGACGTAGATAGGTCTTCGCCGCAACCGCGAGCACTATGAGCATTACCATACAGAAACACAGCCTGCGAATTAGACTGAAGGCCGATTTCTGTCGCTCTTTCTTAATCTGTTCTGAATAAGATGCCATAAGCCTCCTCTTCCATATAGTGCTTGAGATCCAAGCGTAAATCAAGCCTGTAATATTAATGTAAAATGACAGCTAGTATTCTTAATTTGAGCTCTTTAGTGTATGATTATTCTTTAGGGAGGTAATTATGAAGCTTAAGGACAAATATGATTTCAACGAACTCCTTGAGATCATCCGCCATCTGCGCTCCCCTGACGGCTGTCCCTGGGATCGCGAGCAGACTCACGAGTCCATGCGTGGCAATCTCTTAGAAGAGAGCTACGAAGTGGTCGACGCTATAGATGAGCAAAATAGTACCAACCTCAAGGAAGAACTTGGCGATCTCTTATTACAAGTCCTCTTACTTTCAGAAATTGCCGCTGCTAATCAGCAATTCACCCTAGATGATGTCATCACTGAACTCAGTCAGAAACTAATCAGAAGGCATACCCATGTCTTTGGTACAAGTCGCGCGGAAAACAGTTCCCAGGCTCTTGCCAACTGGCAGAAGCAGAAGGCCAAGGAGCGTAAGAGCAAATTAATTGCCGAGCGCTTCTCTACTGTCCCGCGCGCCATGCCAGGCTTAAAGCGTGGCCAGAAGGTCCAGGATATTGCCGCTGAATATAATTTCGACTGGACAGAGCCAGAAGCAGTTTTTGCCAAACTAGATGAGGAGATCTCTGAGTTAAAAGAGGCCCTAGCTAGTGGTAAGCAAGCGGCCATCACCGAAGAAGCAGGCGACTGTCTTCTGGTCATGGCCAACCTCTGCCGTCACCTCCAGGTGGATGCCGAGCTGGCTCTCAAGCAAAGTGTTGATAAATTCACTCGCCGCGTTAGTCAAATGGAGAAACTGATGTTAGAAGACGGCCTGCCAGCAGGTCCCTTCGACTCCGATCTCAGCAATGAGTACTACGAGCGAATGAAAATCTTAGAAAAAGGAGAGAGAATTTGAAAATAGTCACCCCGGAACAAATCGAGCTCAGCCAATTAAATGACGAACTCTTTATCCCCAGTGGTGCGGAGTCCATTGTACAGGCAGAGATTGACAAGGAACTCAGTAGACTAGCCAAGGTCTACGGCCATGCTGAGAGTCTGCAGGCCGGCACCGAGCTGGCAGCTGGCGACCTCGTCGAACTCGCCATGCAGAGCTCGAACGAACGCTTTAACCGTCAGCTAAAGATCAAACTGGGCCGTGGCCTGTTTGCGCCTGAGCTAGAGAACCTCCTCATCGGTACTAAGCTCGGTGACGAGGCATCTTATGATTTCCACTTTAAGGGAGATGCTGTCCAAGTACAGGTTCACAGCCTCTCTGCCGAGCGGCAGATTCCGCATCCTATCGATGATGCCCTCATTTCTGAGGCTGGTCAGGAAGAGGATAAGCTGTACAGTGGTTTGAGCACAGTCCAAGAGTTCAAGAATCGTTTGCGCAGCGCCCATCTTGGCAGCTTAATCCACACACAGGTCGTCTCCAGAGCCTACCAGGCAGCCATTGAGCTACTGGCCAGAGAGTCTGGTATCCAGCCGACTGAGTCTGAGTTCCAGGCTCACATCGCGAAGACTCAAGAGAAGTTCGAGGCCGACCTAAGCGCAAGTGGTAACGATCTTTTAAGCTCGTATCAAGAATACTTCGGCCCGGAGGCCAAGGATCTTGAAAGCGCTCGACAAATTCTGGCAGAAACTGCCAAATCAGAACTTGTCAGGCTGCAATATGCCGAGGCTTTGGCCAAGCATGACGATTTACACTATAGTGAAAAGGACTATGAGCGCGAACTCTCCGAATATGCTGACGAAAGCGGCATAGATTTGGCAGAGTTTAAAGATAAGTTTCCCTTCGAGCTGTGGCTGACTGGCAAGGTTGAAGAGAACCTGAGTTCCAGGCTCATACCTGAACTCAAGAAACGCGCAAAACATCTGAATGGTCTCGACTAATTCAGTAGAAAGAGATAGCTATGCAAGAGAAAAATTCTGACCTCGCCGTCAAGCGACAGATTGAAATACTCCACGAGGCTGAACGCAAGAATCTAGCAGGTTCTGCGCTTAGCGGCCGCAAGGGTACTTGGCGTGACTTCTTCAATCTGCTGTTCAAGACGAGAATCCCCTGGCTCTACCTACTTGTGACTTTAGGTGTTGGTCTAATTGCAACCAAGGTTGGATCCTTGTTCCCCAATTACCAGACCCGATATTTCGCAGGTGAGCTCACCAGAGAAACCATTGGAGTTGGTATTGCAATTTTATTGGGCGGCCTGGTTCTGGGTATTATCAACAACGTCTTCACAGGATTCACGGAGAATACAATTTCCAAGCGCCTCAGAAATACTTTGTGGGAGCGCGTCATCAGCCTACCCAAGGTCGCCTTCAAGAAACTCAGTGGTCGTGAGATGATCTCGAGAATCACCCAGGACTCCGATCTCCTGGCTGCCACCCTCGTCACCGTCATCATCACTATTATCAGCTCGACCTACGGTGTCTACCTCTATCTGAGAATGATCTTCGAATATCACAAGACACTGGCCTATGTACAATTTGCCTTGGTGCCAGTTTTCTTGCTACTGAAGTTCATCGCCGGTCGTATCCAATACAACCTCTCCTTCCGCTCACGCTTCCGCTTCGCTTCTCTGACTCGTTATATGGCCTCTATCCTGGTCAATATTCCACTAGTTAAGAGCTATAACCGCGAAGCCTATGAACGTGTCCGCGGTAATATGGCAATTGATGAATACAATAAGGTTCAGTTCAAGCTACAGGCCGTCGGCATCACCTTCGACCTCTTGGACCAGGCCTTCCAGACCCTCAACGATGCCATCTGCATTATCTACGGTGGCTACCTTGTCACCCAGGGTGAACTAGACATCGGTACCTGGATTGCCTTCTACACCTATTCATCTGGTATCTATGCCATGCTGACCATCGTCTGTAACCTCTGGCCGATGCTGAAATCTGCCCAGGGTTCCGTACAACGTATCGCAGACGTCCTAAATATCCCAGCCGAGAAATGGCAGACTGAGGGTGAACCCGCTGCTCTTGGCACGGAACTCCCCGAGCTCAAGCTCTCAGACGTCACCTACGGTTACAATGCAGACGATCCCGTCTTAAAGAATATTAATCTTAACTTCCCTGCAGGCTCTACTACCTATATGGTCGGTCCGTCAGGAGCAGGTAAGACCACCCTCTTACTCCTCCTGGATCGTTTCTACGAGCCAGACTCAGGGCAACTTTCTCTAAACGAACACAACGCGGGCGAATTCGGTCTATACAGCTGGCGTAAGCGCTTTGGCTATCTCCAGCAAGAAATCGTCCTCTTCTACGGTACTATGCGTGAGAACCTGACTTACGGGCTCAAGGAAGCAATTACCGATGAAGCTATAGAGGCAGTTTTGGCAGAAGTTGACATGGCCAAGAAGGTCAAGGAAGCTGGTGGCCTCGACGCCATCGTCTCCGAAGGCGGTCAGTCCTTCTCAGGTGGTGAGCGTCAGCGCCTAGCTATTGCCAGACTGCTCTTGCAGAATCCTCAATTCGTCCTCCTCGACGAGCCTCTGTCAAACCTCGACTCTCGTTCTGAAGCCCAGGTTCGCAAGGCGCTCGCGAAGCTCAGTGCCGGTCGTACTGTAGTTGCCGTATCGCACCGCCTACGCAAGCTCAACAATGCCGAGCGCATCCTAGTCCTCGACAAGGGCGAGATCGTTGGTCTTGGCAAGCATGACGAATTACTAAGTAACTGCCCACTATATCAAGAATTAGTCGACGCCGAATTGCGCATTGAAAAGAGTGGAGGTCAAGCATGAGACAAGCCAAAACTACAGAAGCTAAGCGCGGGTCGTTGAAGCCTCTAATTCGCATGATGCGAGAGGCTAAGGTACCTTGGCTAGCTTATATATTCTTCTTTGCCTTAAACCTATATGTCACGAACCGTGGCATCTACCTATATGAAGTCGCAGGTCGCATTATGGGTGGCGAAATTCACGACCCCACACTAGTCCGCGAGTACCTGATGTGGAGTCTAATCGTCGTCGCCATGGGCTTCCTGATCATCCCGAACGCCTGGGTCAGCATCCAATTCCAGAGAAGGAGCCAGCAGCGAGCCTGGGACACCATGCTTCGCCTGCCTCTGTCACGCTATGACCTAATGGCTCCGTCATCCCTGGTTTCGCGTGTCACGACGGACTCGGCTTTTGTCAGCAATATCATGACCTATATAGTCAACGTCTTCCAAAATGGCTATGCCATCTATCTGGCGGTTGGCGTCTTGTATCGCTCTAGCGCAAGGCTGACCTATTATGTTGCACCGCTGATCATTATTTCAGCCCTGGTCACTATCTTTGCTGGTAAATTCGCCTTCTCGATCAACTATATGCTGCAGCAGATTGAGTCGAGACTGACCTCTTTCCTCAACGAGCGTATTTCAGGTCTCAACTTGATCAAGGCCTCGCAGACAGAGAAGCAAGAGATCTCGCAAGGTGAGGGCCTTACTGAAAGCAAGTTTAAGGCCCAGATGAAGCGTACTTACTACAATGCTAGTATTCAGGGCTTCCAGAACTTCTTACGCCTAGCCGTAACCGCCATAGTCTTGATCCTAGGCTCTTATCTAGTAGATAAGGGCGAGATGGAAATTGGCGGCCTGATCACCTTCTTCATGCTCTCCATTTCCTTCCCAGGTACTGTTCAGAGCTTCTTCCGTGCAATCCTTGACATCATCACGATTCAGGGTCAGACCCAGGTTGTTGCTGAGATCAACGACCTGCCGCGCGAATCACTCGAGTCTGAGCTCTCCCCAGAAGGCAAGCTTGGCAGCGAGAAGCTCAGCTTCGAAAATATGAAGTTTGGCTACTTCCCAGAACAGGAAGTTATCAGAGACTTCACCGAAGAAATCGAACCTGGTAAATTGACAGCTATAGTCGGTCCCTCAGGCTCTGGTAAGACGACTATGCTCAAGCTGATTGAGCGTCTGTATGAGCCAGACAGTGGTGAATTCGCCCTCGGCGATGCCAGCACTGAGCGCTACCACCGCGGTGAATGGCGTAGCAATACTGGCTATATCATTCAGAACTCTCCACTTCTACCCGGCACAATCAAGGAGAACATCCTCTACGGTCAGGACGCTGATCTCTCCGAAGCCGAGTGGGACAAGCTACTCGAAATCTGTGCCCTTAAGGAAGTCATCGATGAACTACCTGCTGGTCTCAGCACTGAAGTCGGCGAAATCGGCGACCGCCTCTCTGGTGGTCAGCGCCAGAGAATCGCCATTGCCAGAGCCCTGGTCGGTAACCCCGAGCTCCTCTTAATGGACGAGGCGACTGCCAACCTAGATGCTCGAGGTGAGGCTACAGTTACCGAAAATATTCTGCGCGAGCGCAAGGGCAAGACCACGGTAGTCGTCGCCCATCGCCTCTCCACAGTCCAGAACGCTGACAAGATCATCGTCATGGACGAAGGCAAGATCGCTGCCGCAGGCAAGGCCGACTGGCTATACGAGAACTCTGAACTCTACAGAGAACTCGTCGACCTCCAAGAGGCTTCAGCATAATAATCAATGGCCCAGTGCAAACTGGGCCTTTCACTAAGGAGTAAAAATGATCAGAGAAGTTAATGCCAAAGAGTTAAAAGAGATTACGAAAGAGGGCCTGCATCTAGTAGATATCTATGGCAGCAACTGCAGCCCCTGCAAGTACCTCGCAGAAGTACTTGAGAGTTTCGACATTGACTATCCCTTCGTCTCTATTCTCAAGCTAAATGCCGATGAGAACCCCGAACTCAGGCGCGAGCTCCAGATCTTCGGCGTGCCGACTATCTTGCTCTACAAGAATGGTGAAATCATCGAGCGCCAGGTCTCCTCTATGTCCTTCGAGGAACTCGAAGAATTCCTCGCCCCACATCTCTACGACTAATGCGTCTAGACAAATTTCTCAAGCTCTCACGCCTCGTCAAGCGGCGCCCAGTAGCCAAGGAGCTCGCCGATGCGGGCAGAGTCAAGATCAATGACCAAGTGGCCAAGGCCGCAAGTGAAGTCAAGGTAGGTGATATTCTCGAACTTGGCTTCGGCAATCGCGAAGTACGTGTGAGAGTTGTAGAGCTACGAGAACATGTGCGAAAGGAAGCGGCCAATAATCTCTACGAATTAATCTAAAAGAAGCTCGGCAGCCGCCGAGCTTCTCTCTTATCTAAGTTTCAATAAAACAATTAAATCAATGTCTTTCTAATAGTTGAATCTGGAAGCGCTCAAAAGGAATCTCTTCAGTAAATTGACCTGGGAAGAAGAAAGTTGTCCGAAATTTCGCAAATTCCTTGCTATTCTTATCTAGCCACAGGGGCAGCGGCACATCTAATTTCAAGCAGAGCTCTCGCAGTGCCGTCTCCAATTCCTGGACGAAACTCCCAGCCGGCTTCAGCTCCACTGAAGCCAGGGCGAGGATCTTCTCAGCTCTCAGCAATTTACCTTCTAAGATCAGCATCTTAACGCCAGAGCAAGGCGATCAGCTTGACCTTGCAGTCGCGCTTCAGAGGTCGCAGTTCTAATTCAGAGGTCGCTGCTATATCCTCATTAAATTCGCGCTTCAATTGCTCCAGACCATCAGCCATTTCTGACAGCAAATTCTGCTCATTTTCCATAATTTGCTGCAGCTTGGCTTCAGCCCGTTCAATATCGCTCTTCTGCTTGCCAGAGCGGCTTGCAGAACGCGCTGCTGTAGCCATCTTGCCGATATTGCCCGAGCTGACCTTCTGCTTGCCAAAGAGGGCTGAGAAAATCGCATTGCCAAATGAGATCATGGTCTGGCGCTTGGCATCAGAAGCCTGTTCTACTTCTCTCTCCACTCGCTGCTCAGCCGTCAATTTCTGCTTCTCTAGACTCTGCAGCCTCGCCTTGAACTTGGCCTCATATTGGTCTAGTCGCTGCTCTCTTTCTTCTCGTAATTCTTGTTCTAGGCGACGTCTGAAATCACGCTCACTCTCATCTGCTCTGGCGACTCGCTTGAACTTCTTATTCTCGTAGATACTGTAAGTTGAATTCTTATATAAGTAGTCTACGAGATCCTTGGCCCAGGCCTGATAGAGCTTGGGATCTCTCGCAAATTCTGGCAGCTCGTGATACGTCGCCCGCTCATCTAAATCAGTTAGGTCCTTGATGTCGATGTCTAAAATCTCGCTATCCGACCAGTCCACTGGCAATAGATCTGCTTTGAAATCTGTCGCCATGATGAAATTCTTCTCCTGGCGAATGCCGCGGCGCTTATCTTCATAGAAGACCTCCGCTAGGGCAATCAGTCCAGGCCTCAGATCTTCCCTACCAGCACTTGGCAGGTAGTAACCAGGGATGTCCTTTGGCAGTTGCGCCTTGATAACTTCCACGGGGCAAGCATCTACAGCACAGTCTCTCTCAGCACTATCAAGCTTCTTGAAATTGATATTCTGACTGGCAACAGTTTTCCTCTCGACCCTCTCCTCAGATCTGGCAAGCTGCGGCAGCTCGGCTAGATTCTGCCGCGAAAGAGGCCCAGCCAGGTATGAAAGAGTCTGTCTTGAGCGGAATAGATTCAAGCCATCGCGATGAATATTGCGAACCAAGAACTGTCGCTTCGGAAGACCTGCGATCAGCTCGTCAAGATTGTCTACACTGAGCTTCCCAGCCAGGGCGTCAGCGGCATGCATACCCTCCAAGACCTTGCTGCGGTCACGCTCAGTCTGCAACCTTCCGACTAACCAAACACCGATATTGGACAAGCCCTTGTAATCTAAGTCAACTGGGTTCTGTGTAGCAAGCACTAGGCCCAGACCATAGGCCCTAGCCTGCTTCAGCAAGCTCAGGAGAGGACGCTTGGTAGGTGGCTCTGCAACTGGCGGGAAATAGCCCTGAATCTCATCCATGTAGAAGAGCGCACGTAGAGCCTGGGTACCATCTTGACGCCTAGTCCAAGCTAAGAGCTTATTGAGTAATAGAGTCAGGAAAAAGCTGCGCTCAGACTCGGACAGCTGCTGCAGCGAAATTATTGAAGTTTGTGCCTTGCCGTCTTCAGCGTAAAGTAGGCTGTCAATATCCAGAGAAGGACCCTCTAGCCAAGCAGCAAAGGAGGGTGCCGCCAAGAGCTTATTGAGCTCTAGAGCCAACTTAAAGCGCTCGGCCTCTGGGAAGAAGCTCTCCAGATCTAGGACACCTAGTCTGTCAAATGGCGGTTTCTGCACCAATTGGATCAACTGTGATAGACCAGGCGACTGACCATCTCGCCAGCAGGCGAGTAGAATCTGCGAGAGTAAGATGTGCTCACGATCCTCCAGGGGATCGGAGTTCTTGCCAAGCAAGGCCAGTAGCGCCGTGGCATAGCCGCTGAGCAAGTCATTGCAAGCCTGCTCATCTTCGAGAATCTTGGCTTCAGGCCTAGCGAAGCTGTCGACAATAGACAATGGAGCTAGACCGGCCTGACCTGGGGTATAGACCTTGGTTCTGGAATTCTTCTCCCAGAGCTGAACTCTGGCACTTGTTTGCTCGTCTTCAGCCAGGGCGTTATTCCACTTCTCGGCCTCTTTGGCCGCAAACTCCGCCCTGCTAAGGCCACTTTCAGAGAGCTCAACAGCGCTGACATAGGGCTCCAGCTTAGGTCCCGTAATTGGATCAAAATTCAAGCAGAGATTAAGCAAGTCGCCCTTCAAGTCAATCACTATGGCAGGAATCCCGTCAATTGCCGCCTCCTCTATCAAGGCTGTACAGAGGCCTGTCTTGCCACTGCCTGTCATACCGACACAGAAGGCGTGGGTTAAAAGATCCTGGGAGCGCAGTAGGTAGTAGTTGTCCTCTTTCGTTTCGCGGCCTAAATAGAATAGACCAAGCTCTTCATATTTCATTATTCTTCTCTTTCCTCTTTAGCTTTCAGAACTAGGTCTAAGACCTCGTCCATATGCTTGACTGGAGTGATTATTAATTCTTTGCGAATGAGTTCAGGAACCTCGTCCTCAATCTCTCGCAAATTATCCTGGGGAATTAAGATCTCCTTGATACCTGCCCGCTTGGCAGCTACACTCTTCTCCTTGAGACCGCCAATTGGCAGCACCTTACCACGCA
This sequence comes from Eubacteriales bacterium, assembly GCA_030537525.1. Taxonomy (GTDB): domain Bacteria; phylum Bacillota; class Clostridia; order Saccharofermentanales; family DTU023; genus JAFAAL01. Next base: position 58,230 of record JAUNVU010000005.1, read on the forward strand.
ATGTCAACTCACCAGTCATCGCTATACCAGGCTTGACTGCTCGACCACTGAGCGCCGAGGCCAAAGCTGTAGCAATGGTGATACCAGCAGATGGTCCATCCTTCGGTACTGCACCAGCTGGTACATGAATGTGTACATCGTGCCTATTGAAGACCTCTTCATCAATGCCGATCTTGTCGTAGCGGGAACGCACATAGGTCAGAGCCGCTTGCGCCGACTCCTGCATAACCGTGCCGAGACGTCCAGTTAAGATCAACTTGCCTTGACCCGGATAGTGGTTGACTTCAATACTTAACGTGTCACCGCCAACTGCAGTCCAGGCGAGGCCTGTAGCTTGACCAATTTCGGACTTTCTAGGGATCTTCTCGTAGAAGTACTTGGCACCACCGAGGAAGTCTTCGACATCTTTCTGGAGTATCCTGCTGCCTGTATAGCCCTCTTCACTGCCGAGCTTGACTGCGACCTTACGACAAAGTTTGGCCATGACCCGCTCAAGCTGTCTGACCCCAGCTTCCTCTGTATAGCCAGAGATGATCTTCTCCATAGCACCGCGTGTGATGGAGAGCTGGTCCTTCTTCAAGCCATGGGCCTCAATTTGCTTGGGCAGAAGATAGCGCAGGGCTATCTCCACCTTCTCGACATCGGTGTAGCCACTCAGGTGAATGAGTTCTAATCTGTCGAGCAGAGGTCTCGGGATAGAGCTTAGATCGTTTGCTGTAGTGATGAAGAGGACCTTAGACAGATCATATTCAAATTCCAAGTAGTGATCTCTAAAACTATTATTCTGCTCTGGATCTAAAACCTCTAGGAGAGCCGCCGTGGGATCTCCGTGATAGCGTGAACCGATCTTATCTATCTCGTCCAAAAGGAAGAGAGGGTTGTCACAGCCCGCATCGCGAATAGCCTGGATTACACGTCCTGGCAGCGCACCAATATAGGTTCTCCGATGGCCACGAATTTCAGACTCATCCTTGACACCGCCAACAGACATACGAACATATTCACGTCCCAGAGCCTCGGCAACTGAGCGTGCTATCGAAGTCTTGCCGACTCCCGGTGGTCCAACTAGGCAGAGGATCGGACCCTTTAAGCGAGAATTGGGATCCTCGCCTTCTTCAACCGCCCTGTCCATGCGCTGCTTGCGCACAGCGACGAATTCCAAGATCCGCTCCTTGATCTTCTCGAGACCGTAGTGATCCCGATCCAAGACACGCTTGGCCTGGCGGACGGAGATCTTCTCGGGCAGAGTTTTGCCAAATGGCAGGGCCAAGACCAAGTCCAGCCAATTTCTGAGTATAGAGGCCTCGCCGAAGCCCTCGGGCATCCGCTCTAGACGGTCGATTTCCTTCCTGACCTTGACCTTGTAGGCCTCCGGCATGCTGCTCTTCTCGAGCAGCTCCAGCATCTCTGTCAATTCATTTCTGCTGCCATCACCAAGCTCTTCTTCCAATACGCGAATCTGCTCCCGAATGAGCATCTTGCGCTGTTTCTTCTCAAGCTTATGATCCATATTGTGAGCCAGGTCACGGCCGATCTCGTAGACCTTCATCTCCTGGTGAAGCAGTTCTACTAACTTGCGCAGACGTTCATCGACATCAATTGTCGACAAGAGGTCATAGCGATCCTTAGTGTCGAAGTCGACAAGCGAGGCGATGACATCCATCATGGCCTCAATGCTGTTTGCGCGCTCAATGAGCCAGGCTATCTCCCGTGGCATCTCCCCTTGTGCATGGGCGATTTTCCTGAATGAACGAAGCATAGTCTTCTTCAAGGGCTCGCGTATCGACTCGGCCGCCTTAGAATCGTCGAAAATGCTTGGCAGCAACTCAGGCTTCGCCTCCAGAAAATATGGCTTCTCACCATTGGGCATCTTGCGCCGCTCCAATACTTCCTTCTGGACTTCAGTGATCTTACAGCGCTCGACACCTATACAAGATACTCGTAGGCCTCCGTCATCTTCATCTACTACGACGTCAATCTTGCCGATAGTACCGATTTCTCGGAGGTCATCGACATCGGGATACTCTACGAAGGCGTCCTTCTGCAAGACGACAATGATTTCGCTATCAGCGCGCTCACTAAAAATAATCGCCTGCTTCGCAACCTCACTTCTGACCTCGAAGGTCAGGCGGCTATTGGGGAATAAGAGCACATTGCTCAGGGGTAAAACGGGCAGGTGCTGCCCTTCTAATTTCTTTAAATCTGTTTTCTCAGGCATCTGAAACCTCCATCAATATTCCATTTTTGCTTCTTGTGGTAGCCACTTACCAAATTTGAAATAAAGTGAGTTCGCAATAAATGTCAGTGTCCAAGAAATCGGGTAGGAGAGAATGATAACGTCTATAGACTGCCAAATTGGCATTGCTATATAGAGCCAAAGTATTCTCAAACCGCACATCGAGATCAAGGCGATGAGCATTGGTGGCATAGTCTTCCCCGAACCTCGGATGAAGCCCGCGAAGATCTCGCTCAGTCCAAATATCCAGTATGAGGATGCCAGGAACAGCATCATCCTAAGTCCATAGTACTGTACATCTGGATCACTGTTAAAAATGCCGATTAGCTGCTTGCGCATAATTAAGACAAAGCTAGAGGAGATGAGGGCCGTGACCGCCACTATCCCCATTGCCGACTTCAAACCAGGTCGCAGACGACTGTAGCGCTTGGCGCCGAGGTTCTGCCCGGCAAAGGTCGTAGCCGCCATGGCAATCGCCTGTAGTCCTGTGAAGATGAAGCCATCTATTCTGCCCGCCGCAGCTATACCGGCTATGGCATTGGAGCCAAAAGAGTTAATTTTAGATTGAATTAAAACGTTCGAAACTGAGATTACCACAGATTGCATTCCTGCAGGCACTCCCAATTTGATGATCTGCTTCAAATAGTCAAAATTGATCTTAATATCTCTCAAGAAGAGGCGAAATGGCTCATCTGAACGCACTAGGGTGATGACCACAGCCACCGCCGCAATAGTCTGTGAGAGCACAGTAGCCCAAGCTGCTCCGACAATACCCCAGCCGAGATATTTGACGAAGATAAAGTCGAAGACGATATTGCCCGTGGCAGAGATCAAAAGGAAGATAAACGGCCGCTGAGCATCGCCACAGGCCCGCAGAATACCGCCACCGACATTGTAGATCAGCAGGGGCGTCACACCGATGAAGTAGAGCCTCATATAACTCGTCGCGCCATCGATGATATCTGCTGGCGTACCCATGAGATGCAAGAGATGCGGGGTAGCTAGGTAGCCGGCAACAGTGAGGAAAACTCCACTTAAAAGGGCCACCGCATGTGCCGTGTGCACAATATGATAGAGGCCCTCATAGTCCTCCCCGCCACTCGCCTGCGCCACGAGGACGGAGACACCTGTCGCAAGCCCCATGAATAATCCGACCAGCATGACGGAGACGGAGCCTGTTGCCCCGACACCAGCCATCGCCTGCTTACCTGCATAGCGACCGACGATCAGGAGGTCTGCCGCATTATAGAGTTGCTGCAAGAAATTTGTCAGCAAGAGCGGCAAGGCAAAGAGCAGTAGCTCCTTCCAGATCACTCCTTCTGTTAAATTACGCCTCTGTAAGAGGGTACTCAAACGCATATTCTCTACCTTCTTTCCCCGCCATCTACCTAGAGCTTGTAGTCAGGATTACCTAAACGTGCTTCAAAGTCGGCAAAAGCAAAGTGTTTCAATACCACAGGCTCGCGTTCCCCAGCTCGCAAGAAGATGAGGTCGGGATGCTCCATGCCATTAAACATCGTCGTCTTGACGTGAGTGTAGAGCGCCATATCGCAGAAGACCAGGCGGTCTCCACGCCTTAGCTCAAGCTCGAAGCTGTAGTCACCGAAGCTGTCGCCTGCCAGGCAGGAGGCGCTACCCAATCTATAGCTATGAGCCAAAACCCCTCCTTCATCTGCCAAATACTGCCGTCCATTTCTATACAAGAAGAGCCGAGGTCTATAGGGCATTTCCAAGACATCTGGCGTGTGGCAGGTGGCGGAAGTATTCAGTATAGCATTGTTGACCTTGCTCGGTTGGAAATCGAGGACCTCTGTAACTAACCAGCCAGCATCATAGGGAATGGCCTCACCTGGCTCAAGATAGAGATCAGATAAGTTGTAGCGTGCCTTGAAGTCCTTTAAGAAGGGAATCAGCAAGTCGAGCTCATAATCGGCCCTAGTCAAGTGGTGACCACCACCGAAGTTCAACCATTTCAAGCCGCTTAGGTACTCGCCAAACTTCTCTTCAACAGCTTCGACCACATGCTTCAGCGGTTGGAAATTCTGCTCGCAGAGACAGTGGAAGTGGAAGCCGTCAATAGGCGCAAGTGCCGCTGCCCTGTCCAAACCCTCTGCTGCCAAGCTTGCCAGATCCGCCTCGAAAAGTTCCCGATTTGTGCCCAGCCGCGAGCCTGGAGCGGCTGGATTATAGAGGTCCGTCTCAACTTCTGAGTACTCAGGATTGATGCGCAGACCGATTTCCAGAGGATAGTCAGACGAACGCCTCGCCTGTTCAGCTCGGATAGCCGGTAATGCTCTATGGATCTGACTTAGGCGGTTGAAAATCAGCTTATCTGCCAGGGGCAGAGTCTTCTCTAATTCGGCCTCACTGAAGGCGGGGCTATAAACCTGTACTTCCCTGTCCATGTACTGTCGGGCCAACCTCGCTTCTTGATAGCCAGAGGCAGCAGCTCCTTCTAGGTACTTAGCAATAAGGGGATAAGTGTTATATAGCGAGTAGGCCTTCTGGGCCAGCAATATCTTGGCACCACTGGCCTCGGCAATTGCCTGTAAGAGGCGTAAATTGCCGACTAGTAGCTGCTCGTCGAGGATAAAAGCCGGCGTCGGCAGGCTAGCAAAATCTAGCTCCGCCGGCGCCGTCCTGGTCCTTAACGCTGCTAGCTCATCTCGCATTTTAAGTATTGAACTGACAGCCATAATTCACCTACTCTACGGTACGAGTACGGGTTCGAAGTCCTCCTGCCAAGGCAGACCGTTCTTATTCAGCATCTCCATGAAGGGATCTGGATCGAACTCTTCGACATTGAATACGCCAGGTTCTTGCCACTTGCCAGTCAGCACCATGGCTGCACCGATCATGGCGGGGACGCCCGTAGTGTAAGAGACGGCTTGGGCGCCTGTTTCCTTGAATGCCTCCTCGTGATCACAGATATTGAAGAGCCGGTAAACCTTCTCCTGGCCATCCTTCTCACCCTGGAAGATGCAGCCGATATTGGTCTTGCCCTTCGTCCGTGGGCCGAGGCTCGAGGGATCGGGCAGGACTGCCTGGAGGAATTGTAGTGGAATGATCTCCTGGCCCTGGAACTCGATCGGCTTTATGGAAGTCATGCCGACATTGATCAGGCAGTTCAGATGGCGGAGATAGGACTCGCCAAAGGTCATGAAGAAGCGAATACGCTCGATACCCTTGATGTTCTTCGCCAGGGATTCGAGCTCTTCGTGGTAGAGCAGATACATATCCTTCTCACCAACTTCTTCGAACTCGTAAGTGCGCTTGATCTCCATTGGCTGGGTCTCGATGAATTTGCCGTGCTCCCAATAGCGACCGTTGGCAGAAACTTCCCGGATATTGATCTCGGGATTGAAGTTAGTGGCAAAGGGATAGCCGTGGTCGCCGCCGTTACAGTCGAGGATGTCAATCTGGCGAATGCTGTCAAATTGATGCTTCTGAGCATAGGCTGAGAAGACGCCCGTAACACCTGGGTCGAAGCCAGAGCCGAGGAGTGCTGTCAGACCAGCTTCCTTGAACTTGTCCTGATAGGCCCACTGCCACTTGTACTCGAACTTAGCCGTGTCCTTTGGCTCATAATTGGCCGTGTCGACATAGTGAACACCACATTCCAGGCAGGCATCCATGATGGTCAGATCCTGGTAAGGCAGGGCCAGGTTTAAGACGAGCTTCGGCTGATATTGGCGGATTAGCTTGACTAACTGCTCAAGTGAATCAGCATCGACTTCTGCCGTCTCAATCTTTGAGCCCATGCCCTCGAGGCGCTTGGCCAGGGCATCGCACTTGGACTTGGTCCGTGAGGCGATCATGAACTCGGGAAAGATCTCCGAATTCTGAGCCATCTTGTGTACTGCTACGCTGGCTACACCGCCAGCACCGATAACTAAGGTTTTTGCCATTTTATTCTCCAATCTTTTACTTATCTATCTTATATTTGCCTACTCTTGAGACCTCGTCTAGGCCAAGGCCGACTCTCTTAAATGACTCTATTCCAACCTCGCCGCGGCCGTCGCCGGTCCTCTTTCAAAATTACATAATCTCTAAGGCCGACTATGAGCAAGCTGAGTAGGATTGCCTGTCCAAAGTTAACTCGCGAGACACCGTAGCTGCGTTCCGCCGCATTGAGTATCGCCAGAGGATAAGCCAGAAGTTGTATGACTACGCCCAGCAGATAGCCGATGCCAAGGGTCAGGCAAGAGGTCATTTTGAAGACAATTGCTATGAAGCGTAAGAGGATGTAGAAGAGCGCGAAGAAGAAGCTCATCTGCATCGCAGTGCTAAAACTTGCCACCTTAATCAGGATACCAAGCTCCGAGCAGCCGTAGATAATTAAAGTCGTTATTAGCCAGGATATTAGAAAATGCATATCGCTAGCCTACCGCTACCAAGAGCAGCTCACGAAGTAATTTCGCCGCTGCTGCAGTCGAAATTCCACTCTCATCCCAGGGTGGAGAGAGTTCCATGAGGTCGAAGCCGACGAAGTTCAGGCCACGTAATCCGAGTAGTTCAGCTAGTAATTCGCGCAAGTCAGGTCCACCTGGTTCTGGTGTCCCTGTGCCTGGAAATACAGAGGGGTCTAAAACGTCGAGATCCAAGGTTAGGTAGATGGGTACCTGGCTCTCCTTGAGATGCTCAAGCGCCTTCCCCATGCCCTTCACCGAGAAGGGATGGAAGTCCATATTGGCCCTCGCAAATTCAAATTCTTCCTTCAGGCCAGAACGTATGCCGAAGGAGTGAATCTTCTGTGGCTCAATAAATTCGGAAATCAGGCGGATGACATTGGCGTGTGAAAGTCGCTCGCCGAGGTACTCAGTGCGAAGATCGGTGTGGGCGTCCAAGTGGATGAGCTCAAGATCTGGATACTTCCTACTCAAGGCATGCACTGTCGCCAAGGTCAGCAGATGCTCACCGCCGATCATCACGGGTTGTTTATCGTCCTCTAAGACACCCATGGTATAGATCTCTAGGATGTCGAGAGCGCGTTCAGGATTGCCAAATGGTAGCTCGAGATCACCCGCATCGTGAACCTTGAGATCTACTAGGTCCCTATCCTGATATGGTGAATAGGACTCGAGGCCCCAAGATTCCACGCGCATCCGCTCTGGACCGAAGCGAGTTCCTGGTCGGAAACTCGTGGTCGAGTCATATGGCGTACCAAAAATCACCCAATCCGCTTCATCATAGTCGTAGCTGAAGCCACAAAAACGTGGAATCTGTGGCAGATGTTCTAAATTCATAAGCTGCTCCTCTCTTGACTCGTTCTAGTACTCAGCCTTCGCCTGTGAAAATAATGCTCGTACATAGTTAGGCAGGGCAAAACTACCAGTATGTAAATCTGAATTATAATATAAAGTCTTGAGTCCTCGCTGTTCCCAGCGCTCCCGATTATGATCCTTTACGGGGTCGTACTTCCTGGAGAGGAAGCCGAAGAGCCAGTGGCCAGACGGATACATGGGGATGTGCGCCTGGTAGCAGCGAACTAGGGGAAAGACCGTAGAAGTCTTCGCATAGATCAGGGAGACCTCTTCGGCATTCTCACGATAGTAGGGGCTCTCGTGCTGGTTGACCATGATGCCATCGGCATTGAGCCTCGCCAAACAGTGCCCATAGAACTCCTTGGTAAATAGCGACTCACCAGGACCGAAGGGGTCGGTCGAATCGACAATGATCAGGTCGTAGCTCTGCTCATTTTGCCTCACGTAGCGGAGTCCATCATCGTAGATGACCTTGACGCGAGGATCTTCGTAGCCAATGGCGAGCTGTGGGAAGAAGCGCTTGGCCGTCAGAACCACCGCCTCATCGATTTCTACCAGCTCGATGCTCTCAATTTCTGGATAGCGAATTAACTCTCTGAGACAGCCACCATCACCACCACCAACTATCAAGACCTTGCGCACTCTCGGATGGACGGCAAGGGGCACGTGCACCAGCATTTCGTGGTAGATAAACTCATCCTTATCACTCAGCATAATACAGCCATCCATGACGAGGACTCGGCCAAATTCCTTAGTGGCAAAAACCTCGATGAGCTGAAATTCCGACTGCTCTGAATAGAGCTGCTCTTCTATCTTGAAGGCGAAGCTCGCACCAGTCGTATGCTCTTCACTAAACCAAATTCCCTTCACCACTTACTCCTTCACAACATTTAAGAGATTCAAGTCGAGATCCTCAGTACCTGTCATTGAGGCGCCCTTGGTCTTGGCATAGGAGATGTATTCTAGAATCTCTGGCGTCAACTCCTCACCTGGCGCAAGGATTGGTATTCCAGGCGGATAGCACATGACAAATTCCGCTGCAATACGTCCAAGGCAAGAGGCTAGAGGCAGCTGTTCACACTTGGCGTAGAAGGCCTCAGCTGGCGACAGCAAGACCTTCGGCTCCAGATACTCTGAGGATAATAGGCCCTCTGGATCGCTCCCATAGCGGCGCCTGATATCGCTTAGAGCTGCAATCAAGCGCTCTACCGCCATCGGGCGGTCGCCAATGGAGAGTATCGCCAGTACATTGCCAAGATCACCGAACTCGGCCTGTATCTCATATTCATCACGTAGTAGATCGTAGACTTCTATCCCCGCTAGTCCCATGGCCCTGGTGTGGATGGAGAGCTTGGTCTCGTCGAAGTCGTAAAAGGCATCTTCGTCACAAAACTCCTTGCCGAAGGCTAAGTAGCCACCGATCTTATTAATTTCACTCCTGGCATAGCGGGCGTATTCAAGCAACTTCCGAAAGGTCTCTTCGCCACGGAGCGCGAGATTTCTTCTGGAAATATCTAATGATGACATGAGTAAGTAAGAGGCGGAGGTGGTCTGAGTTAAATTGATAATCTGTCTAAGGTAGCCTAGATCATCCCTCATGCCCTCACCTGCCAGTAGCAGCGAGGACTGAGTGAGTGAGCCGCCCGTCTTGTGCAAGGAGACCGCAGCGAGGTCTGCGCCAACTTCTAGGCCTCCGGGAGGGAGGTCGTCCGAAAAATAGAAGTGGGTACCGTGGGCCTCATCCACCAGGACCTTCAAGCCGTGTCTGTGCGCCAGCTCAACCATCTCGGCAAGCCGTGCACAGACGCCATAATAGGTGGGGTTGTTGATTAGGACGGCCTTGGCCTCTGGATTGGCGAGGATGGCCGCCTCGAGCTCTTTAAGACTCATGGCTAGGGGAATGCCAAGCTCATCGTTCATGCCAGGATCGACATAGATGGGGGTGGCTCTGGCCAGGATTAGGGCATTGATAGCCGAGCGGTGGACATTTCTTGGCATGATGATCTGCTCACCAGGATTGACTGTCGCAAGAATCATTGCTTGAACGGCCGCTGAAGTGCCGTTGACAATGAAGTACGCCGCCTCTGCGCCGAAGGCGTCAGCTGCAAGTTCCTCCGCCTCCTTGATCACTGAAACAGGGTGGATTAGATTGTCCAGCATCTTCATCGAGTTGGCGTCGACGGCGACAGTATCCGCACCAAGAAATTCCACTAGCTCGGGGTTGCCGGGGCCCTTCTTATGCCCCGGCACGTCGAAGGAGAGCACTCGGCGACGCTTGTACGCTTGGAGTGCTTCGTACAAAGGAGCTTTGACCTGTGATAATTGAAAATCTCTCATTACTCAACCCCAATTAGCTGTCGAAGATATTCGAGCCAGAGTAGATGTCGATCATCTCGCGCTGGAGCGCCTCATGGATCTCCAGACGTCTGGCTGGAGCGATCTCGTAGACGTCGGTGTTGAAGAGGTAGTTTTGTAATACTATCTCCTTGATCATCAAGCGGGTGTGGTAGAGATTTGCCTGGTAGACATTGATATCCGTGGCATCATAGAGCTTCAGCTGCTCATCGGAGATATAATCCTGAATCGAGCGGATGGGATGGTCTAAGAAGTGTTTCTGACCGTTAGTATCACGCGTGAAGCCCCTGACTCTATAGTCAATAGTCATGATGTCCGAGTCAAAGGAGTCGATGAGGAAGTCCAGACAGGTGATCGGTGAAACCGTACCGCAAGTTGCCACGTCGATGTCAACTCTGAAGGTCGAGATCGCCCGATTGGGGTGACTTTCTGGAAAGGTGTGCACCGTGATGTGGCTCTTATCGAGGTGGGCGTGGATGGTCTCACCCTCGCTCTCCTCGCGCTGCAGAGGTGGGGGAGGTAGCTTGGGCTCTTCAGTCTTCTTCTTCAGTTCTGGACTGATCGGACCCGAACCGTCGTGGTAGTAGCCCCAGTTATTGGACTTGTCCTGGCGCTCCTTGGCCACGGGGTTCTCAGCGAAGAGGATGTTGACCGATGCGCCCTGCGGGTCATAGTCCTGCTTGGAAATATTTAAAATGGTGGCACCAATCATGTCGCAGAGCTTGACCAGTATGGAGGTCAGACGCTCTGAATTGTACTGCTCGTTGATATAGTCGAGGTAGTCCCGCTGTTCGCGGAAGCTCTTCGCATAACAGATATCGTAGATATTGAAGCTCAGCGTCTTAGTTAAGTTATTGAAGCCATATAAGCTAAGTTTCTCAGACATTTGAATCTCCTTTCGGCAGAAGGCTTACGTTTATTATAGTATAAGTAGACTTGTATAATACCTTGTTTTTTCACTGGAATATTGACTTCTGAGAGGTCATTTTAGAAAAGAGAGGCATGAGATGAAAGTATTATTAGCAGTAGACATTCAAAACGACTTCATTGACGGCTGCCTGGGCTCAGCAGAAGCCCAAGCCAAGCTTCCCAATATGCTCAATTTCGTGGAGCAATTTGACGGCAAGATCTTGGCGACCCTAGACACCCACGGAGCTGATTACCTCAGTACTAGAGAGGGGCGTCTGCTGCCCATTATCCACTGTCAGCGTGACACCCAGGGTCATCAGCAACCCAAGCCTCTGCGGGAAGCCCTGGCACAAAAGAACGCAGAGATATTTGAAAAGAACTACTTCGCCTCAACCAGGCTGCTGGAGCGCTTACGAGAATTAGACCGCGAAGAAGCCATAGAGCAGATCACGATAATCGGTATCTGCACTGACATCTGTGTTGTTTCAAATGCCATGCTAATCAAGGCCTACTTCCCCGAAGTTGAAATCGAAGTAATAGCCGATGCCTGCGCAGGCACTACGAAAGAGAATCACGAAGCAGCTCTAGCTGTCATGCAGTCCTGCCAGATCACAATCAAGTAGAATTAATCCGCGAACACAAAGCAGCAAACCGCAAATTAATTTGGCAATAATAGAAGCCCTACGACTGATTGCCGCAGGGCTTCAACTATTTTGCTGAAAATTCTAACTAACAGACTTATTCTGCGTCTTCTTCTTCGTAGCCAAGACCCGGCACGAACTCACGATCACCACCTGCCTCAACGGCATCATAGTCGATCTCGTAGCTTTCTGGAGTCATCAGGGCATTGATCATATTCCAGTAAGCGTCGTTGACGATCTGGAACTTGCCGTCTTCAGTCTTCTTGAGGTCGATATTGTAGATAATAGTCACATCCTTGACCTCAGGATCCCAGAGCTCTGCCATGACCTCCTTGAGCTGCTTGCCTTCATCAGGAGTCAGGCTCTCCTTCTCCATTAACTCATTCATCACAGGATCCTCTTGAGCAGCCTTGCTCGCCTCATTTAGATCGACTGAGCTGATGTCATAGTCAAGGCGGATAGTACCATCTGTGAAATTCTCCGTCAGCTTATACTGCCAGCTCAAATTCTCAATCTCCTTGCTCATCATGAATTCAAGGAAGATCGTGAAATTACTACTTTCCATGCTACTTTCAGTGAACATGTAGTCAACAATTAGCTCCTGCGTGGCCCATACACCCGGCTCGTAGAACTCTTTAAGAGCCGAGAGATCACCTGTGAGCTTCGAGGCTTTTACCGCCTGCAAATACTCCTCGACGAACTGCTGCTCAGGTGTCATATCCGCGACATCTTGCTTAGCTGGTTCCTCTGCTGGTTGCTCTTCATCTTGCTTGACTTCTTCCTGCTTTTCACCCTCAACTTCAGCGGCGGGTTCAGTCTCCACCTTGCCACCCTTATCCTGGCAAGCCACCAGTGCGAAAAGCATGATAAACATCAATGTTAAGGCAATAACTTTCTTCATTTTAATCCTCCATTTCTCTTGCTAATAGCAAGTTGCAAACGATCTATTCAAAACAGTGCAGAATACTCTGCAAAGCTGTTTGACAAATTTTGGCAAAAGCCCAGATCAGACCTTCACCCTAGTATTTTCCACTAGTTCCACCGAAGCTCCGACCGCCACTAGAATGGCTTGAGCTAGAGCTGGACGAGTGCGACGAAGAGCTAGAGCTCTGGACATATATTTTTCGCCTGGACTCCTTGACGTCCACTAGGACTTCACTCAGGTTTTGAACTGCCACACTGGCTGGTGGAATATAGTAGACAATGTCTTCTTTTGGCTTGATCTTGCCGAGCTTGTCTTTCTCTTTCCGAATCTTGATGAAACCACCAATGACTGCGAATATTGCACCAAATATCGGTGTGCCATAGAGTCGGTTCTGCTCTGGATAAAGCGTTGAACCCTCCGTGTAGCGCTTGTTCTGTCTGGCCAGCTCAAGCATTCTGGCGGCCGTTACTGCGTAGGTTTTAATGGCCTTCTCGTAGTCGTCCTTTTTAAGAGCCTTTAGCACATCGCGCATCAGGCGATCGGGACCTTTTTCAGAGTCTGAAATGGCATAGCGCGCATAGTTGTGGGTGATGACTGCGAAGTCTCTTTCCTCGGGGCAGAGAAGCAGTAATACGCCATCGTCATCGGCTCCAAAACCCATGCCATATTCATTGAAGTACTCCATGGCATATTGCATGGCCTCCTTGCCGTCTAGGCTCGTCACCGTGACCACGGCGATGTCGACTAGGTGGCGCTTGGACAGCTCTGCGAGTTCGCGGCCCATGGCCTCGCCAAACTCTGGGTCTACCAGGCCGGCCTCATCATTTAGTAGCGGCTTAGTGCGCACCGTATTACCACGTGGGTAGGTCTTCTCCTCTTCAGCCAGCACAACTATAGACAGCGCGAAGATGAGGCCGACTAGCATGATGGAAACTAGTATCTTCTTCATCTCATCCTCCTATCCATAGAAGCCAAAAAATGGCGAGATTACATAGCCCACAACCAGACCGATGAGCAGATACAAGAAGATGTAAATCAGGCTCCACTTCATGAACTGTAGTTTGCTGCTCGGCAGCTCACCGACGATCTTGCCCGTCTGGCCATTCATCGCATAGCGGTAGGTCTTGCCCTCCCACTCCGTATTGAGAATCCAAACTGGCAGCAGGCAGTAGCTGATATCGTGCTCGATGAAATTACTCTTGATATTTCTTGGGGTGACGACGTCGTAGCCCTTTACCTGCTTGGAAAATGCCGTCCAGACAGAGTTGTTCATCCGCTGATAGAGCTTCTTTTCCGCCTTCTTCTGCGTGATGTCGTAGCGATCCGCCTTGAAGCCAGAAAGGTAAGAGCTCGAAAATGGCACAGCTTCGTTCACTTTAAAGGGCTCTAGAGCTTCCAATAGATCCTTGTCATATCTGCTTGAAGCCTGGATTGGCACTTCGATGAAGTTGAACTGCCCGTCCAAGTGAATGTCGTAAACATTAGTTATCGTGGTCTCATAATCTCCTGCAGTCGTCTTCTTGATATTCTTGCCCGTGATCTCAAAATCACAATAGCCAAGCCCCGAAGCCACCCAATAGGGAACATAAACTGAGTTGACCTCCGATAGATGCTTCTTATTGCTGAAGATTGCAGGCGTGTAGCGCGACGACCTCGCATGCTTCTTATAGGCCTTCATCGCGGCATCCTTATCCAGCTTGAAGGGAATGATCCACTGTGGCCTCAAGTCACCTGAGAACTTGCTCATAATGACGACATTATTGTCGCAGTACGGACACTTCGTCGAACCCATGGTCTCATCACCGATGATCTCGCCACCGCAGGACTCACAGAGGTAGACGAACATACCCTCTTCTCCCGTCCAGCGCTCGATTTCAGGCTGCTTGTTGGCAATAGTCTCGGCTTTGGCCTCTAGTTCTTGACCAAAAATAGCAGGGTCAAATTCCGAGTTACAGTGCTCGCAGATGAGCTTCTGCTGCTTGATCCCGAAGGCCACTGTACCGCCGCAAGCTGGGCATTCATATTCCAGTATCTTGCTCATGCGGGCCTCCTAACTATGAATAGCCGTACCGCAAGCTGGGCAAAAGCGTAGGCTCACGTTCGGCTCCGGCATTTCCTCATGTCCGCAGGCGGGACAGCTGAAGAGACCTGTCGCCGAGATAATCGGGGCGTCCATGTTCATGCCCTGGGGATTGACTGTCCCTGGTCTCGAATTGACATTTCCTGGCATCGTGCCGCCGAATTGACCGTAGCCCTGACCGGGATTGACGAAGCCCTGTTGGGGATTGGCAAAGGCCGGTCCAGGACTGCCATAGCCCAGCTGACTGCCGCCAAACAGAGACTGTATAGTCTGGCACTCGTGTAAGGCGCGGCGATACTCCAGCGAGTTTAGATGCTCTACTGTCGTGTTATTGACCCGGTAGCGAATTTCGTCAAACCAGGGACTGCGCACATTGAGATTGATATAAAAATCGTATTCATAGATGATCTCGCGCCGCTCATTGCGTGTTCTTTCGTGTTCTGTTTCCTTAATTTCGTAATTACAGGCTATAACTTGTGAGAGCTGAATTAGGTCGGCATTCTCCCGCTTATAGTCGCGGGCCACACAGAATAGACCGCTACTCTCGTCAATAAATAGTCTCTGGCCTTCTGTGCCGATAATTCTCGTCGGCGAAAAAGACTTCAGCCGCTCTTCATTCTCAGCGCGGTACGCTAGCTGCTCTGCCAATTGGGCCACTGTCGTCCGCTTGCGTTCATCAAACCAGGGTGAGAGCTTCTTATTACAATCCTTGCAGATGTTGCCATCTTCCGCCTTGCGATTACCAAGCAGGCCGATCTTCTCATTACAGATATCACAGTACTTCTTATCAAAAAGACCCATATGTTCCTCCTCAATATCTTCCTTGAAGGAAAATGACTGCTTTCGCGAGTATCATTCCATAACGATCTCCTAGCTTGAAGATATCAAGAAATAGGCCCTTCTGAACTAGTCATGGCGGGTAGTAATTTAGATTATCAGCAATTTAATAAAGTGGATTTATCCAGCCGTTGGATAGCAGGTAGTAGACCAAGTCGAGAATCTTCTTGAATCCCGTCTTGGCCAGCATATTGGCCTTGTGATACTTGACTGTGTGTTCGCTGATGTAGAGTTCCTCGGCAATCTGCTTATTATTCATATGGCTGCAGACCAGGCGGAGAATCTCAATCTCGCGCTCACTGAGCGGAGCCGTGCCATTTGGCAGGGGGATAGTACGCTCCTTCGGGAAATAGCTGCCGCCATTCATCACATCTCGCACCACAGAGATAAAAAACGACAGACTCCGTCGCTTGTAGACGAAGGCATCGGCCCCTGCCTCGCGCGCCCTTGGGACATAGCTTATTTCATTAAATCCCGTGATGATTATGACCTTGATCTGCGGATACTTCTCCTTGATCTCTTTACAGGCGTGGAGACCAGAGGCGTTATTGGCCGTGCAGATATCCATGACAAGTAGGTCTGGCTTCAGATGAGCACAGTAGAGGAGGGCATCAGCAGCACTCTCAATCGCACCAATTACCGTGAATTCTGCATAGTCTTGGAGACACTTCGTCAGCATTTCTGAGATTGCCGCATGGTCGTCGACAATTAATACTCTATAGATCTTGTCCATGTCTAGAACCCCTCTTCTCCAGACGACCTAGTGAAAACGCTAGTATGCAATAGTTCTTGGTATGATTATAGCAAGCTCAAAGCCTCTTTGCAGGTCGATTTCAAGCTCGCCACCGAGTTCCGCAATGACCTGTCTCATACCGCGGATACCACCGCCCTCATTTAATTCCTTGGCGATGATCTGCCCGTTGTTGCGGATCGTCAAATAGTAATTCTCAGCATCTTCCCGGCACTCAATATAGACCTCATCTGCCAGGGCATGACGCACCGCATTATTGGTCGCTTCACGAATTATTTCGACAAAAACCTGGGCGATTCTCTCAAGCTCTGGTAAGCTCCCCTTCAACTGCAGATCTATGTCG
Source organism: Eubacteriales bacterium (assembly GCA_030537525.1). Lineage (GTDB taxonomy): Bacteria > Bacillota > Clostridia > Saccharofermentanales > DTU023 > JAFAAL01. Next base: position 74,571 of record JAUNVU010000005.1, read on the forward strand.
ATATTGGCGAAGAGTTCGACCATGTCCTCGTACTGCCTTGCTGCTGTCGGCTCCTCTTCTTTCGCATAGAGGTCGCCCTTTAAATCCTCCGCCAGACTTCTGATAAAGTCGTCTTCTAGGCTGAGATCGCCTTGCACGGCATGCAAAATTACGGCGACCTTCTGCCCTAGTACATCGTGGACCCTACGCCGCAAATTAATGGACTCGCGATTCTTGACTATTTCTTCTAAATTTTCAATTTGAATCTTCAAATCTTCCTGTCTTTCCTGTAGCAATTTATTTTGCCTTCGCAGATTCTCACGGCGCTGTGACCAGAGGGTGACGTCGGTGGCCAAGAGCTGCCAGTAGATCTCGCCGTCGATGGATAGGAGGTCGCGCCTGAAGGAGTAGACCTTGGAGTTCAAGTGGACTAGGAAGTTTTCACCTATGGGCTCCACCTCTACGCCCTGTGGCACGGCGCTGTTCAAGAGGACTGCAAAGAAGAGCTTCGCATTCCTGGGCTCGAAGCCCAAGATGTTCTGGGCTAAATGCCGCATGGTGCGATTCATCACTTCAACCCGCCCATCTTGTCTGTAAAAGAGGATGCCATCTGGCAGATTGTCGAGATTTTGCTTGATAGACAGCTCCGTAATCTCTCGCCGGTAGACGGTGAGTAGGTCGGAGGTTAGCCACAGTGCCCGATAGAAGAAGTAGAAGACTATGACTGCTGTAAATAAATAACGCTGCGGCCACTGAGCTGGCAAGAGGAGGCAGAGTGCTGGTACTAGGGGCAGCAGTTCTCGCCAGCTGCGCTTACGCCAGAAGTAGAGCCCTGCGAGAACTAGGCTTTTGCCAAGTAAAAGAAGTGCGAAGTAGCCTAGCGCAGGCCGAAGGATCAGTCCACGTGCCTGTATTTGGCGGACCACGGCGATTTCATAGAGGCAGTAGACTATGTATTCGAGAATGACGGCTTCGAGAAAGATCGGCAAGAGGACCTTCTGCACCGAGCGCCGGCGGAGATAGTTCAGTACTAAATAGATGGTCTGAGCGACGAAGGTCAGGCCGAGTAGGACATCTATGGAAGACATCTGCCAATCTTTGAGGAAGTATAGCTCAGTCATGGCAATGCTCCCCAAAGTAGAACTCAACGCTGACTACCTCTTCCAATAACCATGAGCGATAGTCGCCACCGAGCTTGGCCAGGCGTTTTTTAATTTTCTCATCCAGCACATAGTCGACAGCCTCAACCCGTGGTAAGAGCATCTTGAGCTTCGGTCCATCTGTCAGCTGCACGATGAACTTCGAATTGGGTAGCTGGCCCTCAGCGAAGGCAATTAAGCTGTAGAGAATCTCATAAAAACAGGTGGCCTGAGCAACTGGCAATGTACCCTTGAGATTATTGAAGAAGAGTATTTTCGTGCCCGAGAGTTCGGCAATTTCAATGAGCTCGTCCATGTAGACAGTCAATTCCTCGGCGGCGATGTCGGCCTTCTCACCGTAGAAGAAGAAATTACTATGCCGCTTGAGATAGCAAAGAAGGATTGCAATTTCTTTTAGCACTGGCTCCTTATTCTCCAGCCAAGCGAGCTGGTCTAGGCGCTCATAGAGCAAATGCAGCACATCCTGGCTCTGCGCATCCAGCTCTTCTAAGAGCTTGCGGCGATGTTTCAGTGAGCTCAGCTCATCTTGAATTGCTTGCTGCGAACTCAAGAGGCGGTTGGCGGTATGCAGCTCTCGAACTCTTTTTGCAATCTTTTCCTCCTGCTCGTTTAACTCCGTCAAATCCTCCTCCCAGAGGAAGTAACCACCGGGAATGCGCTTCGTCCTCAGCAAGGTATCGGGATCCAATTTCACGCTCCCTATCCTATCCCCAGGCAGAGATTTAAAGATCTCCGCTTCGAGATCGCGTGCCCGCTTGGCACGCAGTATGGACTTGCCATTTAAGTCACAGACTTGCATCCGGAGATTGGAAGCTACAAAGAGCCGCCTATAGCCTCTATGCACTGGCAAAAGCCCGCTGTGAAAAAGCGCCCAGAGGTAGACAACAATGAACGTGCACATCACCAGCGTATAATCACTCTGGCGAAACGGCTTGTAATTTATGCCGTAGCCCACACTGTAGATCACCATCATGAAGGCGACCATGACGACTAAAAATTGCCGCAGCCGCCTAACACCCTGTCTATTCTTCAAGGCGAGGATGACGGTGGCAGCAACAGACTCTATGAAGATCACAGCCCAGATCAAGTAGAAAGCCCAGCGATAGCCATGAGCGTTCAGGTACAGCCCATCTTCCAGCACATAGTGGATCATCTGCTGATGGTAGGAATTAGTGAGGGCCAGGATCATCAAGGCGAGATTGAAGCCTAAGATTACATACCAGGGCTTAGGCAGCGGCTTCTTGCCGCGGTCGATAACCAGGCTGGTCCAGAGCAGACAGAGAGTCAGCGCCAGCTGAAAGACATAAAACAGCCACCAGAGTAGAAGATTTAGACTGTTGGAGTTCGTGCTATATTTCAGCATGCGCACCATGATCCAGCCGACGAGGCAGAAGGCCGTAAATAAGAAGGCCAAAACCATCCGCCTGCTATAGATCTGACTAACTATCATGAAGACCCAGGCGATTATTAGAAAAATAGCCAGCGTTGCCGCCATGACGTGCTCACGATGGTCCTTGGCCTGAAAGAGCCGCTCCTTATTGACATATTTTCGCAGATCATGGCTGAGCCTCTGTGTTGGCCAGAGAAATTCCTCATACTGCTCAGCTCCCAATTTGTAGAGCTTAGACTCCCCGTCTTGTCGATATTCTTGAGCTAGAGGAGTATAAGCTTCAGCTATGGCGCTCCCCAGCTCATAGGGTGTCTGAATACCAATAGCTAGCTGCAAGGCGCCCTCTTTCGGAATAATGAATTCGAAATTCCCACCAGCTCTTTGAATTTCTTCAAACTCGTCGCTAAACAAGAGCACAATACTGCTCTGCTCTACTTTTGACTGCCTGAAATTACCCGCATCGGCAAATTTTTCCAGAAGTAAGAGAGTTTCCCGCCAGCCCTCCCGGCCACCGCCGTAAGCCTTGGCCAGAGCTCCATAACTCAGGCGAACTCGCGGCTCAACTTGCTTAATGCAGAGAGTCTCCTTGCTTGGATCTACCTGCTTCAAGTCTGCATAGGAGTCAATTTGTAAATCTGTCAAATCACGGTTCACGGCAATGCCCGCGACAATCTCTCTTAGGGGGTACCAGTGCAATTCTGGCCAGCGTGCCGCCACAGGATAGTAGAGCAGGTCGAAGGTCAGGGCGCTGTGCGACCTCGCCTCGTCAATCTGGGAGAAGGGTTTTACTGTTTTTAGCTCAAACTGGGGAAGTCTGTCCTCCAAGTACATTGTGGGCTCAGCAGAAAATACTGACAGCTCCTCAGGTCTCGCCTTTGCTGCGGACCAGGGAGCTGTCACAGTAATGATCAAGCAGAGATTGACAAGCAGCAATAACAGACCTAGGTAGATCGGCCATCGCCGCCTGCTCAAATGCTCTATAAAGGACTTAATCAAGTTCATAGCATCTGCTCTCTGGCTTTTGCCAGATTGGTGAACAGAAATTAGTCAGCGACTGGATGTAGTTTGTAGTCGATATAGTTTGGCTCTGTCACCTCTGGCAAGTCGGACATCTCTGGTCCTATTATGAAGCCATCGGGCAAATCTTGCATAGCTTTCTTCGAGAAATCAGTCAAGCTAATAATCTCGTCACGATATCTGTATTTCAGGCATTCTGGCCGCTCAGGCTGCGGGTCGCGTACATAGAGGACTAGTTCGCGTCCATAGCCATCGAAGGCGGTGTAGTACTTATCTTCATCTTCGAAGGCCTTAACATCACGAGTGATGCCAGCATATTTCAGCCTAGGAATAATCAAGTAGAGGGAGTGGCCCTCGAAGTCAGGATTGTCGAAATCCATGTCATCCGAGTTGAGTAGGATGTTGAATTCTTGCATATACCTAATTGCCGACCAGAGCTTTCTGCAAAGAGCCAGGGCCTGGTAGTCATTTTTTTTCGTCAATTTGCCAAGCGGCCAGATGAGGGCCTTGATTGACTCATCTTCTAGGTCTAGATCGTATTGATTGGCCAATAAGACATAAATCGGATTGAGTTTTGAGCCGCCAAATTGGATCTTGACATTGACGCTGTGCGGCATGAAGCCGCTGCCCGCCATCGTAAATTGGACATAGCTCAGGCACAGCGCTCCCGTGCTGTTGAAGTAGAATCTAGGCTCCTGATAAATCAGTTCACCACCGAAGACTTCCTCCTCTTGGGCATAGGCGTCTGGATTGCTATCGGGATATTCCCTGCGCCAATGATTTATCAAGCTCTCCATGATGAACATGGACTGAGAATTTTCATAGCCGTTGCCAGGTCCCATGAGGAGGCTGATATCTCTAGCCTTGGACTCCAAGTAGATATTATCTTCCATGACCTGCTCAAGATCTTGATAGATGTCAAGATGCTCTAAGATATCCTCATTGCTGAGCTCCTCACCCGTGTCCTTGTGAATGGTGTAGACCCGGTAGGCGACGAAAGGTTCGCCGATAACGGTCTCTAGCTGAATCTCAATGGAGAGAATATACTCATCCTCATATATGGAGTAATTGGCGATATAACCCATGGGGAAGTCACCATCTTCAAGATAGTTGATATCGTCAGCAAGCAGCTCTGCCAGGGCTTGAATCTCCTCATTGATCTTTCTGACATCAGCACTATCTATGGCGATCTGTGGCAGGTGGATATCTGCCATGTAGTAAGTGGTCCAAAATTCCTCTAATTCGATCTCCTCAACATCAACCATGCTCATAAAGTCTAACTCGGTCACCAAATCACTCTTCATGGAGCCGACAACAGGGCTCTTCGTCTTGCCATTTCTGGCACTGACTGGCACGGCCAAAGCCACGACCATTAGAAGCAGCACGGCTAGTGCTAGAAGCTGTTTTTGCCATTTCATAAATTTATCCTCCTTAACTATTTGGGGCTAACCCAAACTGTCGAATAAAACTTCTTCTAAGGGGAAGAAGAATTCATCAATCGGTTCAATCTCTGAAAGATCAGGTCCCTCTACGAATCCTTCTGGCAGATTCAGTTTGCCTTCATCTAACAGGTCTTCAAAAATCACTTCTTCATCGCGATAGCGATAACAGAAGCGCTGTCCCTCGAAGTCTTCTGGATCGAAGATTAGCAGAGCCGCACCAATGCCAAATTCTTCGGGATAGCTGTAAGCCTCGTCTGGACCCGTGAAAGTCTCCCTGACCAATAGGGCATTCTTCTGGCGCGGTACGATCAAGATAAATTCCTTCTCCTCGGGCGAGCCGCCGCTTATTGGCAGGTATTTATAGTCGACCAAGAGACTTGGGAGAGGCTGGTCCAGCATATTACCTGCCAGATTTCGCAGTAGTTGATAGACCCGATAATCGTCATCCGAGCTGTGTGTGCCGAGGTGCCAGACCAAGCCCTTGACCTTGTCATCTGAGAGCTTGTCTGAATCGATGTCCAAGAGCCTGCTGACCAAGCTAAAGTAGGGATTTAACTTCCTAATCTGTGGCTCCATGCAAACTCTTGCCGTCATGTAAACTGCACTTCCTTGGGCATAGAGATACTCTGGATAGGAGAGCAATAACTCACCGCTGGGAGCATAGAACAGTGCTAGCTCATATGCTAGTGGGAAGCTAAAGAAGCCTCGCTCTTCTTGATATTTATCATGCTCCTCAGACTTTAGATCTTCAGTAAAGAGCTTGTGCCAGAGATAGTCGATGCTGCCGCCAGCATAGTAGGCGAAGAGGTCATGGGCCTCGAAGCTGTCATATCTGAACTGACAGCTTCTCAATTCACCAGCGTGCATTTGGAGGATGACTGCCTCTAGCAAGTCACAAAACTCACCGTTAATGCCCTCACGCTCCATGATGTCCTCATTGCTAAGAAGATTTCCACTTTCAAGTTCGAAGGTGAAGCAGAGATTTGTCAGCTCCATCCCACTGAAGTAGGACGACAGGGAGAGTCTGAGAGATAAGATCTCCTCATTTTGAAATACGCTGTACTGGGCGTAGTAGGCATTGAAGGGTTCATTTGAATCGTAGCCATTGATGTAGTCCGCCAGATACTCGGCCACATCGGCGATCAATTCGTTGACTTCGTCAGCATCCGCTGAATCTAGAAGAATTTTCGGCAGGTGGACATCACCTGCGTCATAGGTATAGCTGTCATAGAACTCATGTGCCTGCTCTGCATTCAGCTCTATTACAACTTCATCGAGTAATTGGCAGAAGTCGAAGTCTTCAACCAAGTCGCTGTGGACCGAGCCGAACTCTCCCACCCTGCCGCCCGCTGCGACTGGCGTCAGGCCCCAGAACAAGAGGGCGACAATAATCATGCTTAGTATTCTTGATTTTTTCATCTCAAACCTCCTCTACTATTTCTTTTTAGCAGCCTCTTTACCAACAATCTGTCCGAAGACTATGCCTTCTGCTAAATCAGCACCCTCCGGCAAGATGTCGGCGAAGAAGGAGCCATTATTACCAACAGTATACAGTCGTGGGATCACTCTGCCCTCTATGTCGAGGACCTCTCCTCGGACATTGAAGCGCAGGCCGCCCAGGCTGTGATGAATTGCTGGATAAAGTGGCAGTGCGTAATACGGACCGCTTTCTGACAAGGCCTTTAGATACTGTCCAGGACTATGCCATTGTGAGTCGTAACCCTGCTGGCAGAAGTCCTGATAGTCGAGGAACTGATCTTCTAGATTGCCCTCGTCTACGCCTAGCTTCTTGGCCAGCTCTTGAATGCTATCGGCCTTGATCAGCCAAGCTTTATTAAGCTCTTTAGAGTTATCAGCGGACCAACCTGGGTAGAGTCTTGCCTGCTCAAGTCCCGCCTGGTCGAAGATCGCCCAGGCTCTGTCGGGAATTTCCTGCATTAGCCAGGCACCCGTGAAATTCACATGGCCGAGTCGCAGTTCAGCGGACTCATCTGTGAAGCGGCGGCCGTTTGGCCCAATTACGAAGCAGGCACGATCGCCCAGCTGATCTTGATAGTAGCCTTGAAGTGCGCGTCGTTTGTCCACTACATCGAGCTTGTGTGGGGCCATAAAGTGTAAGTCGTAGCCTGCGACATTACCCATGTGCCAAAGGTCAGCACCGAGCTTCCTCGCCGCCACAATGCCGTCACCATCAGCTGTTCTGTCGTGGATCGGCAAGGCAGCTGGTAACTGGAGGAAGTTTTCCACCATCTCCTCGTTGGCTTCGAAACCGCCAGAGGCGATGACCAGGCCGCGTTTGGCGCGGAGCTTGTACTGCTTATTCTTCTGCTCGACTTCGATGCCGATAATCGCCTTGGACTTGGCGTCTTGTATGATTTCTATGAGATGAGTCTGATACAGGTAGGTGATAGTTCCCTTGACCTGCTTATAGCGACCTTCTTTGTTTTTCAGAGCTATTAAATTCTCCAATAGCAAATTATAGAAGGCGCGGTCGTTATAGCGCTTCTCGTGTAGGGATAAGACGCCAAGAGATTGGCCACCTGGTAATTCTTCATACTGGACATAGCCCGTGTCGTAGATTTGCTTGGCCCCGTACTCAGTCAGCCAGTTCGGCAAATTGACTAGTCCCGTCGCCATGGCCTCGATGAGCTCATCTTCCAGGTGATCGTAGTCACCTCGCAGAGCTCTCAGATAGTTTCGGCAGTCGTCGAGATCACTTGCGTAAAGGATTTTTTGGGCAGCTAATTTCCCGAAGCCACCAGCTTGTTGTGGTGAGTTCTTTTCCACTATTAAAACCTCTGCACCAGCCTCAGCTGCTGTCAGGGCGGTGACTATACCACTGGGCGTAAGGCCATAGATAATGACGTCATAACTGGCAGAAAAGTCGTATTGTTTAATCTTCTTTTTCTTAATCTTTGGCTGCTTGCCACCTGCTGGCGGCTTGTAGCCTGGAATCGGCGGCTTCGGCAGCAGAACTTCGCCTGGCTGTTCTGCGCAGAAGGGACCTGGGTTCTTGCATTCCAGCTCAATGATGATAACGCCTGGTGGTAGCAGGCAGTTGCCTGCCTTGCACTGGCCTGGTTTGGGCAGTTTTAGCAGGCAGTAGTCATAGTAGATGTCGATAATATTATTATTTAATGTAAGCTGATAGCGCTCCTTATTCGGCGGCCTGCCAGCAAGATAGAAGGCAGGGCTGAAATCTCTTGCCAAATACTGTAATTTGAGCTCCTCATTGAGCTTCGCCATACTTGTGTTGAGGCCAAGTAGCACCTTCTGCTGCCCGATTCTGCCCCAGTGCAAGACGAGGTATGGTAGGCGTTTAGTCTTCGCCAATTCCTCTGTGGCATCGCCGTCACCAGCTCGCATATAAATTACGATGAACTGAGGCTCCGCACTCTCTGCAATTTCATATTCATCTTGGTTCAAGTCATCTGCCCAGACTGCCCAGATTACGCGCGGTACTTGCTGCTTCAACTCCTTAAGGCTGTAGCGACTCTTCAGCTCGCCAATTTCCTTCAAATCGTAGGCATACCAGGGGATAAACGAACCTGGAAAGAGCTCCATGCTGACTAGGACAATGACCTCACCAGCTGCCTTTTGCAAGTAAATTTTC
>JAUNVU010000018.1 GCA_030537525.1 Eubacteriales bacterium
AGGGTAGTGAAGCTCATTCGAGCTTCCAGACACGTTGTTGGATTTGACCGCTAGCGGACAGGAGTCTGATTTGCAGAAAATACTGATTTGTGAAGACGATAATGCAATATCTGATGTTTTAGCAAGGCTCTTAAAACGGCATGCTTATCAGATTGAACAGGCCTACAGTGGTACTGAGGCCTTAAGACTCTTGAATGAAAACGCTTATGATCTCGTTCTTCTAGACCTCATGTTGCCAGGTTTAAGTGGTGAAGAAATTTTAGCCGAAAGGGAGAGCGGCACACCTGTTATAGTCGTGAGTGCGAAGGGCAGCATTGATGATCGCCTAACAGCTCTGCGCCTAGGTGCTGACGACTATATTCAAAAACCATTTCATAACGAAGAACTGATTTTGCGTATACAGGCTGTACTCCGGCGCAGTGAGCATGTGCAGACGAGAGCTACAATATTGAAATTTGCCGATCTCAGTCTAGACAAGAAGTCTCTGGAATTTCGAGTTGCGGGTGAAATTGTGGAGTTGACTAACTATGAGTTTCGGATCTTAGAACAGTTGATGAGCGCCCCTAAACGAGTCTTCACGAAGAGTTATCTTTACCGCAAGATTTGGGGTTACGATGATAATTCCGAAGAAAATGTAATCAATATCCATGTTTCCAATATTCGCAAGAAGTTAAAACAAAGATCCAATAAAGAATATATCAAGACGGTTTGGGGGCTGGGTATAAAATTAAATGACACAGAATAATTGAAGGCGGATATGGACTATATAGTAGAAATTATCAATGGCCGCCGAGATGCAGGACCGAGTTTTGATTTTCACTTGAAGCGTGGAGAACTCGCACTAATCATAGATCCAGAGGAGGATGTCTCTCAGACTATTTTAAGCGTGATTGCTGGGAGCTGTTTTCTGAAAACTGGTAGTGTTGAAATCTTTGGCCAAAGCCAGCGAATTGATCGACGACGCATTGCTTATCTGCCTCAGAAGGCAGAGATAAAGTCGACACAGACGGTTGAAAAATTGACTATTGACTGGGCAAAAGCCCTGGACTTGGCTGCGCCGCAAGAGGCGATGCGTGAGGTGCTCAATTTGGTAGATTTAGCCGCTGAGGCTCAGTTACCTGTCGATGATCTAAGTCGCGAGCAAAGAGATTATCTCCTGTTTGCAGGAGCCCTGCTTGGTTCACCAGATTTAATTTTGATCAATCAGGGTGCGAAATTCATGGGTTACCGCAGCAAGAAGAAAATGCTCAATCTCTTAGATAGTCTGCTGAGACTATATGGAGTGTCAGTTGTCTATGCGGCCTCAACGATTGATGAGATGGTTGAACTTGCTGACGTGATTTACATCGTCAGAGAGCAGAGATTAGTTGCAGTCGATCGCAAACACTTGAACTCTCAAGTTAGGCCCTCGACCATAATTGAAACGGAAGAACCTGGACGCGCAGCGGTGCTACTTGAAACGGCCGATATACAGTATGAAGTATTAAGTGAGAAATTACTTGAAGTTGAGACAGAAGAACCTTGGTTAGTCAACAAAATCTTAGTCGAAGCTGGTTTGAAACTGATATCATCCATCCCTCAAGAAAATGATTTAAAGAAATTAATTCGCGAGCTAGTCGAAGGAGAAAGAATTGAATTACTTTAAGACAATTCTAAAAACGCACAGTAGAAGACCCCTGCTCTATCTTTTCTTTCTCAGTGAATGGCTCTTAGTATTATTTTTGGAGCAGATTACTGTTAAAAATAGTTTCACAGGTGAGCTAGATGGTATCAGTTATAATCAGCTTTCTGCCTATCTTTTAAGTTCAACCATTTTACCTTTTTTAATTTTAGCTCAGTTGTACTATATCTGCTTAAAACAAAAAGAAGACGCCCTAGCTAAGCTCATCCTTACTAAGGGGCTGAGCCGGGTTAAATTTGTGTTAATCCAACTAGGCTCGGCCTTGACTTATTTAGCCCTAAACCTCATCTTCATCCTGTCCTCAATTACTTTTTGCTGGCACTTCATTTTAGGACAGAGTTTTGCCGAGGGGGGAATATTTGAAAGTTTGGCTTTTGCCTCATTGTGTTTTTTAACTTATTCGATTTACCTTGCTATATTAGCTTTTTTCCTGCTTTTGCTGAAGAGTGATGAACTGCCTTTAATATTTTTAATGGCGATTTTAATCAATGAGAAATTCAATTTCTTTGGCTTGAGAATCAAACAAATATGGAATCCGCTATCTTATCCCGAGCAATTTGTCTGGGGTGCGAACAAGCAAGACTTTCTGACTTATCTCGGTTTCGATTTAATTATTTTAATTTTGGCCTTAATTATTTTTACTCATCTATTCAAGAGGAAGGATCTAACGCGATGGATCAATTAGGGTGGTTTATAGTCTTATTTTTGACTATATTTTGTGCCTTTATCTTATATCGCTATCTACGTTTGAACTGGGCGTTGAAGCGCCTGAGTCGAGATCTCGAAACGGCTCTTTTAGAACAGAGTCATAGCGAATTTAGAAGAATTACTTCTGAGAGATCTTATCAAGACCTCTTACGAGCTTGCAATAAGCTGCGGGCAGAAACCCTACGCCAGGCGAAGTCGGTGCAGGAGAGTCAGAGTGAAGTTGAGCAGACGATCAGTAATCTTGCCCATGATTTGCGAACCCCGTTGACGGGAGCAAAGGGTTATTTGGAATTGTTGATTGATGAGGCACAGCAATCCCAAGCTGATATTGAGCAGGGAGAGGAGCTAGAGCTGCTACTCTTAGTGCAAAAGCGTCTGGAAGTCTTGGCTGAACTCTTAGAGCAGTTATTTGCCTATACCAAGTCGCGAGATGAAAGCTTGCTACTCAAGCCCGAAGTATTCGAGCTGAATGAATTTATTCGTGAAATCTTCCTGCGCTGCTACCCAGATTTTGAACAACGGCAGTTGGAGCTAGAATTGGCTCTCAGCTCAGAGCCAATTTACCTAGCCGAAGACTTGCAGGCCCTAGAACAGATCTTTAGTAATTTGATCCAAAATGCCCTGCGCTATGCCAAGAGTGAGTTTTGCCTTTCTTGTGCTGAGCATGAGGACTTCATCTCAATTAAAGCGAGCAATGATCTCAAAGAGAAGCTCGCTCAGAGCCAGCTTAAGACTTTAACACAGCGTTATAAGCGTGGAGCTTGGCATCGGCCTGAGGGAGCCAGCGGGCTGGGTCTAGCCATCATCGAAAGCTATCTGCAGCGAATGAACGGTGAGCTCAAGATAAGCTCTAGTGAAAAAGAGTTTATTTTAGAAATAATACTGAAGAAATAAGCTCTATCTGACAATTTTAGCCTCAAGTCAAGAAGCATAGAAACTCTAAAGAAATTCTAAAGAAAAAGGAAAGAACAGAAACAGAGAATCTTTATGTTTCACTGTTATGCTTGATCTAGATACATCTATCTAGGAGGTCTTTCCATGAAGTCTAAAATCTTATCAGTACCCGATTATACGAAAATTCCACTCGACGAGAAATATCTAAATCTGAATTTTGACGAAAAACAGATTGAAAAGGATATTGAAGCTGAACTCCTACGCATTGCCAAAAAATATGGTGAGGTGGTCGAGGCCCCTCCAGGACATCAGATAGCAGAGGGCGACATAGTGATGGTCAGGGCCAGTTCTGAACTTCCGAAATTTAATAAGTCGATGATTCCGCTAACTGTTGGTAGAGGTCTATTTGACTTTGACTTCGAAGAGGCAATCTTAGGCCTCGTCGAGGGCGAGACTAAGGAAGTCGAGCTTCAAGGGCATAAAGTTAAGCTGAGCATCCTCAAAGTCAAGACGAAGACGGTTCCAGACCTCAGCTTAGAGATGGTAAAAGCCGAAAATAACGATTACTTCGAGCCAGCAAGCTCTATAGAAGATTACAAGGCGAAGTATCGCCAGGCAATTATCGATACATTGAAGGCGGAGCAATACTTTAATGGAGCCGCGGCTGAGCTGAGGGATGGAATTATAGCAGCGGCAGAATATGCGATTGATGAAGCGGAGTTAAGTGATTTTGTCGAAAGTCAGATGCAAGCTATTAGGGAAGAGGCGATGCGCTCGGGGCAGACAGCTGGTGAATACATGCGAGGCCTCTTTAGCAATCCTGCTGAGGCGAGCGATGAGGAGATAGCAGAGCGGGTTAAGGAAAATCTGATACGCGACTTTAAATTAGACCTTTATGCTCGAAGCTATCTCAAGGACGAAGTAGATTGCTCGTTAGAAGCCTACGAGGCTGAAGTGAAAATGTACTCTGCCGAAACAGGCGAAAGCGCAGAATCCCTACGTGCACAACTGCCATTTGAAGCATATAAGCGACAGGTCTATTCAGCAGAAATACAAGCTCGTCTAATGGAAGAATTCAATAGACGGGTAACAGAATACGAGGGATAGGGTCGTGGAAGCTGTAGAGAAGAAATTGAGAATCAAACCTAGCAAGGGGTCGTGGAAGCGCTTTTACCGCTTACTGGCCTCAAGCAAGATACCATGGCTATTAGTATTTTTAACCATTGCACTGAGTCTATCGGGCTCGCGCATAGGGGCCATCTTCCCAGATTTTCAGAGAAGAATTACTGGCGGAGACCTCTCCACTCAGACTCTCCTGACGGCGCTCGGGATAATGTCTGTGAGCATAATCCTAACAGCAGTCAATGACTGGCTCAACGGCTATACGAGACATTTAATTACCAAACGTCTAATTGACAAAATTTGGGCAAAAATCCTGGCCTTGCCCCTCTCCACTTACCAGAAAATTGAACCAAAGGAATTAATTTCGCGGACGACAACGGATACGAGCTCTCTTTCGGCTATTTTTATCACGCTGATTTCTAATGTGCTAACTAATAGCTATGCTCTATACCTTAGTCTCGGCTATGTTTTCTCCTACCATTCGACCTTGGGTTATGTTCTCTTGGCAATGATTCCCCTAATGCTAATAGAGAAGTTGATCCAGGGTCGAATTTCTTTCCGCTTCGCCTACAGTCAGCAAATGCGTCTAGCGAAGCTTACCGAATATCTATCTCAGATTTTGATCAATATCCCTTTGGTCAAAGTCTTCGTCAAAGAAAAGCATGAAAAAAAGCGTGGCCGTCAGGCGATTGAAGAATACAATAAAGCGCGCTTCAAAGTCGAAGTGCTAGACATTGTCTTCACTGGTTTTGACAGCGCTTTGATGACCCTGAACAATATTCTGGCCGTTGTAATAGGCGGTGCTCTAGTTGCCAAGGGAGAGATCGATACGGGTACCTGGATAGCCTTCTACATGTATTCTTCAGCAGTAAATAGCTCGGTTTTGCTAATTGCTCAGATGTGGCCCATGCTCAAGCAGGCCCAAGGCGCAGTTGATCGAATCACAGAGGTTATGGAAAATGAATCCGAGCCATATAGTGGTCAGCCAATTGCTCAAAACGAAGGCGATCTTTGCTTTGAGAATGTCAGCTTCTCCTATGGCGAGAAAGCAGTATTGAAAAATCTCAATTTCTGCATCAAAGAGGGCTCTTTTGTTGCAGTTGTCGGCGCTTCAGGTGCTGGAAAAACTAGCCTTCTAGCTCTGATAGAGCGTTTCTTCAAGCCGCAGAGTGGTCAAATTACCATTGGTGGTCAAGATATTCAAGATTTCGACTTACAAGAATGGCGCTCAAGTTTCGGCTATGTGACCCAGGAGATCAATCTCTTTAGTGGAACTTTAAGAGATGCCTTCACCTATGGTATGGACCCCATCCCAGATGATAAGGAAATTCTTCTTGCGGCAAAAGCTGCGCAGTTAGACGAATTCATTGCGGCCCAGGCCGACGGCTTAGATACTCCAGTTGCAGAAGGCGGCATGACTTTCTCAGGTGGCGAACGGCAGCGTTTTATCATAGCGCGAGTACTTCTACAACAGCCAAAACGGCTACTTCTTGATGAGGCGACAAGTAATCTCGACAGCGAAGCAGAATATGAAGTCATGTCCGTTCTCAGTGAACTTGCCAACAATCGCACAACTATTTGTGTGGCCCACCGCCTCAGCACGGTACGTAATGCGGATCAGATTATTGTTCTAGATCAAGGCGAAATAAAGGCTGTTGGTAAGCATGCTGAGCTAATGGAAAATTGCTCGCTGTACCGAGAGTTGGTAAATGTCGAACTACTTCCCGAAACAGAAGATCGTAATTTGCAGCAGATAAGCAATATGCAGGAGGTGGAATAATGGATAAGCGAAAAGCAAAGCAGAGCTCATGGCGGCCGCTGCTTAAGTTACTCAAAGAATCCCATCTGCCCTGGTGGCTATATTTAGTACAGTTAGTAATGGTGGTTTTTAGTAGTCAGCTTTTCGTCACATTGACGGAGATCACTGGTGATGTTGCACAGGGTCTAATTACGGATGAGACCGTTGTGAAGCGGTATATTTTCTATTCTATTTTACTAATCTTATTAGGTTTTGCTCCGCTTTTTTCCTCATGGGTGCACATCCGCTTCGACCGCTTAATTCAGCACACCGCTTGGCGAAAATTTATCGACTTACCTCTTCAGATCTATGAAAAATATAGGCCTTCGAGCCTGATTAGCAGGGTGACGACAGACTCTTTATTGGTCAGTCGAATCATTGAACAATGCTTGAGTTTCTTTCAGGCAGGTATCTTCATGGCGATGATGATATATTCCATGCAGGGAATGAATGTAACTTTAACGCTCTTCATCGTGCCGACGGTCATCTTATATGTTTTGCTCTTAATCTTAGCACGCAATGTCATTTATAGAATTCAATATGACACGCAAGAAAATATGAGTCGTTTCACGCTTTTTCTTTCTGAAAAACTTGGCAATATGAAAATTGTCAAGGCAGCAGCGGCGGAAGCTGAAGAGATGAGCAGAGGGATGAGCATCAATCAGGAACGCTTCAAGATTGCCATGCGCCAGGTTAAGTATGATATGTTCTTCGTAGCCTTTCAGCGCATTGTAGACATGATATTAACGGCGATTGTAATTATTGGAGGCTCCTTCCTAATTCAGAAGGGTGAGCTAGAACTCGGAGAATTAATCGTCTTTTATGTATTTACTTTAGAGATGCCCTCTACCTTCCAAATGTTTGTCCAAACCCTGCTTGAAATGCAAGGAACTAAGGGTGCAACAGCTATGGTCTCAGAAATTGCCGCCCTACCTGCGGAAGAGATTGAGCGCGAATTTGCTCTTGATAAGGTCAGTGAACGAAGTCTCGAACTTCGCAATCTCTCATTCTCATATGACGGTGAGAATATGGTTTTAGATTCTCTCAACTTGAAGATACCAGAGGGAAAGACGACCGCAATTATTGGAGCATCTGGCTCAGGTAAGACGACGATCTTAAAACTACTCGAACGTTTTTACGAGCCAACGGCGGGTGAGATCCTAATTGGTGATGTAGAAGCGGAGAAAATACACCTTGATAGTTGGCGTAAATGCTTTGGCTATGTCATCCAAAACAGCCCGCTTCTCAGCGGCACAATTCGTGAAAATATCCTCTACGGGGCTAAGCATGAAGTCAGCGAAGAAGAATTGCATGAGGCAGCAAAGAAGGCAAACGCCTATGACTTCATCATGGACTTAGAAGCTGGTTTCGACAGTCAGATTGGGGAATCTGGCATGAAACTCTCTGGTGGTCAGCGTCAGCGCTTGGCTATAGCCAGAGCGATAATTGCCGAGCCCGACATACTGTTATTGGATGAGGCTACGGCTAATATGGATTCGGCGAATGAATTCGAGGTCAGTGAGCAGATTAAGGAATTAATGGCAGGAAAGACCATGGTCATCGTTGCGCATAATCTGAATACGATAATCAATGCGGATCAGATCGTCTTGCTGGAAGAAGGCAAAATTGCCGCCAGAGGCACTCATCTTCAGCTGTACAAGGATAATTTACAGTATCGCAGAATATTTGACCTGCAGGCAGCTTGCAGCTTGAACACAACGACCTAGGTCCAGTTTTGCATTTGCTTCAAATAGAGGTTCAAGCTAGAGTGAAGAGGTCACTTGCTAGAACTCAGAAATGAATTACAGTGGAATGGAGATTCTTATGATTAAAGAAATTAAAGCTAGTGAATTTAAAGAATTACTTAAGGAAGAAGGACTTGCGCTAGTCGACGTCTATGGTCGAACTTGCGGTCCTTGCAAGGCCTTGGCCCAGACTCTTGAAAGTATTGACTTCGACTATCCATTTATCAATATTTACAAGCTCTGTGCCGATGATCACAAGGAATTTTGTAAAGAATACAAGATCCTAGGAGTGCCTGTAATCTTCTTCATTCACAATGGTGAAATTAAAGAGCGTCATGTCGGAGCGCTGAATGCTGAGACGATCATTGAGATAGCCAGCAAATATCTCTACGAATAGGAGTAAATATGCAGAAGTTTAAAATAGTAAGAACTGGCAGAATTGAATCTATCCCTGCCAATTACACGGAATATCGTCACGAGAAATGCAATACCCCAGTACTCTTCCTGGATATGGAAGACAAGAACAAGACCTTCGCCATTCAATTTAGAACTCTGCCAGAGTCGGATAATGGAGTCTGCCATGTACTGGAGCATGCGGTATTGGCTGGATCTAAGAAATTTGATGTCAAGGAGCCCTTCGTAGAGCTTTTGAAAGGCTCAATGAATACCTTCTTGAATGCCATGACCTTCCCGGATAAGACGGTTTACCCGTTTGCCACTACCAATTCTCAAGAGCTACTCAATTTGATGGATATCTATCTTGATGGAGTGTTTTTCCCGAATATCTACCGCAATGAAGATATTTTGCGCCAAGAGGGACACCATTTAGAACTAACTGAAGATGGGCGTCTGCAAGTTGTCGGCGTAGTCTATAACGAGATGAGAGGAGTGATGGCTCAGCCTGAACAGCGTCTCCAGCAGACTATGCAGACGGCTCTGTATGACAATGTCTATAAGTACAATTCTGGTGGTGAGCCAGAGGTTGTGACTAGTCTAAGTCAAAAGGAACTACTGGACTTTCATAGCAAGTACTATCATCCAAGTAATGCCCAGATTATGCTGACGGGCGAGCTCGATCATGAGCAGGTTCTAGCTAAGATCGACGAGTATCTCGATCAATTTGAGCCAGCAGAAATTGTGGCAAGTGTTGAACCTACTGAAGCATTTGACAATGTTAAGCGGCTAAATGGACGTTATGCAGTGGCTAAGAAAGAGGCTGGTCAGGATATTTTTGGAATCAGCTATGCCCAAGGCAGCTATGATTCACTAGTCGATAATCTAGCATTGAAGTTATTGACGAATATACTCTTTATGATGTCAAGCTCGCCAGTTCGTAATGTTTTGCTTGAGTCTGGTCTCGTTAAAGATCTTTCAGCAAGTTTCGAAGACAGCCTATTACAGCCAATGTGTAGTATTACATTGAAGGGTTTAGATGAAAATGACCTGGACACAGTTCGTGAAGCTCTAAATTTCGAATTTAACCGCTTAGTTGAAGAAGGTATCGATGAAGAGCTAAAACAGGCCGCCCTAAATCAGTGGCGCTTTGCCTTAAAAGAGGGTCTAGATGGTGGCTTTATGCCAAAGGGTCTGTTGTTTTCAATCGACGGACTATGTCACTGGGACAGAGGCTTGGATCCAGTGGAAAAATTGGACTATACCAAGCTCCTCGATGAAGTTGAGAAGAGACTTCCAGATGGCTACTTAGAAGAGTTGTTAAAGCGCGAATTCATTCAGAATAAGCATGCCGTTGAATTATTACTTTCAGCCTCAGAGAAATTAATGCAAGAGAAGGTAAGTGAGGAAGAGGCCGAGTTGCAGGCCCGTCTGGAGGCAATGTCCGAAGCTGAATTAGCAGAAGTAAAGAAGATCCAGGAGCAGCTGCGCGAGCGCCAGAGTAAGCCAGATGATCCTGAAAAATTAGCGGCCATACCAGTACTTTCAGTGGCAGATCTTAAACGAGAGATTGATCCTCTCAAGTATGAGCTGGTTGAAGCCAAGGAATTGCCAGGCCAAAAGGTCATTCAAATCAATGCCCCTGCGGACGGTATTAGCTATTTGCAGCTGGCCTTCCCCCTGCCAGATTTGAAGCTCAAGGAATGGCGATTACTTAACTTCTTGAGTATGTGCCTAGGTGCACTTTCAACCGAAGAACACAGTTTCTCAGAGTTGGCCAACCAGATGATGATTAAGACGGGCGGCATCTTCGTCTCCCCGAGTTTTTACGAGGAAGAGGATGGCTTGCGCGCCTATATACAAGTCGCAGTTAAGGCTCTGGATGAAGAAATGCTCTCGGCAATAGAATTAGTCGAAGAAATAATTTACAAGACTGAATTCACAGACTTAGAAAGGCTTGCAAACTTGCTCTATATGCAACTTTCTAATACCGAAATGAGCTTCATTGAAGCTGCTGAAAGAGTTGCCAACGAGAGATTAGCCAGCTACTACTCGCAGAAGGCCGCAGTTGCAGAGGAAGTCTACGGTATTGAAGCATTTAGAGAAGCCAAGAAAATAGCAGAAGGTTTCCCAGATTCGCTAGCAGACTTTAGTCGCGACTTAACTGAACTCTATCTTAAGCTCTTCCGTTCTGCTGAAGTGCAGATCTCTTACCGTGGACAGTCTAGAGCAGAAGTCCTGACAGCTACGAGTAGGATTATTGGTGACAAGTTAGGCCAAGTGGACGGTGATGGCAGAAAGTTCCCAGAATTCAAAGAAGAGGCTAAAAATGAGGCCTTCATCATTCCCTCTGAAGTCTCTTTTATCGCACAGGGTTATAATCTGCACAATCTGGGCCAAAAATTGACTGGCGCTATGCTAATTGCACAGAAATTAATCGAGACTGACTATCTTTGGGAACAGGTCCGCATCTTCGGTGGCGCCTATGGCTGTAATATGGCTTTAAATCGTGATGGTCATCTTGCTTTTGTCAGTTATCGCGACCCCAAGGTTATGGCTACCCTACAAGCGTACAAGGGCATTCCCGAGTATCTGGCGAAGATTAGCGAACGCATTGATTCCCTTGATAAATTTATCATCTCGACAATAGGCCAGTTAGATCGCCCGCTTTCCAGTGCACAGGAAGCTGACCAAGTTGTACGGGCCGTGCACGAGGGCATCACAGAAGCCAAGCGTCAAAAATTGAGATCAGAAGTGCTGGACTGCAAATTTGAAGATATTACTGCCCTCGCCCCAATATTCCAAGAGTTGCTGGACAAGAATATGATTTGTGCAGTCGGCTCACCTAAGCTGATAAGCGAAGGCAAGGAGGTCTTCACCGAGACGGAAATTTAATCTTAGTTGAGCTTCATATTTAAATCTAAAGAGCCGCTGTAGATAGCGGCTCTTTAGGTTGCAATAATTAAAATGATAACTTATTCTATGTCAAGCAGAGGCGTAAAACTTGGCCAAGCTTGCGTTCTTAAGGAGATAGTAAGGTTTGGCAGATGTTTAAGTTTTTCAAAACTTATCGTCGACTACTGAAAGAGACGATAAGCATCTATGATTCGACATTCTTACCAGTCTGTATCGTGGTCACCCTGCTCAAGGGTTTCCTACCAGTTTTGATCGCCTTGATGCCGAAATTAATTACGGCGACTCTTATTTCTGGACAGACAAGTAGCGAGAAAGTTAGAAGCATTCTGCTTATCACGGCGATTTATGCAGCTGTCGGTATGTTGATGGCTTTCTTCGGCAATTATATCGAACAGAGCACCTTCTATATCCGCGATAGAACTAGGATGAAATATGCTAGGAATATGATGGCCAGACTCTACGCCATAGACTTCATTCAATTTGAGTCGGAGGCGGTCTTTGCCAAGCATGAGAAGGCCTTCGATGCAACTTCTAGTCCCACTACTGGCATTAACGGTGCCATGCACGGCACGCTTCGGATTTCGGCAAATCTCTTGGGTGTTTTTTTCCTCTTAATTTTGCTCTGGCAGGTGAATCCAATAGTAGCTCTGGCTATGATACTCTATGGCTATTTATATTTCAGAGCTGAAAATACGAAGAATTTCGCTGAGACTGAAGAACTTGATGAAGCGAATAAACTAACGCATAGAAAAAATTATTTCAAGGAGACAACAGGCAGTTTCGACTACGCCAAGGATATACGCCTGTACCGCTTCCAAGAACGTCTATTAAGCCTCTATAAGCAGCAAATAGTTGCTTATAGAAAGATCATGCAGGGAGTTAGAAAAACTTCTTATAAGGCACACATTATCCCCACCAGCTGGCTGGTATTAGTGCAGCTATACTTCCTCCACTATTTATTAAACTCTTACGCCAACGGCACTTTGGCGGTCGATACGCTATTGATGAGTTTTGGCCTCTCCTATCAGTTGATCATGCTCATGGATCTCACCGTCGGCGATTTTGCCTTTTACATCGCCCACGAAATGATTTACGTCAAGAGCCTCTACGAGTTTCTCGACGATGACGATCTCTTGCCGCCCAGTGGCACGAGAACGATGCCTGCTGGCCCACTTTCCATTGAATTTAAGAACGTAAGTTTTCGCTATCCAAATTCGCCAGACAAGGTTTTAGAAAATCTAAATCTGAGCATAGCCGCAGGTGAAACTGTGGCCCTGGTAGGTAACAATGGGGCGGGCAAGTCCACTCTGATCAAGCTCCTAGTCGGCCTGTATAGACCAGATTCAGGCGAAATACTAATCAACGGCATCAACTTAAATGAGTTCTCCTATGACGAGCGTCTGAAGATCTTCAATTCAGTCTTCCAGACCGTCCTCTTATATCCCTTGACGGTCAAGGAAAATGTTGCTGGTCGCGAGGATAATCTGGATCTTGACAGAATTTGGTCAAGCCTGGCAAAAGCCGGGCTGAAGGAAAAGATCGAGAGTCTAAAGTATGGTCTAGACACTCTCTTGACCAGAGGCATAGATCCCGAGTCGGTAGAATTATCTGGCGGTGAGAGTCAAAAACTCGCCATCAGTAGGGCTATCTATAAGGACGGTCCAATTACGATTCTCGATGAGCCGACAGCCGCGCTCGATGCGCTTGCTGAAGCTGAGATATATGAAAACCTCAATTCGATTTCGGCTGGCAAGACATCGATTTATATCTCACACAGGCTCTCCAGCACGAAGTTTTGTGATCGCATCTTCCTACTGGCGGATAAGGCCGTGGCGGAGGTTGGCACACATAGAGAATTAATGGCCATGCGAGGTGAGTACTACGAGATGTTTATAACGCAAGGTAAGTATTATCGCGAGGAGCAGAAGCGATTGGAGAGAGCAGAAAAACTGAAGCAGTTCGAGGATGAGTTAAGGGGGTCGGAAGATGAAAGAGCTTAAGCATTACATTCTAGTTTATTTTTTCCTCCTCAAACTGACCTGGCGAGCCTCGAAGAGATTAGTCCTAGTGCTTCTGGGAACAGGCTTGTCCCAGGTTTTCCGCCTCTTGATCAATGTCTTGATCCCGAAGCTACTGATTGATGGCTTAGCTGCTGGCCTTGGCTTCAAGGACTTTATCCTCTGGGGTGCCTTCTTGTTGTTTTCGAATGTGGTTTTGGCAAGAGTCCCAGCTTTTGCCCTTGCTTATGTACAGAGTAGCTTCACCGAGGTCAGTGATCACTTCTCCTATTTTATGGCAGAGCAGGTGATGGCGATTGATTTCGCCTATATGGAGGATAAGAAGTATATCGGTTTGAAGGAGCAGGCGGATTTCATGTTGACGTTTATGCGGCCGCATATCAATATGCTGAAAGCGTCAATCGATTTTATGAAGGCTGCAGGTATAGTGGTCTCAGTATTGGCAATCGCTTTAAGTTTCAGTCTGCCTCTACTACTTATCCTAGTCTTGCTTTTGGTGATTCAAATCTGGCAGGGCAAAAAAAGTGTGCAGGCGGTGCAGTCTTATGTGCAAGCTCTAAAATCCTTTAACGCCAAGATCATCGCCCTAGTTCGCTTTGCCTTCCATCCCGAGAAGCAGATGGATGGCAGAATCTTCTGTCGCAAGTCTTTCTTCGCTGATCGCTATTATGATGTGACAGTTGAGACTCTGGCTGCCAAGAAGGCGGTGGATCATCGTCGCGGGCTGTCTCTAAGTATAATTGCCGCACTGAATATTCTTGGGCAAGCACTGTGTTATGCATACACAGGTATTCGGACGGTTTCTGACTTGCTAGGTCCGCAGATTACTCTTGGCTCCTTTGCCATGTATGTGTCGGCACTGACTCAATTCAATGCGAATTTTGTCGAGTTGAGCTTATCGTTGATGAGTCTAAGTCATGCTGTTACAACAGCTGAGCCGATCTATGAATTCATGCACCTACCGCTGCGCCGTGAGAAGTTAGAAGAACTAACGGGAGGTAGTATAGAGGCTGTAAATAGAAAAGAAGATTCAGTTTCCAGAAGAAGCATGCAGGGACAGATGGAGTTTCTGGAGCTGCCAGAGCAGATAGAGGAACTGAGTTTCGAGCACGTCTACTTCAAATATCCGACAAGTCAAGACTATGTACTAAAGGACTTTTCTGTAAGTTTCAAACGAGGGCAGAAAATTTCTATTGTCGGCCTAAATGGTGCTGGTAAGACCACAGTAGTTAAACTCTTAATGAAACTCTATACACCATTGGCGGGTAAGATTAAGCTGAACGGCATTGATATTCGAAACTTCGATACAACAGAGTACCAGGCTAAGATGTCAGTCATTTTTCAGGACTACAAATTATTCAACCTCTCGGTTGCCGAGAATATAGCCTGTGTGAAAAATTACGATGCCAAGAGAGTTTCTGCAGAACTTGCTGAAGTGGGTTTGACAGAAGCTGTGGCGAAGCTGAAGTATGGTGTTGACAGCGTATTAGGGAAGGATTTCTCCGAAGATGGTGTGCAACTATCCGGAGGTGAGAGACAGAAGATTGCGATTGCCAGGGCCCTGTACAAGAATGCCGAAGTTGTTATTTTGGATGAGCCAACCTCAGCCCTTGATCCGAAGAGCGAGGCTGAAATCTATGAAAACTTCCACCAGTTGACTAAGAATAAAACAGCTATTTTCATCTCTCACCGACTGAGCTCGTCCTTGTTTTGCGATAAGATACTGTTGTTGAGAGATGGTAGGGTGGAGGACTTCGACACTCATGAGAAGCTAATGGAAAAGAAGGATAGTCTCTACTACAAGATGTTTACGACGCAGCAAGAGAATTATCTGTATGATTAATCATATACGACATAATCGCTGATTAC
>JAUNVU010000019.1 GCA_030537525.1 Eubacteriales bacterium
CGACCACGATCATCACAGCCATGAGCTAGATGAGCACGTCTGGACCGATCCCGCCAATGCCATCAAGATAGTCAAGAAGTTGACGAAAGTGCTCTCAGAACTAGATCCAGCCAATGCCGACTTCTACCAGGAAAACAGTGAGAAGTACACAGCCAAATTGGCAAAACTCGATCAAGATTATAAAGAGATGGTGGCCAATGCCAAGCGCGACACCATCATTGTCGGTGATCGCTTCCCCTTCCGCTACTTAGTAGAGGCCTATGGCCTGAAGTACTTCGCCGCCTTCCCTGGTTGTTCGACTGAAGGAGATGCGAGCCCACAGACTCTCGTCTTCTTAATTGACAAGGTCAAGGAAGAGCAGATTCCAGTGGTCTTCCATATCGAAATGTCAAATATGAAGATGGCTGAATCAATTGCCGATGCCACTGGTGCAGAGATCATGCTGCTCCACGGAGCCCACAATATCAGCAAAGAAGATTTCGAAAACGGCCTGAGCTATTTAGCAATCATGAGCAACAATTTGGAGAATCTGCGTCACGCATTGAACGACTAATTCGGTGGCGTAAGCGTAAATAGTGATAAAGAAGCTGTCCCGGCTGCTGTCTTGGCAGTCGGGTACAGCTATTTCTAGAAAGAGAATAGAATGCTCTTAAAATGTAGTAATTTAAGCTTCGCCTATGGCGGTAGAACAGTTCTAGAAGATGTCAATTTCAGCCTGGAAAGCACTGATTACTTGGCAATTCTAGGCGAGAATGGCTCAGGCAAGTCCACCTTGATCAAGGGGCTACTCGGCTTGAAGACGCCAGAAGCAGGTCAGATCGACTATGCCGCTGGCCTCTCAGCTAAGGAAATCGGCTATCTACCGCAGCAGAGTGAAATTCAGCGAGACTTTCCCGCGACAGTACGCGAAATTGTTCTCTCGGGTAGGTTGAACAGTCTCGGCTGGCGGCCCTTCTACGGTCGTGAGGACAGACGGAAATTGAAGGAAATACTCGCCTTGTTGAAAATTGAAGAGCTCGAGAAGAAATCCTTCAGAGAATTATCTGGTGGTCAGCAGCAGCGTGTTTTACTTGCCAGGGCACTCCTTGCCAGCAAGCGATTACTACTTCTAGATGAACCCCTAGCTGGTCTTGATCCCCTGGTTGCTGCCGACTTTTATCGCATTCTGGAAGAAGTTAACGCGAGTGGCATAGCCGTAATCCTCGTAACTCATGATGTGGCGGCAATTGAACACAGGGCGAAGAAAATTTTACACTTGGCCAATAAGCAGCTCTATTTCGGACTGGCTGAAGAATACTTCGAGTCAGCACTGGGGAGGGCCTTCTTGGGTCTAGGTGAGGAGGATGGCCATGTTACAAATTTTTAGAGAAATTCTAGCGTATCCCTTTCTGCTGAGGGCGGTCATCTGTGGCCTCCTGATTGCACTCTGCTCATCACTTCTCGGCGTGAGTTTGGTGCTCAAGCGCTACGCCATGATCGGTGACGGCCTGAGTCATGTGAGTTTCGGGGCGCTGTCACTATCCCTGGTCTTAGGCCTGGCACCGCTGACCTTCGCCATACCCATGGTTTTACTCGCTTCCTTCTTACTCCTGCGCCTCTCGGATAAATCAGATATCAGGGGAGATTCGGCCCTCGCCATGATCTCTTCTTCGGCTCTGGCCATCGGCGTCATCGCCGTTTCTTGGGGTCGGGGCATGTCGACAGATATTTGCAATTATATGTTTGGCACCATATTAGCGACGACGAAGGAAGACGTCCGCCTGACGGCCATCCTCTCGCTGACCGTTATAAGCCTATTCATCTTCTTCTACAATCGCCTCTTTGCGATTACCTTCGATGAAAATTTTGCAAAAGCCTCGGGCAGCCACGTCAATTTCTATAATATGCTGCTGGCGGCTTTGACCTCCGTGACCATAGTACTCGGCATGCGCCTAATGGGAGCCCTGCTCATCTCTGCTCTCATCATCTTCCCAGGCCTGTCGGCCATGCGGGTGTTTAAGAGTTTCAAGGCAGTCATCTCGGTATCGGCGATAATTTCGCTCGTGGCCTTCAGCCTCGGCTTCCTGGCTTCATACGCCCTGCAGACGCCGTCAGGAGCCTCGATTGTCGTGGTCAACCTCTTGATCTTCATAATCTTCTCCCTAATTGGCTATTTGAAGAAGAGTGGCAGAGGCTTCAAGAAGCAAGCTTCTCTACTGCTGGTCCTCGGTCTGGTCATCTGCTTAAGTGCCTGCCGGGCGAAGGAGCAGGCAGAACTACCTAAATTTGAGCTTGCGCAGCAGACGGGAGAAGGCGAGGTGCAAAAATATGACGAGCTAATTGATTTAGTTGAGAATCCATCAGAGACAGAGACACCAACTGTCCAGGTTTTAGAATTTCAGACTCTGCCAGAGCTTGCTGCTGGAGAAGAGCTCTATATTGACGAGAAGATGTACATTGGCTGGGTTCTAGACATCTATACGAATATTGATGACTATCTCGGCCGCCAGGTGAGAATTCGCGGCATGTTCCAGGAATTTGAGCAGCTCGGCGAGAAGAAGTACGTAGTTTTTCGCTTCGGCCCAGGTTGTTGCGGCGATGATGCTGGCATGTGTGGATTCGAGATAACTCTGCCAGAAGATACCGAGTTCAGCCTCGATTCCTGGATTGAAGTTCGTGGCGTGCTAGAGCGCTATAAGAGCAAGGACGGCCTGCAGTATCTGCGCATTGCGACAGAAGAAATTACCCAGGTTGAGCCTGAAAATCCCTATACTGCTCATTATTAATTATTACTGACTACTGTATTAGGCTGGTAATAAGCCCTGAAAGCAGCTAGAGCAGAGTATATTTGAACTTCGGAAAGCGTCTTCAAATTAATTGGAGAGTAAATTTACCTAAAACTATTCAAATATATTAAAATAATCTCAAGCTCTGTGAAATCAATCAGCAAATTAAGCATTAGAGCTGAAGGAGGTTAGCATGGGATTAATTAAGGCCATGACTACTGCTCTGGGAACTAGCCTCGCAGATCAGTATAAGGAATTTTTCTACTGCGACTCATTGGACAAGAATGTCCTGATGGCAAAAGGCGTACCGCGTAAGGGTGCCCGCTCGCAGAATCGAGGCTCCGACAATATTATTTCTAACGGCTCGGCAATAGCTGTAGCCGATGGCCAGTGCATGATGATAGTGCAGCAAGGTGAGATAGTCGAGTTCTCAGCAGAGCCAGGAGAATACGTCTGGGAGGCCTCCGCAGAGCCCTCGGTATTCACAGGCAAGCTCGGCGAGTCCATAGTCGAATCCTTCAAGGTCTTCGGTCGTCGTATTACCTTCGGTGGTGATACTGCCCGGGACCAGAGAATCTACTACTTCAATATCAAGGAGATCACGGATAATAAATTTGGCACGCCAAATCCCGTTGCCTTCCGTGTTGTTGACCGTCAAATCGGCCTCGACATTGATATCTCCGTGCGCTGTAACGGCAGCTATTCATACCATATTGTGGATCCGATACTCTTTTATAAGAATGTCGCTGGCAATGTCTCTGAAGCTTATTATCGAGAAGATATTGACGCCCAGATGAAGGCCGAGTTGATCCAGCAATTGAGTCCGGCTTTTGCCAAGATTTCTCAATTGGAAATTCGTCCTAATCAGCTGATGGCGAAGGGGCCGGAGATTGCCCAAGCACTGCAAGAACAGCTCTCTGAGACCTGGTCTAATTTGCGTGGAATTGAGATTGTCAGCGTCGGCTTGAATTCGGTCAGTATTCCGAAAGAGGATGAAGAACTCATTAAGCAGGCTCAGCGTGCCGCTATCTTCCGAGATCCCAATATGGCAGCAGCAGGTATTACCGCAGCACAGGCCGATGCCATGCGTGCAGCCGCTGCTAATGAGGGCGGTGCAGGTGCCATGGGTGCCTTCGTCGGCCTCGGTATGGCTAATCAAGCGGGCGGGGCCAATGCTGGCGACCTCTTCCGCCAAGCTCAGCAGCAGCCACAGGGACAGCAGATGCCGCAAGGCCAGCAGCCTCCCCAGGCTCAGCAGGCTGGCGTGGTCTACGGTCAAACTGGCGGATCTGCAAGTTGGCGCTGTGTCTGTGGCGCCTCCAATAATGGCAAATTCTGCACGAATTGTGGCCGTCCAGCGCCGCAAGCTGAGAGTTATAAATGCGATAAGTGCGGCTATGCCCCACCGGCTGGCGAGCGCCCGAATTTCTGTCCCGAATGTGGTGACAAGATTGACGAAGCCGACAAGGTCTAGAGCTCTAGGCCTCGTCTAGGGTATAGAGAGCTGGCCATGAGAGAGATACGTGAGTATGAATGCCCGCGCTGTGGCGGTCGTGTTGAGTATGACCCCAAGTCGGGTCTCCTAGTCTGCCCATACTGTGGGGCTGAGTTTGAGCCTGAGGCTTTTGCCGAAAAACTGGCAAAAGCCCAGCCTGTTGATACTGAGTCTCCTGCTGCGGAGACGGTGAGTTATGCAAGGGTGCCAGGCGAACAGCTAGAGCGGTGGAATCCCAGTGAGGAGCCTGGGCTGACCTCATATATTTGTGAGTCCTGCGGCGGTGAGATTATTGCCGATGTCAATAAGGCGGCCTTGCGTTGTCCTTACTGTGACAATCCCGTCTTGGTGCCGCGAAAGTTAGAGGCCCAGTACAAGCCCAATTATGTGATTCCGTTTCGTTTTAGCAAGGAGCAGGCGATCGAGGCATTTCGGCAACACGCCAGTGCGCATAAGCTCGTACCAGACATCTTCAGTGCGAAGTCGCATCTCGAAGAGGTGCAGGGAATCTACCTGCCCTATTGGCTGATTTCGTGTCGGGCGAAGGCCAACTATGCCTTCGAGGCGAGTACAACAGAGAGTGTCAGGTCTGGTGACAGAATTTATACGACAGAGCGAATTTATGATGTCAAACGGCAGGGCGCGCTAAACTTCGAACAGATTCCCGTAGAGGCCAGCACGAAGCATTCCAGGGCGCTATTAGAGTCTCTGGAACCTTATGACTTCAGTCAATTACAGCCCTTTAATGAGGGTTATTTGGCGGGTTTTCTCGCCGACAAGTACGATCTTGAGGCCGAGGCCAGTGAGCCGAGGGCGAAGCAGCGCATACAGAAGACGATGGAGACGGCGTTTAATAAAACACTCAGTGATTATGAACGTTTTAGTCTGAGGGATATGGAGCTGAATTTGGATCAGATGAAGTTTGAGTATGCCTTGCTGCCTGTCTGGATTCTCAATACGCGCTGGCAAAACGAGCTCTACCACTTCGCTATGAACGGGCAGACGGGCAAGCTAATCGGTGACCTACCTGAAGATCGCAGCAAGGTTAGAAAGGCACGCTTAAAATACGGCTTGATCTACGCCTTGCTCGCCTTGCTTCTAGGCTACTTCCTCTTGCCATATCTCGTCCGTTTATTCCTCGTAAATAATTTGCTGGGGTATCTATTATGAAGCGTATATTGACGATTTTTATCATATTCTTGCTTCTCATGATCCCTGCTGTCTGCTTGGCAGAGCAGCAAATTAGTGATGAACATCTTGGCAGTAAGCGTGAATTGCCAAGGGTCCTAGATGATGTGGGTATTCTCACAGAGCATGAATTGCAGCAGCTGAACGAGCAGTTTGATGCTATTTCTGCAAAGTACCAATGTGATGTGGCAGTTTACGTGACGGGCTCTCTATTTGGCTATACCGCAGAGAGCTATGCTGACGACTTCTTCGACCACTTCGGCTACGGCTGGGGTGAGGCAGACGACGGCATACTTCTTTTAATTTCCACCGAGGCTAGAGACTGGCATATGACGACGCATAAATTTGCCACCTACGCACTCAGCGATGCGGCCTTGGCGGCGGTTTTTGCCACTATCAAGGAGCCGCTGCGGCAAGACGAGTATTATGAGGCATTTTCGCTATTTGGCGATGAGGTCGCTCGCTACCTGAAGGCTGCTAGAGCGGGTAAGCCACTGGATCCGCAGGCCGAAGCCGCGAAGCGGATGGGCCATATCGGCGCCCTCCTGGCGAGCTTGTTATTCGGTTCCTATGGAGCTGTCGGCAAGGTCAACGCTCAGCGGCGGCGCTTAAAATCTATCTTCCTCGCCCATGATGCTAGGAATCATGCACGCCTTGATACGGCAGCCCTAATGGGCAGAGAAGATAGAATTGTCGATGTCAGGCGCAGAGTCACTGAAATTCCTCGGAATACTGGTTCTAAGGGTAGCGGCATAAGCTCTGGATCGAGTACCCATATTAGTTCGTCAGGGCGCAGTCACGGCGGCAGAGGTGGGAAGTTCTAATTATTGAAATCAGGACGAATTTAATAAGCGGCGAACTGCCGCTTATTTTTTTGTTCAGCCTCCTGTCTGCTGCTCTTTTTTCGGTAAAATTCGTAGAGAATTGAAGATGGCAAGAAGGGCGACTCCGACGTCTGAGAAGACGGCTGCCCAGATACCGACATGGCCGAAGGCACCCGCGAGCAAGACGAGGATCTTGACGCCGAGGGCGAAGGCGATATTGCCTCTGACAATCTTCTTCGTCTCTTTCGAGATGTGCAGAACCTGGTGAAATTTCTCCAGATTGTCGTTGGCGATGATGACGTCGGCGGCTTCGATGGCAGCAGCCTGACCGATACCGCCCATGGCGACACCGACATCTGAAGCCATGAGAACTGGTGCGTCATTGATGCCATCACCGATGAAGACCTTAGAGCCCGTTGCAGGCTTAATGGACTCATAGGCGTGGAGCTTGTCTTCGGGCAAGAGCTCGGCTTGGAATCGCTTAATGCCGATGGCTCTACAGACGGATTGTGCCACTTCGCTCTTGTCGCCTGTCAACATGATGACGGATTCTATGCGGCAAGCGTCACAGTGACTGAGGGCGGCAACTGTGTCTCTGGCATTGGGCTTAATTAAGTCTGCCAGGCAGATGGCGCCGAGGAATTTCCGGTCTTTTGCCACGTAGATGACGGTATTGTCACTGTCGACAGGAATTATCTCAATTCCATTTTCGGCGAAGAGTCTGGCATTGCCGACTAAAAATTCAACCCCTCTGTAAGTGGCGCGGACACCACGACCATGAATCTCTTCGGCATTGAGGAGGTCGGCTTGGATGGAGTGCATAATGCGATAAACGATCTGGGGAGTCAGAGCCAACTGTTCGATTGAGTCATCTCTACGCTCGACTTCACAGAGCGTACAGCCGTCTGCCACACAGAGACGTCTTAGACTTCTGCGCAGGGCTTCAGCAAGTGGGTGCTGGGAGCCGTATTCAGCTATGGCGGCGGCGGCAATGAGCTCGTCTGGCGAAACTCTAGGAGCTGGAATTAATTTGGAGATGGCGAAATTTCCCTCAGTCAAGGTGCCAGTCTTGTCGAGGAAGAGCGTGTTTGCCTTAGCCAATTCTTCGAGGGCGGCACCACCGCGGACGAGTATGCCTTTGGCCGAAGCTGCGCCGAGGCCAGCAAAGTAGGCAAGTGGTACGGAGATGACAAGGGCGCAAGGGCAGGAGGCAACTAGGAAGACTAGCGCTCGGTAAATCCAGACGGAATAGCCGTAATTACTAAATTGTGGGAAGAGCAAGGCGATAATGAGCGCAATGATGACGACTGTCGGCGTGTAGATTCTGGCAAAGCGAGTGATGAAGCGCTCGGTCGGCGACTTCCTGGCAGCTGCCTGGTCTAGCAGGGCCAGCATGCCAGCTACTGTGGAATCGGCATAG
This sequence comes from Eubacteriales bacterium, assembly GCA_030537525.1. GTDB lineage: Bacteria > Bacillota > Clostridia > Saccharofermentanales > DTU023 > JAFAAL01. The sequence continues at coordinate 7,693 of JAUNVU010000019.1, forward strand.
ACTTTCGTCACCTCTAATTTCAAGAGTCCGCCGCCATTAATCGAGCCCGAAAGCACTTCGAAACCAGGTCCGACGGGGACGGGAAGTGACTCGCCACTGATGGCCTGTGTATCGAGGGTCGACCTACCTTCGACAACCCTGCCGTCGGTGGGCACCTTCGCACCTGGATGAATCAGGACTATATCGCCAACTTTCAGCTCTTCAGGCTCGCATTTTTCGACTTGTCCATCGCGTAGGCGAATGGCGGTCTCAGGTATGAAGCTGAGACTCTCTTCAATGCTGTTTCTAGACTTCGCCACAGCCTTCTGCTCCAAGTAGTCACCCCAGGCAAAGAAGAGCATGACGGCCACCGCCTCGGGATATTCACCGAGGACTATGGCGCCAATAGAGGCGATGATCATCAGGGAGTTTTCAGAAAATAATTTCTGCCAGCCACGAGCCTTAAAGGCCGCCTTATAGACGCGCTTGGAGGCCAGCACATAGGCCAGGGCAAAAAATAAAAGAGAGGCTAGTTCGCCATATAGATTACGACCGAGAAAGGCCTCAAAATGGCCAAAGCCGAGCTCGGGCAAGCCCTCCTTTAAACTGGGAAAGAGGTCGAAGCTGCCGTAGGCTAGGCGGAGGGCGAAGCCTAATAAGAAGAGCAGCAGGGCAGCAATTAAGTCTCTGAGCTCGCGCTTCTGCTGCGCGGCCTCAGCTGACTCGTCTCGCTTATAAAGACGAGGATCAATCAGACTGCAATTAGGCTCCAACCTATGGACCAATCCCTTGACCTTAGCTTCCAAAGAAGGCAGCTCTGCCTCGCCAAACTCCTCGGCAAAGTACAAGTAGAGCTTCTCAGTTGGATGGTGGTAGGTGGCCTCGTTGACCTCGTCTAATTTATTTAATCTTGCAACAATTTTCTCTGCACAGCTTGGGCAATCTATGCCCTTTAAGATATATGTCTTCTGCATAGCGCTCATCTTTCTAATAGAACACCGCTACACTATAACACTTTTATTTCTAATGAACAGTGATATTTGTCGGGCAGATCTAATTTGCAAACTCAGGCTAAGCACGCTCCTCACCGCGTTCGTGGATGACGAGCTTGCCGAAGTTGATGCGCTCCCTCGATTTTCCACGGACCCTGCCGATGGTGCAAGAACAAGGTCCGCTGAGCACCACAGAAAGATCATCTATGCACAAATTATTTCCTTCGAAGACCGAGGCGCCAGCCAAGTCTATGGTCACTTCCTTGGCCTCGCCCGAGCACTTCATGACGGCAGCCCCGTAACCTCTGTAGTCGATTCTGCCACCAGTTAGCTGGTCGACAGCAACCTTGCCGGCACCACTACTTTCAAGCTCGATATTATGGGCACTGCCGATACGGACAATGCCTGCCCCCTTGCAATTTAGCTTGAAATTATCAACGTGTAAGAGATCGCAGGTGCAAGCCCCATTGATAACCGCCTCAGCCGCTGCGAAGTCGATAGCAGATTGCAGACTGGCCGTGCCATTGGTATCTAGCTTCAAGTTCTTCATCTTATTTTCAGGACAGTTGATCCAGAGAGTTGACTTCTTATAGGAGCTGGCAGAAAAAACGGTCTCGAAGATACCGCGTCGCTTGGGGAAATTGCTGAATTTAAAGATGAGAGTCTTGCCATCTTTCTCAAATTCCAGAGTGTCGGCTGCTTGGGCATCTCCGTGTATCCTCCAGCCAGTAGGCTCATTGGGATTAGCCGTGATCTTGATCTTCAGAGGGCGAAACTGAGAGTCGATGATAATTGAGTCGAAATCTGCATCCTGGTAGCTATTGCTATTAGTCTGAGCCTCCGCTTCGCTCTCATAAGCAGCATAGTGGAGATTGCCAGGGGTGAATTCCGAACGTCTGAAAATACTGATTCTCTGGCCCTGGTTAACTATCATATTGCTTGCCAGATCAATGGTGGAACCATCTTGTAAGATGACCTCCGGCAGCTTGATACTCCTGGCAGGCGTCTCGGCATAGAGAAGCTTGTCGCCATAAGTCGCAATCCAGGACATGGACTGATATTTCTGAGGAGCCTCCTTGGGCCGTTGATTCTTCTCGTCTTTGACCTCCCTTGACTGCTCAGCGCCAAACAGCTCATCCATCGACAAACCGAGGGTGCTGGCGATGCTTGGCAGCATTGAGAGATCTGGATAGCCAGCCCCCGTCTCCCACTTGCTGATCGCCTGCGCCGAAACTCCGAGCTTGTCGGCAAATTCTGCCTGCGTTAAATTCTTCGCCTTGCGGGCGTTGCTTATGGTCAAGCCAATGCCTCTGTAATCGTAATTCATGTCAATTCCTTTCTGATCTTGCTGGCAAAAGCCGAGCCTAGCAAGGTTTTGCTTAATTAGAGCTTGCAAGGAGTATTAAAAATAAACAATAAGCGTCTAGTTGTTTATGGCCATATTATATCAACGCTTAGTTGAATCAACTAGTCGTTTAGTCAATTCCTGTCGAAATTTAGCTGTTTTACTCTTGCTTACTGTTGAGATTAGTTTCAATTCGTGGATTGACAAGAGCTTTTCAAGAGTGCTAGAATTCTCTAGCCGCAATGCCTGGAGAGATGGTCGAGTTGGCTGAAGGCACCGGTCTTGAAAACCGGCGAGGGTGCAAGCCCTCCGTGGGTTCGAATCCCACTCTCTCCGCCAGAGCTTCTGACTTCAGGCTTTGAGGGCCAAGCCAGAAGCATTTTTGGAGAAGTACCCAAGAGGCTGAAGGGGACGGTTTGCTAAATCGTTAGTGGGGGCAACTCCAGCGAGGGTTCGAATCCCTCCTTCTCCGCCAGAAAACCCTGTAACATTTTTGTTGCAGGGTTTTTGCTATTTAAGACTAAGCTAGTGTTTTAAGTATTTTTCCAGAGCTTAGATAGTTTCTGCTGCGAGCCCCTTATTATTTACCTAGCTAAACTACTCGTTATGGCTAGCTCCTCTCTTTTTTACTTTGCTAATTTTAAATTGAGTAGTTTTCAGAAACTACGCTTTGAATTCGCACTAGTTTTTTGCCAATACCGTTAGTCGGTTTTGCTGATAACAGCAAAGAGAGGAGGTCTTATGAACAAGAAATTATATTGTGTAATCCTCGCCAGCATATTCTTATTGAGTATCTTGCTCGCCATGGTACCGCTTGGCCCTGCCGTCAAGGCGGATACAGTCTACTTGTATCCAGGAGCAACGGGCTCAATTACGCGCATCGCGTATCGCTATGACTGGACGTATCTGGGTGACGGCTTCGATGTCGTGCCCGTCCTAATTCAGGAGAATTTGCTTAATCAGCCTGAGCCATTGTATGAAGGCTTTGTCGATGAACAATTATTTATCAATGAAATAGAAGAGATGGGCGATACCGTGGTTTTCGGAGAGCCCTCCAGCTCTGATAATGATTTATTTGCCGAAGAGGAGCAAGGCGATGATAATAGGTGGACGCAAACTCCTGATTATGTCAATCTCTTAATTCGCCACATCACGATTCAATTAGATGGCACGGAGATGCTGATGGAGGATGTCTGGCATGAGCTAGCTTACGGCCAGACTTATCTCACGGCTAATTTTGCTAGAGAGTATGAGGGTTTTTACTACTCAGAGCAGAATCAGGCGACTTTCAATTCTAACGATGAGATGATCTTCGTCTATTACATTGCCTATCCCATCATCGATGATCTCGGCAGTTTAGAGGATGTTGAAGAGCCCGAGATTCCAAATGACAATCTGACTCCGCCAATAAATATTGCACCACCGCCACCGGCACCTCCAGTGCCCCCGGTTTCAGCCCAGCAGCCGAAGCCGAATACACCGCCACCGCTGCCGCCGCCACCGCCAGGTCCATCTACTTCGGATGCCCCGCCTTCAATTGAAACACCAAGTGGTGGTGATGAGTATGACGATCCCGAGGGTCCGCGCCAGGGTTCAAGTAAGCGCCCGAAGAAGGATTCTGAAGATGCTGAGCTCAGAGTCAATCTTGAAAAGGAACATTCGGAGACACCGACCTATGACGACTCAGTTATTGATGATGAAGTTCAGACATCGGTCGTCTTGCACGCTGTGGACATCGATAGCATGAAGGAATTGGACCATGTTGAATTTACAACCAACCTCTTGCTCTGGACCTATACGGACCTGGATGCACTCGTAACGGTGCCGCAGGAGTATCGTCTCCTAGATCCACCAGAAAATGATTTCCACTACTATTTAACTCCCAATGAAACAAATGAAATTACACTGTACTACAGAGTCGAGCAGGGTCCAGTAATTGTCATTATCGCCGTCGACTGTGGTGATGGTGTTCTCCACATGCTGGGCAGCTATGACATTCTAGATCTCGGCCCCTTAAAAGAGGTCTACACCCTCGGTGAACTCACCAATCATTATCCCTTGCCCTCAGGCTATGAGTACTCAGTAGATCGCAATATCCCAGAATATGAGATTCCTGCGACTTCCGAGCTAGTCGAGCTTGTCTTGATAGCAGAAAGTGACTACTGTACGGAGCCTCAGGATTTCAGCTATTTGGTCAGACACTGGGCCATGGTCAATGGGCAACTGAAGTTCTTGGATTTCGAGATTCGTCCCGCCAAGCCAGGGGATGTTGTACCGCTGCAGTCCATTGCTAAAAATTTCTTGCCGCTCTACTCTCTGGCAGGTATTCCACCGAATAGGGCAGCCTACATGGTCTCATTTACTAATAATGTCATAGATCTCTACTACCGTCCTTGTTATTACATAGTCTCGCCGCCAGACCAATGCGAGAACAATGGTTGCATGCTTGGACCGCCAATAGTCAAAATTGAGATCAAGTGCCCAGGATTCTGGTGCTGGCAAGAAACATTGGAGATCTTAGTTCCACCCACAGAGGTCAAGCCGCCATATATTCCGAAGCCAAGCAAGCCTGGCAAACCTGGCAAACCTGGTAAGTCGGAGAAGATTCAGTGGAATGCCTCTTATGATGTCATCGTCTACGGCTTAGATGCCGCAGGTGCAGTAGCTGCCATTACAGCTGCTGAAGAGGGGGCAGCTGTCCTAGTCGTCGATAGAAATGGTCCGAATGAGACAGGTGGCTACACCAAGCACTGCCCACAGCAATTGCTCTACAGCGAAGATGAAGCTGGTGCCACGAAGTTCTTTAAGAGTCTTCGCGGCGACTACGACCACCTCTCAGACGAGCATATCAAGGCTTTGGCCACGGGTTCTTTGGCTGTTCCACAATGGCTCAAGGATCACGGTGCCAGCCAGCTCTATGACCTGGGTTACGTCCAGTATGAGGAGCTGCCAGGTGGTGAAAAGATGAAGATGCTGACGCTGCATGAGAAGGCGAAAAATGATCGTGCCTTCTACAATCTCCTCTTGCAGAATCTCTTAGAGATCAAGAATAAGCAGGGTAAGTATAAGCAGATTAAGGGCAGCATCAAGTACTCGTATAACTCTAATCTCATCAACTTGATCCAGGATCCTAAGAGCAAGGCTGTTTTAGGTATTGAGATCAAGCAGAAGGGTAAGAATTACAAGCTCGAGGCCAAGGGTGGGGTCATCCTCGCCGCAGGCGGTTTCGAAGCCAATGAAGAGATGATTGAAAACTTCTTGCAGCTGCCAGAAGCACTTTCTCGCTATGGTCATGATGCCAGCGGGGATGCGATTCGCGCTAGCATGAAGATTGGTGCCGACCTCTGGCACATGGGCAATGTCGCAGGTTATGACTTGCACTTCAAGCCGACTTTTGGTCCCGACAAGATCGACAAGCGCCGTAATATTCAGGGCTATTTCGAAGATCAGCTGGGTGATCGCAGTTGCTTCGTAGTTGGTCCTAATGGCCGCCGCTTCACCGATGAGTCTGCTGAGTTGAGACTGGGTCACTGGGATCCAGCTGGTAATTGGGTGGCACAGCAAATTCCGCCACGCGCCTGGGTCATTTTCGACGAGCCAGGACTGACGCAAGCACCGCTCTACCCAGGCTGGTCTAATGACAACCAAGCTGAAGTCAAGAAGGGTTGGCTGCTCAAGGCCGACAGCATTAAGGAGCTGGCTGCCAAACTCGGTGTCGATCCTGACAATCTCGAGGATCAGTTCCTGGATTATCAGGACTACTGCAAAGCGGGCTACGACTCTCAGCTGCATCGCCCCGACACCTATCTCAAGCAGTTGACGACTGAAGGACCATACTACGCCCTAGCAGTTTTCCCGACCATTCACCACAGCTTGGGTGGTCCGAGGAAGAATGCGGCAGGCCAGGTCCTAGACATCGACGGCAAGATCATTCCAGGTCTCTACAGCGCGGGTAATATCGGCTCCTTCTTTGCCGATATCTATCCTGAGGGTGGTGATCTGAGTGAGTGCATCATAGTCGGTAGAATTGCAGGAACGAACGCCGCAAAGAAGAAATAAATTACTGGGGTCAGGTAGGTCAGGCCTGGCCCCTTTTCCTTAATTTGGCAACGCAATCAAGGGAAGAAGGGAGGTTTCGCGTATGCTCGGAAGATTTAATTGTAAACGCTTCTTGCTGTTCTTACTCAGTCTACTTTTGACACTGTCCGCCGTGCTCTTACCACAAGATAGTGAGGTTTTTGCCAGCTATTACATCAATTATGGTGAATATGGTGAAATCGACTTTGGTGATGGCAATACCTATTATTGGACTTACCAAGGTGAAGGACCTGGAGTCGGTACATTTACGGTCGACCCAGCCAGTAATGGTCTAGCCCATAATGAGCCACTCTACAGCGGTTCTCTGAGCTTAGATACGGCGCGTGAACTCTTTTCGCAAGTGGATATTTACGATGTTGTTTTCGCTGGTGAAGAGCAGGTAGAACCTGAACCGACTGAAGCACAAGTAGAAAATGTCATTGTGGTTTTCCACCACGTCTACTTAGATAGTAATGGTGTCTGGCAGTATGCAGCCAATGACACCTACTTTGAAATGCTGAAGGATGAATACAGCAACCTAGGTCTCTATTATCTCAAAATTGAAGGCTTCAAGCCCGCAATTATAGATATTTACAGCATTCAATTTACGCCCACCGACGGTGAGCAAGACAGCTATGGTAATTACCACTTCAATCTGGAATACGAGAAATTACCAGAG
>JAUNVU010000020.1 GCA_030537525.1 Eubacteriales bacterium
ACGATCACGACCATGATCACGAGCATGGCGATGAAGCCCATGATCATGACCACGATCACGACCACGCCGCCCCTGAACGCGTTGTCCTAGATGACGTCGTATTAGAGGATTGGGAAGGTGAGTGGAACTCCATGAGCGCCTACCTCAATGACGAGGAACTACAGGAAGCTCTAGAAGCTCATGCCAAAGCAGAGGGAGAAACTGTTGACGAAATCAAGGCAGAGTACCTCGAGAAGTACAAGATCGACTATGAGACCATGGTCTTCGCTGGCGATACAATTACCTTTTACGATGCACGCCTGAATAAGGACGGCAAGGAGATCGCTAAGAGCAAGTATAGCTATGTCGAGAGCTACAAGGTTGAGCACGGTAAGCATGATATTGAATGGCACGTCTTCGAAGGTGAAGAGGGAGCTAAATTTAAGTACCTCATGCTGATGCCAGTACATGGTGAAGAAACTCTGGCTCACTTCCATATGCGTCTCGGTGATGATGTCGAGAAGATGCTGGGAGAGGATGATTGGTTCCCGACCTTCATCAAGCCTACTACTACCTATGATCAACTTGCAGACGTCTTCGGACCACACGAACACTAATGCTTAATTCAGGAGGCTAGACATGAGAAATCGTCTGAAATTCCTCTGCCTACTATTGTGCGCCTGTTTTTTATTAGCAGGCTGTCAGAGGGCGCAGAAAGAGGGAGACGGTAGGCCCATTGTCTACGCCTCCTTTTTTCCCATCTATGATTTATGCAAGAGTATCACTGGGGAAGAGATCGATCTGAGATCTTTTATGCCACCTGAACAGAGTGCACACCTCTGGGAGCCAAGTCCCAAGGATATCAGACAGCTTGCAGAAGCCGATATGTTGATTGTCAACGGCGCTAATCTCGAGCGCTGGGTGGATCAGGTGGCAGAAAATTTGCCAAATCTGAAGATCATCACCCTTAGTGACACAGTTGAACTCATCACCTATAAGGGAGCAGCAGCCATCGGTGATTTCCAATACCTGGGTATCATCGATGTCGATGACAGTACGAAACACTATAAATTGGAATTTGGCCACACCCATGAAGACTTGATGCGTTGTGCCTTCTTTAAACTGGATCCCGAGATTAAGGAGGAGCAGCTGATTAAAGATGGCAAAAAGATCATGGAACAGAAGGGCAGAATAGTCTCACAAAGATCAGATAACGAAGTTGAAGCCAATGTCGTGTATGGCGTCGAGATGGCTCACGAATATGGTTCTTGTAATTGGCGTTTTCCAGAAACGGGTAGGTGGGTATTTATCTCAGACCGGGTTTCAGAAGAACTCTTGAGCTATAATTGGCTCGATCCTTGGGGCGAGGAAATTGAACTTGAAACAGTTCTCGCTGGTTCGTCATCAGGGCTAGATAAGATCACCTATGATCCACATTCCTGGTTATCCATAGTCAATGCTAAACGCTATCTCAATAAGATCTATGATGAATTGGTGGCCAGCTACCCTGAGATGCAGCGTAAATTCTACAAGCGTAAGGTCAAGGCCATAGACGAGCTCACCAGCATGGAATATGAATTCAAAGCCAAGTTTAAAGAAGTTGAGAAGCGCAACTTCGTCGTAACCCACTATGCCTACGCCTATTTGGCAAGAGATTTTGATCTCCAGCAATTCCCTCTACAGGGTTTGACCTCCATGGAGGATCCAAGTCTCAAAACCATTCGCAAGGCAATCAATTACTGTTTAAATCATCAACTAAAAACAATTTTTTATGAACTTGGTGGCCAGAAAAAAGGTGCCGATACGATTGCAGCAGAGCTCGGTGGCCAGACTAAGCCTCTGGCCTCTATGGAGTATCGTAACCGCGAGGTGGATGGCAAGTCGTTTGCCGATCTCATGCGCTTAAACTTAGAAAATCTCTTGGAGTCTATGGAGTAAAAAATGTCAGAAGTAATTAAGATTAGAGGACTAGACTTCTCCTACACAGAAGATCCTGTCCTAAAGAATTTGGATTTAAGTCTAAAACGGGGTCAGTTAATGGTTCTAGTAGGTGAGAACGGCAGTGGTAAGTCGACTTTGCTGAAACTGCTCTTGGGTGAGCTCAAGGCGGAAGCAGGCACCATTGAAGTACTCGGAGAAGATATCAGTAAGCTGCGTGATTACCGCAAGATAGGCTATGTGCCACAGATGAATGTCGTCCAGAAAATTGCCTTCCCGATAACCTGCATAGAACTGCTGTCCATAGCTCAGTACAGAGAACTCGGCTTCATCAAGATTCCAGGTAAGAAACATAAGCTAAAGGCTAGTGAAATCTTAACCCAGCTTGGTCTCAAGAGCTATAGAAATGTCCCGTTTAATGAGCTCTCTGGTGGTTTGCAACAGCGAGTCATGATTGCAAGAGCTCTGATCGAAGATCCCGAGATTATCATCCTAGATGAGCCCACAGCGGGTATCGACCAAGACAGCAAGGAGCAATTTTTCCAATTGATTCGAGACTTGAATCAAGAACGCAAACTCTCAATGATCCTAGTTACACACGAAATCGAAATGGTTACCGAAAAACTGGGTATCAATCAAATATATAAGATCGCGAAGGGAGCCATTGAAAATGTTCGAGTTTGAGTTTATGCGTAGAGCTCTGGTAGTCGGCACCATGCTGTCTATCATGATTCCGTTAATTGGCGTCATCATGGTCAATAGAAAGACTTCTATGGTTGGTGATGCACTTTCACACAGCTCTTTAGCAGGGGTTGGCATTGGGCTTATCATGGGCTTTGATCCCGTTATTGGGGCCATCTTAATCTGCATTGTGGCGGCCTTCTCAATCGAGAAAATCCGCAAGCGCTTTCCACAGTATGGTGATATGGCGACTGCAATAACCATGAGTTTTGGCTTGGGCCTGGCCGCCATACTCTCGGACTTCGCCCCTGGTGGAAACACCTTCGAGGCGTATCTCTTCGGGAGTATCTCATCCGTGCAGATGAGAGATGTCTACGCCGTCTCCGTAGTCTTCGCCCTAGTGGTATTGACTTCGATTATTATGTACGCTGGCTTACTTGCCATTTCAGTCGACTCCAATCTGGCCAGGATTTCTGGTGTCCGCATAAATCTAGTGAACGGTATTTTCACCCTGTTGGCAGCGATCACTATCGCCATGGCGACGAAAATAGTCGGGGCTCTACTTGTGGCCTCATTAATTGTCTTACCAGTAGCCACCTCTTTGATGATAGCTAGATCTTATAAGCAGGCCTATATCATCTCGGTGTTACTGGGTGTTATTTATATGTGGGCGGGTATTACTACTTCGTTTTATCAGGATATCAAGCCGGGAGGTGCCATAGTTCTCTACGCTTTATTGGGGATGCTGATCACAGCGGCCTTTGCCAGAGTGCGCAAGATTAGGAATAGAGATTTAGAGAATATCTCTGGGACCAAGGAAGTTCTATAAGAGAATATTAAATTTCTAACGGCAGAACAGAAAATTTCAGTTCTGCTGTTTTTATTCAGAAATTCTGGCAATATAAACGAAGACGTATGCTAATTATAAGTGGAGGGCTCGCATGGCTAAGATATTAAATTTTGGATCCCTGAATATCGATAGGGTCTATAGCGTTAAGAATATTGTCAGAGAAGGAGAGACCATAGCCTCTAGCTCGTTGAATTCCTTTCCAGGCGGCAAGGGCTTAAATCAATCTATAGCCTTGTCCAGAGCAGGAGCTGAAGTCTATATGGCAGGCGGCTTGGGCCGAGGTAGCGAACAGCTCCTGGAAATGATGGTTGAAAATAGAGTGGACGTAAGTCTATTGGAGAAACGAGATGTCGAGAGTGGTCACGCCATAATTCAGGTCGATGAAGATGGAAGAAATTGTATTGTGATCTTTCATGGTAGTAACTTCGGCAATACGGAGAAATATATTAAAAGGGTAATTTCTAATTTCTCTGAAGGTGATTACCTGGTCTTGCAAAATGAGATTGACGGCTTGGCGGAGATTATCGAAGCTGCTTGGCAGCAAAAATTAAAAATAGTTTTAAACCCGTCTCCAATTAATGCCAAGCTTTTAGCACTTGACATGAATAAGATCGATATTTTAATTCTCAATGAGCATGAGGCCAAGGCTATTCTCGAGTCCGACCCGAACAGAAACGCCCACGACCATTACTCAAGCCTGAATGGAGAGGTGCTAATAGATTTGTTGCACCGTCAGTTCCCGGAGGCTCTAATTGTCTTGACCATGGGAGAGGAAGGTTCGCTCCTCTGCGATGCCGATGCGCGACTGATTTACCAGACTGCATACAAGACTCAGGTAGTGGACACGACGGCAGCGGGCGATACTTTCACAGGTTATTTCTTGGCTGCTCTGATAGCAGGTAAAGAGTACAAGGAGGCTCTAGAGAAGGCCTCCATTGCTTCGGCACTTTCAGTTAGTCGTGTGGGAGCCTCCCCTTCTATACCCTTCTTTCAGGAAGTCGAGACCCTTTACGAAATGCTCTTTATCTAAGGTTATTTAATTGGGCTCAGTATGCACTTGAAGATTAATTGTGCAGTTCAACAGCTCTTGCAAGCGAATGCAATTTTACTGTGTAAATGAGGGAAGAGGGAGAATAAATGACTAATGAGAATTGGCGACGTAGTCTTTCGTTTTCATGTTTTTTGCATGATTTTGAAAATCAAAAAGCTCTTTTAGCAAAGGCCTCGAAGGCAGCGCAGCAAGAATTGCTGATCTTCACCTCGCTACACGTCTATGAGGAGATCTCTCCTAGCTATAGAAAGGATGTTGAGGCCATGTGCCGCTGGTTAAATGAGCATGGCTTCAAGATTATAGCGGACGTCTCAGCTCGTAGTAAAGATTACTTTGAATGTCCAGATTTAACTGTTCTAGCAGAAGAATTGGCGCTCTGGGCACTGCGCCCTGACTATGGTTTTGGGCCGGAGGAAATTCAGTATTTTAGTCAAAAATTACCACTAGTGGTCAATGCAACGACAACTGCTGCGGAGAGGATAGCCGAACTGGCATCAGAAGGTAAGGAAGTCTACGCTATGCATAACTATTATCCGCGTCCTGAAACAGCCCTCGATCCAGCTTTCTTTAATACTTTAAACCGTGAAATCAAGGCGAGAGAAATTGCTGTAATGGCCTTTATTCCTGGTGACATACGAGCCGCCAAGCCCCTAGGCCTTGGCCTGCCGACCCTCGAACACCAACGTGACATACCTCCCTCTGTGGCTTACGCTGAGATGCTCGTTAAATACGATGTGGATCAGGTGTTCGTAGGTGATCCAGGACTTTCACTTGCTGAACTAAAACGTATACAAGATTATTCAGCAACCGCTATACTATCTATTCCTGCAAGGCTGACTGAAGCATACCACGACCTATATGGGCGTGTCTTCACGCATCGCCTTGATTCCCCTTCTAGCTTAATTCGCTTTGCAGAATCGCGTGAATACGCTGTCCAAGGAGCCAGGACTGAAGTCGGCAAGACCTTGCCTAGACCACGCGGCAGCATCACTATTGATAACGAGCGATATATGCGGTACTCAGGCGAGATTCAGATGCTGAGGGAAGATCTGCCTGCTGATTCTCGAGTTAACCTGATTGGCTCAGTCGAGCCAGCCTATCTAGATTTGGTCGACTGCGTACCGCGCGGAACACAATTCAAACTGGTGGAGGCCTAGCCTCCATTTTTATTTGGCAAAAAGTAGGATATAAGGTTACCAGTTCAGCCAAGCTACTTGACAGTCAAATTTTACTTTGTCAAAATCTTAGTGACGGTATCGTCACAAGTGTTTTTTTTAGTTCTAAGTATTCGAGAGTAGGGAGAATAATTTGACTGAGAAAAGGGTGCGCAAGAGCCCAGAGTTTAGGCGGGCTGAAATTTTAGCGGCGGCGAAAAAAGTCTTCTTAGAAAAAGGCTATAAGACCGCAACTATGGAAGATATAGTGGCGAAGACTAGCCTGAGTAAAGGCGGCGTATATCGTTACTATAATTCTAAACGCGATATGCTCCACGACCTAATGGTCAGAGGACACGAGGAACGTTTCTTGAAGTTTAGACAGCCAGTTGATGTAGATAATCTTACTCTGGAAGCAGTAGTAGATTTCATCTATGAGAAAATCTGCGATATAAATGAGATGAAGTCCATCTACTCTGAATTTATGCTAGCTTGCAAGGATGATCCTGAACTCACGAAACTACGCTCGGAGCTCTTTTCTGAACTGACACCACCAATGGCTAGATCATTTGAGAACTGGCTTGGTGGCGCTTTTCAAGACTTTCCTCTCCAGGAGTTAATTTCACTCACGGATGCCCTGATATTCAGCACAGAGATGCTTGGTAGCAGGGAAGTTTTCACGAATAATCCGGACTTCATAAAGAGCATTTACAGAAGTCTACTGGAGGAGTACAGAACAAATGAGCAAGCAAACAGCTAGCCGTGCGCAGGCTAAGAAGGATGCTCGGATCAAGCAGACCAAGGAGGAAATGCTTAATCTGGGCTTTGAAATTCCCGAGGGCGTTAAGAAGCATGTTGATGAGCAAGTGGCGAGTATGTTCGACCAAGAACAGGCCTCACAGGGGAACTTTATCAAGCGCATATTTCAGATCAATCCCGTCGGCAAGAAAATTATGGGAGTGTCGATTTTAGTTGCGGTTTTTGCCGAGCTCTTGGCTTTTGCCTCGGTTTTCTTCGGCGCTTATGCCGCCTCTTTCATCTACCGACATGCCCATGGTGAAGTGGTGGATTTTTCCATGCTCAGAAATTACGGACTTATGGCTCTGGGCGCACTATTACTTTATCTCTGCCTGGCGGGAGCGTCATCAACACTTTCGCATAAGGTTGCTTTTCAAACCCTCCACCTCTTGAGAATCAAATTATTTTCCCATCTACAAGAGATACCACAAGGCTATCTAGTGGAGAATTCCCTCGGCAAAGTCAAGTTGTTGATTCAGGATCGCGTGGCGGAACTAGAGGACTTTATCGCCCACGTTATGCCAGAACTGCCCAGCCGTATCTTGCATCCCATACTTTCGTTTGCAATCTTGTTATACATCGACTGGCGCATAGCGCTCGCCTCGTTAGTTACACTGCCTATAACAATCCTTGGCATGATCATCCTCTTTAGCAAGTATCAGGGTCGCTACCTGCTTTGGAATTCGGCCTATGCTGACCTTGCTGAGAAGACGGTAGACTATGCGCGAGGAATTCCCGTTGTCAAAGCCTTCAGACAGACGGAGCAGACCTTTGGGAACTTCAGCAAGTCAACTAATTTCTATCACGACACGACTATGGCCTGGTGGCGTCATTCATGGGTCGGGATGAGTCTGGTGCTCGCCAGTATGTCCTTTCCCTTGATCGGCTGTCTGCCTGTCGCTCTTTACCTCTTCAAGGCAGGCGCAATTACGGTGGCCGAGCTCTTTCTCTCGATCATCTTGCCCCTCGCCATCTTGCCGCAGGCCTATGCTCTGATGATGTCCTTTGAAGTCTTCACCATCTGTGCGGGAGCCTGGAGTAAAATCTGCGAACTACTGTACTTGCCTGCTCAAGTTCGACCAGCAAAAGCAGTTTCTGAATTCGACTTGCAGCAAGGAGTGCGCTTTGAAAAGGTCAGCTTTTCCTACCTAAGCGGCCAGGAAGTCTTGCATCAGATCAGTTTCGATTTGCAGCCGAACAGTCTCACCGCACTAGTTGGTCACTCAGGATCTGGCAAGACGACAGTAGCGAGACTGCTTCTGGGTTTCTGGGACCAAGACAGCGGAAAAATCACCATCGGCGGCATCGACAATAAGCTGCTTCCCTTTGAGCAGTTGATGTCGGAAATCTCTTATGTGTCACAAGAAAATTACCTCTTCGATGCGACCATTGCCGAAAACATCAAGCTTGGCAAGCCAGATGCCACAGAAGCGGAAGTTATAGCTGCAGCAAAAGCCGCCCACTGTCATGAATTCATCTCAGCGTTCCCTGGTGGCTACGATACAAATGCTGGCGAAGCAGGTGGTCAAATTTCTGGCGGAGAACGCCAGCGTATTACGATTGCCAGAGCAATTCTAAAACCTTCCAAGATCGTCGTACTCGACGAGGCAACTGCTTATACCGATCCTGAGAATGAAGCAGAGATCCAGAAGGCGATTTATGCCCTGCTTCAAGATAAGACCGTCTTGGTAATTGCCCATCGTCTACACAGCATTGTCGGGGCGGATCAGATCATCGTCATGGATGAAGGTCGGATAGTCGGCCGTGGCACTCATGCCGAGCTGATCGCCCAAAATGCTACCTACAAAAAACTTTGGGCTCAGTACAGTGGGGAGGAGCTATAGATGTTTAAATTTATAAAAAACACTTACAGCATGGCAGGTAGCCTCAAGAGACAAATCACCCAAGGCATGATCTTCACTGTCTTAAAGAATTTTAGCCAAATGATGGTCTTTATGGCAATCTACTATGCCTTTGAGAATATTGACACACTCAATAATCGCGTCTATCTGATAACAGCCTTAATCTCAATAGTTGCCATGATCTTTTTCTTTATCAACAACTATATGTTGAATAGAAAAATTGCCGGCATCTACTTTCAGATCTTCAGAAATTATAGATTAGATGTCGGCGGTCGACTGAAACGCGCCCCCATGGGTTATTTTTCAACCCAGAATCTCTCGGCCATACTAACCGCCCTGACCAATCAGATGAGATCGCTAGAAAATTACTCAGCCATGGCCTTCGACTTTACTGTCTCTGGGCTCTCCATAAGCTGTTTCATCCTCTTGGGGATTTTCGGGATGAGTTGGAAAATCGGACTCTTGGCACTAGCCTTTATTATGCTAGCCTGGACCTGCATTTACTTCTTATTTAATCAGGCACAGCGTTCAGTCGAAGTTGAGCATGCCGCAACAGATAAACTATCTCATGAATTAGTAGACGGCATCCGTGGCAGCATACTTTTACGCTCCTTCCCAAAGCGCGATCAAGCTATTAGTTCACGTCTGCACGCTAAGACTCGACTAGCATCAGAGATGGTCAATGAAGCCCAGTATACCTTCGAAGTTAAATTTGTCCTCTATAGCCGTCTATTCGGAGCCGTACTGCACATTGGCTCAGTAGTGATCATCCTCTATGCAGTCCACCTCTACTTATTAGGCGAGATCCCTCTGGCAAAAGCCATGACGATTTCGGCCATGGGTTTCCTACTCTTACAGGGCCTTTTGCAATTACAGAATGCAATGATTCTTGCAGCTAAGATGCCTGCAATCCAAAATCGCCTGGACGAGGTTCTAGACATACCCGAGATGACAGACGGTAAGCAGGTGGAGATTCCTGAAGTCGCAAATATCGAATTTAAGGATGTCAATTTCTCATATCTTGAAGGTCAAGAAGTCTTGCAAGACCTCAGCTTCGAGATCCCCGCTGGCTCTAAAGTTGCCATTGTTGGCCCTTCTGGCTCAGGGAAGACGACGATTGTCAATTTAATTGCTCGTTTCTACGATCCAGATAGTGGTGAGATTCTACTTGGCGGCAAAAATCTTCGTGACTACGAGGTTGCGAGCCTCATGGGCGAAGTTTCTTTAGTCTTTCAAGACGTCTACCTCTTCAACGACACAGTCCGCAACAATATTCGTTTTGGTAGAGCCGATGCCACTGATGAAGAAGTGCTTGAGGCAGCAAAACGCGCCAACTGTCATGACTTTATCGAAGCACTGCCAGAAGGATACGATACAGAAGTTGGAGAAGGTGGCACGCGCTTCAGTGGTGGTGAGAAGCAGCGTATCTCGATAGCCAGAGCCCTCTTAAAGGATGCCTCAATAATCCTCTTAGATGAGGCTACTAGTTCAGTAGATCCTGAAAACGAGGCGGAGATCATGGGCGCAATCGAAGAACTCTGCGCTGGTAAGACTGTAATCTCCATTGCCCATCGCCTCTCTACTGTACGCGATGCCGATTTAATCCTAGTTATTGACCACGGCAGATTGGTGCAAGCAGGTAAGCACGACGAACTACTGATTCAGGACGGCATCTATCGCCGCTTCATTGAAGCGAGAGAAGAGGCAGCCGACTGGCGACTAGCCTAGTTAAAATCTAACTCAGAGAATTCGTGCGGGCTGGCATTAGTTGCTTAGCCAGCCTGCGCTATACAGTCTAAAAACCACTTGCGGAAGCCTCTGCCATCAACCTCTGTACAGATATTGGCATTGGCTTCTCGCTCAGTTAGATCGTCTAGGTCAACAACCGTACAACCTCTGGTCGCTAGTCCAGCGAGCTCGACATCGAGATTAGCGAGTCTGCTGGCGAAGAGTTCTGGCTTTAAAAGGTAAGCTGAAGCACAGGCGTCATAGACGTTTAAGCCCTTGTCAATGGAACCTGAGCGGTAATTGACAAATAACGAATAAAGCATTTGGCCGACCTTGCCCAACTCTTTCAAAGCGTTGATATCATCGAGTTCAATGCGTGCTTGGTGTCCAATATCCAAACTGATCATGGTCAGGGGAAGGCCTGAGTCGAAAACAATCTTCGCTGCTTCGGGATCCGTTGCTATATTGAACTCCGACATGACACCCTTATTGCCTCTGGTCAGCGAACCACCCATGAAGACGATTTCCGAAATCTGCTCCTTGATCTCGGGAAAGAGCTTCAATAAGAGAGCGATATTGGTTAAAGGGCCTAGTGCCATAATGGTAACTTTCTCACTGCTGGCTTTTAGGAGTTCAGCCATAGCTAAGACGGCGTGTTGGTCTAAGAGGTTTTCCTCGGCAAGCTCTACACCTTCAAAACCGCGCAGGCCAGACTCACCGTGGATAGCTGCCGCGTCAGAGTAGGGCTCGATCAGGGGCTCAGCCGCACCTTTTGCCACTGGAATTTTTGAATCGAAAAATTTCAATAATTTTAAGGCGTTTAGGCTAACTTTCTCCAAGTTGACATTGCCGCAAACAGTGGTGATCAGTTGTACATCGATGGATTCGGCATAAATTGCCAAGGCCAGGGCCACGGCATCATCAATGCCAGGGTCGGTATCAATAATCACTTTGCGCTTGTCCATGATACACCTCATAAAAATAATAATGGGGCTTAATTTTAGCATAAAAGCTGCTATCTTGTACTTAACAAGGAGGTTAATATGAAAACTGCAGATATTAGAAGAGAGAAACGTATAGCGAGAGCGGCTCTTTCGCTCGCTGAGCAGGAGGATAAATCTAGACAAATAATTGAACAAATCAAGCGTAAGTCACAGTTTCAAGAGGCTAAATGTATCTTTCTTTACAGGGCGGTGGCGGGCGAGGTTTCGCTTGAGGGTCTAATTGAGTTTGCCGAAGCAGAGGGTAAGAAGCTCTGTTATCCGCTTTGTCGAGCTGGTGGACAAATGGAGGCTTTATACCCAGTTAAAAATCGCTGGCAGAAGGGTTCTTATGGCATCCTCGAGCCTGTGTTGGAGGATTCGGAAATCATGGATCCTCAAGAAATAGACTTGATCCTCATGCCGCTCGTGGCTTTTGACAGAAATTGTAATAGAGTAGGTATGGGTGCTGGCTACTATGACCGCTACCTGCTGCGCTGCCCTCAGGCGTATCGTCTAGGTGTAGCCTTTGAAGTGCAATATTTTGAAGAGCTTGAGCCCGCACCCTGGGATCAAGCTTTGGATTTAATCATTACAGAAGATCGCGAGCTTATCGGGCCCGCGCGTTAGGAGGATATATGGATAAATACACAGAAGCCGAAAATCGGCTGGAAGTAACAGATTTTCTAGAAGTCGGCGATGGGCACAAGCTGGCCCTCTATCGTCATGGCAATCCCGAGGGTGAGACGGTCCTGGTGCTGCATGGCGGCCCAGGTGGCAAGATCACGGCCAAATCACTCTCCTTCTTCGACCTCTTCAAATTTGATGTCATCGCCTTCGATCAGAGGGGCTGCGGTGAGAGTACACCCTTCGCCTCGTTGGAGAAAAATGATATCAACTACTTGGTCTCCGACATCGAAAAGATTAGAGAGCACTACGGTATCGAAAAGTGGTCGTTATTTGGTGGTTCATTCGGCACCACGCTCGCCATGTCATACGCTATTGCCCACCCCGAACGAGTCAAGGGCATGGTGCTGAGAGGCGTCTTCCTTGGCCGCCAAGAGGACATTGACTGGCTCTACCAAGAAGGCGCATCCTACTTCTATCCAGAGAACTTCGCGCGCTATCGCGACTTCCTGCCAGCGGACAGGCACGACGACATCGTGCAGGCCTATTACGAGATCTTCTCGGGCGATGACGAGGAGAAGATCAAGGAAGCAAGCCTCCACTGGGCTAATTGGGAAATGGGCCTCGTACGCCTGAAGCCACATCCTGTGAATTTCCAGGCAAAAGCCAAGGCCAAAGACATCTCACTTGCCAAGCTCGAATGCCATTATTTTGCCAATAATCTAGGTTGGGACGAGGGTAATTACATCTTGGATCACACACCGCAAATTGAGGATATCAAGACGATAATAGTCCACGGTCGCTATGACGTCGATTGTAGACCATCTGGTGCCTTCGAACTAAAAGCGAAGCTCAAGAACGCCGATATCTTCTTCCCATTGGCTGGTCACGGCGCCAACGATCTCGACTACAATGAGGCCTTGATTAAGGCGGCCAATGAACTCTTGAGCAAAGGTCGCTTCATTGAATTTACAGCAGAGCACAAGGCTTTTGCCAAGCTCAAGAAATGGGACAAGTCAGAAATTAAAGAATCTGAACTGCTTGAATTCGTAGAAGATGGCACAGCTCTTGCTGAAGTCCAAGAAGAAGATACGATCATAGTAAATGACCTTGGTACTGGCGACAGACTGAGAATTAAAGTTCGTGAACTCAAGAAGTCAGAAAATGAGACCCTCTTTATCTGGGGTAAGGATAATTAAATAGAACTGTCATTTAACAGTTCTATGTTCACCTATTTATTAAAAGGAGCTGCCGTCTGGCAGCTCCTTATTCAATTAGTTCAAGTGATTTACAGCTTCCCCTTTAGGGAGAGTGTAATTATTTAATTCACTGCCATCTAGATCGACCTTGCGTAAGCTAACGCAGCAGATCTGATGATTGTCATAGGTCTTGAAATAATAATCACCAGTGCGACAATTGACTGCACAAGAGTAGGTGGTGATGTCGTTTAAGCCAGCCTCGGTGACGACACTGCCACGTACGAAGGAGACCGCATCCAAGATGTGGAAGAACTGACTGACTGCAGAAAGTTCATCAGGTTCACAGACGGAGTTCAGCTTGTGGAAACAAGTCTTGACGAAACGAGATGGAGGTGAGGAATCTCCAGGTAGCCCGAAGGCACCGATTCCCTGACCGAAAGGCTTCGGCTGTAGATTGGCAGCAAAGCTGTTTGGGGTATTCTGTGCACTCAAATTTGCATAGAGCTCAAGATTGGCGATCTGGAAGGGGAACGGTGGATTATTAGTCAAGACACCGTAGGGATTCTCATATATTTTGATGCCCTCAGCGACTGGTTCAATTACTACACAGTCATGTTCATCTGCCAAGATAAAGTGCAGAGGCGTCAGAGGCATTTTATCATTGTATTTCTCTGCAATTAGATTGAGTTTTTCTAGGCTCTCACGGGATTCCGCTACGGACTTAAAATGAGCTAAGAAATAAGGGATAATTTCAAAGGGCGTGAGATTTAACGAGCCCTCTTGGCATTCCTGGTAAACGGCATTGCCAGGAAAGTTTAAACTGGACATGGCCAGACCGTGCTCATTTACAGCTTCAGCATATAAGGGGTAATTATCGGTGATATTGGCCATGCCGATCATGGCATAGTAAGGTTTATTAATTTGCTCAGTAGCACGCCACTGCCAAGGGTAGTTTCTTGGTGTGATGACGACCTCCTGGCCGAAATCGTATTCGAGATCGAGATTCCTGCCGAAGTAGAAATCGTTTACTTTAAGACATAATGCTGTACACATAAGAGCTCCTTCATATTAAGGCGGAGATAAAATTATTCCTCATCAACAGGTCTCAGGTAGACAAATTTATAACCTAAGGTGTTGCCAATGAAACTGGCCGCGCTTAAAAGTACATTTTCACTTTGAATCATCCTGGGATGCTCCAAGAAACAACGGTACTTCTTGCCGTCGATTTCAACTAGAGGTTCGAGGCCCTCTTCTAAAATGAAGAGATCATTGCCCTCATCTTCCTTGTATTGCAGAAGTTCTTCAGTGAAATCCTTGGCTGTTTCAATCGGTTTGGTGGGCTCAAAATACTTGAGACTTTTGTTTTTCTTCACGGACATAAGAAGCTCCTTTCCGTTGCTTGTTTTGGAAAACTATTCGCCTGAATGATTTTTATTCATTCTAACATAAACAGGTAAAACAGACTGGTCGATAAGTAGCAGTGTTTTAAGCAAAGATTTACTGAAACAAGGCGATTATGGATCAGTAAAGTAATGTTGAAATTAACAGATAATTAAACTTTTC
>JAUNVU010000006.1 GCA_030537525.1 Eubacteriales bacterium
AGTAGCCCAGGGCGACACCTAGGGGAATTGCCAGGACGAAGAGCATGCCGTAGTTCAAGGGCTCGACCACGGCTTTTGCCAATTTTCCTTCTGACTTATTTAAGTAGGCATTAGTTGAGGCATAGCCAGAGGAGTTTGCCGGCTCCTCGTAAACCAGGTCTGGCTGGACTGTGCGCTGCACAATGCCGGCTGCCACACTGAACTGTGTGGACACGCCGATGGGCTTGACCAGGAGCACCGCTACGAAAAACGATAGGCCCAGTAAGCAGGCTGGAATTAGCCATTTATATTGACGCATATGTTCCTCCATTAAAAATTTTTTATAGTCTAGCGGATTATTGAAGCAAGCTCCGTAACGATTGTTTGCTAGCTAGAACACGGTTAATTTACCGAAGGTACGTCAGCATTTGAGAAATCATAAAAATAGAGACTCGACTTGAGCCTCTATAAACGACATATTCGTTGATCTCAGAGATCAAATTGTCAGATCTTATCGCCAACTAATGCGGTACAAAATATTGCGAGAATGATCCTCCTTATAAGTTGGGAAATGTAGCAAACATTCATGTTCGTTGAGTGGTATGAATTTGCCTATGCGGTCGAATTCATGGACTGAATTCATTTCAAGTTCTTGCTGCTCATTGATCTGAATAAGGCTGAGCGCATCTTTTTGCTTGGACGGAATAAACGCCAGATAGGCCCCATTTCCTATTGGTTTCGGATAGTATATGTCATAGGATATAGTTTGAATTCTGGACTCTATGTCTGCCAAGCGGATATAGGGTGTCTCGTCTTGTAAAATCCCCTTTAAATTCAGACCAACAATCTCTTGAGGCTCATCGCGCATCGCTTCCTCAATACTGCGTTGCAAGACAAGCAAGAGAGAATCACCAGAGATAAAGGCTTTTTCTATGGAAACATCAGAAGCTATTTTTTGAAGTTGATCGCCATCAATAATGTTCAAGTAGCACCTAGGTTGGCTCTCTTCATTATTTTCTGGATAGGAGAGGAAGAGATAAGAACGGTCACTTGCATCTTGGATTGTACCACCTAGATCTTCAGCCGCCCCCTCTTCAGGATCGAAGGCATTGATCCGAAATTGCTCTTCAAAGACCGGTTCCCGTTCGTCCTAGGCCAAATTGAAAATTCTCAGGTAAGAACGATCTTGGCTATTATAGGGATAGATAAAATAGATGTTTTCTCCCTTATCGAGAAGGTTTGGGCTATGGGAATATGGGTCAAGAACAGAGTCCTGAAAGAGCAATTCTTCTTGACCACTGCTCAGTTCCTCTTTAACAAGAGTAAATTCACTGTATATTTAATACACTTAAGTACATCAAACAAACCCCTAGGAGCATGATCTCCTAGGGGTTCTCTGGTGGGCACTATTGGACTCGAACCAACGACCCCCTGCGTGTGAAGCAGGTACTCTAACCAGCTGAGCTAAGTGCCCTTAAAGTAAATAGGGACTCGGCTGTAGCCAAGTCCCTGGTGACCCGTAGGGGAATCGAACCCCTGACCCCGCCGTGAAAGGGCGATGTCTTAACCTCTTGACCAACGGGCCATATGGTGGCGGCGGTAGGAGTCGAACCTACGACCCTCCGGGTATGAACCGGATGCTCTGACCAACTAAGCTACGCCGCCATCTAGTTCGCCTCTACAGCGCCAGTGTATGATACCAACACTTATTAACTCTGTCAACAGTAATAATACTAAACGTTTAAGGTAATTTAAACTCCTATTTTTCGGCTTAAAACTACTCAGCTTAAAAAACTTCTATTACGGTGCCTGAGATGCCCTTGAAAATCAGGACTTCAATGGACAGTCACACTTTTAATTGCTAAGATCCACGGTGTGGGCCAAGTTCGTGGTGAAAGGCTCTTTGGCTGTGGAGAGGAGACTTGAGTTGTTAAAGAGTTTTCGCAAATTGCTGGCTTTATGTCTGGAGTATAAGCCTTCCGTTCTAATTAATGTCATATTTATGACCGTGGCCTCAAGTACGATAGCCGTGCTATCTGCTATTATGCCAGCTTATGTCATCCGTGCATTAGCTGAAAAGCAGAGTCTCAGTGCGGTCTTAGGTATTGTCTTGGCTTTTGCCGCAGTAATTCTACTGGCTCGGCTAATTTATGAGTACATCGACACTCGTTCCTTCTATGGGCGTATCGAATTGCGTTCGGTAATCCTCTTAAAAGGCATGCTGAAGCACAACCAAACTTCTTACCCGAATCTGTTGAAAGATGAGTTTAACGGGCTAAATGAGAAGTTTAATATTTCGACTTCGAGTAATCAGACTCCTCCGGAAAACATCTGGCTAACACTCTATAGTCTGGCGACCAGTTCGATAGTGTTCATCATCTTCTTACTCTTTTTAAGCAGGTTGCGCTGGTGGGTGATCCTGCTCACTACCCTCACCACCCTAGTTGGCTTTGTCTATAGCTACAAGCTGAATAAGTGGAAGCAGAAACGCGAACCTGAGGCCAATGAATTATTTCAGAAGCTTGGCTACTTGAGACAAATTCCCGAACAGCGTGCTCTCGCAATGGACTTGCGACTTTTCAATCTCCTACCCTGGGTCCGTGAATTGCATGACAAATTTATCAATTTAACTCTGGCCTTCTATGCGAAGGAGCAGCGCCGCTTCTTCTTCGCCGACTTCCTTGATGCTCTCTTGACTTTCCTCCGCAATGGCATTGCCTATATCTATTTGATTAGGGCGGTGCTAAGAGGCAGTCTTGAGCCCGCCGAATTCATTCTCTTCTTCTCTATTCTGGGTAATTTCACCAGCCACTTAAAAGGGCTCTTGGATACAGCTATTCAGCTAGTCCGAGAAAGTGTCGAGATGGACATGATATTTGTCTACTTGGAATATCCTGAAGAGTTCTCCTTGGAAGGTCCTGAAGTGCCCGCAGCCGATAATTACACTCTGGAACTAAGAAATGTTTCTTACAGCTATCCAGGCTCTGAGCAACGGATTCTCGACCAAGTCAATTTGAGGATTGAACCAGGTGAGCGTCTGGCCGTAGTCGGCTTGAATGGCGCTGGCAAGACGACTTTGATCAAGCTGCTGGCGGGCTTCCTCGATCCCGATTCCGGCGAGGTTCTGATCAATGGCATCAACATCAAAGAGTATTCGAGACGCAGCTACTACGACCTCTTCACTGGTGTCTTCCAGGAGATGTCGATCCTCCCCTCTTCAGTTAAGGACAATATCGTGCAGTCTGCAGAATATGATCCCGACTTGTTAAATGAGGTGATTGCCAAAGCTGGCTTTGCTGAGCGTGTCCAGAGCCTCCCTCAACAAGTCGATACACCGGTCACGAAACAAGTCTACACCTCTGGAGTTGAGCTCTCGGGAGGTGAAAAACAGAGGATGCTTCTGGCCAGGGCCCTCTACCGTGAAGCCCCCATACTCTTATTGGACGAGCCGACTGCTGCACTAGATCCGCTAATGGAAGACGAGATCTATCAAAAATATAACGAGCTGATCGAGGGGCGGACCGCGATCTTTATCTCCCACAGACTCGCCAGTACTCGCTTCTGCGACCGCCTGATCCTCCTCGGTAAAGGCGGCATCTTGGAAAGCGGCACGCACGAGGAGCTGATGGCAAAAAATGGCAAGTACGCCGAGCTCTTCAAAGTTCAAAGTCGCTACTATCAGGATGGTGATCCCAGGGCAGCAGAAGCTGCTGGCGCAGAGCTCTCTGCTGCGGATACTGCAGATATGTCTTTGGAGGAGGTGCTGAATAATGGCTAAAGAGCAAGTGAAATCTAAAGACAATATTTATAGAGTCTTTAAGTATTATCTGCGCGGCATTCGCATCTGGTACGATATTTCTCCAAAACTGATGACTTCGCTAATTGGTGTCAATGTCTTAGAAGGAATTTCGCCACTGGTCGGCATCTACTTGCTCGGTCGGATAGTTTCCGCCCTCTTCAGCGGCGCGCCTAGATCAGAATTGTTTTTCTTGGTCGTGTTGAGCCTCGTATCTGCTCTACTTCTAAGTACTTTAAATATCTACTTTAATAGACGCCGCAATAAATACTGGGCGGTGCGCGAGCCGTTACTCTTGAGGTATCTCAACGACAAACTGCTGCGCCTAGATCTGGAAGACTATGATAGCGGCAAAGCACAAGAGCAGCTAGATCAGATCAGGGGCAATCATTTCTATGCAAATATGGGTCTGGTAACAGTCCTCGTCAGCCGAAGCCAGATATTGAAGAGTTTCTTCATGATAATCGGCGCTGTTGGCCTCTGTTACACACTCTTCACACTGCCCGTCACCAGTATTGAACTTAGCTATCTAAATAACCCATTAGTTAAGGCGGGCGTCTGGCTAGTCTTAATTATCCTGCCTCTCCTCGGCATGTACTTCGGCAGCAAATCGGCTAAGTACTGGTACAAGGCCAGTGAACTTGCAACCCAGGGCAATCGTCTCTACAGTTTCGTGATGTCGAGTAGTACTGGCAATAAGACGGCACTAGAGAGCAGGCTCTTCTCCCAGGAGAACTTTCTCTTGAAGTGGATGACTGCGGATCGCACCTTCGTAACTGGTGGGTATATGCACAAGGCAGCCTGCGGGCCGATGGGTGCCTATGCTGTGCTAGGCAGACTCATGCCTGAGCTGGCGGTGGTCTTAGCCTCAATATTCACTGTGATGAAGGCCTACGGCGGTGCCTTCGACCTCGGTCAGACGACGCGCTATCTGGCGGCTCTAGTCAGCTTCGTCCAGGGGCTCGGGATCCTGATTGAATCCCTGAGTAGAAACTACATGAATCTGGAATACATGGAGCAGACCATTAATTATCTCGACTTGCCAGAGTCCGAAGACAATGGGTTGGTGGATTTCTCAGGCCACTTTGAGGACTTCACCTTCGAAAATCTAAGTTATTCCTATCCCGGGGCCAAGGAACCTGCACTAAAGAATATCTCTCTTAGTCTGAAACCTGGCATTCGCTACGCTCTGGTCGGACCAAATGGCAGTGGCAAGACGACCTTTATCAAGCTGCTGACTGGTTTCTACCGCGCCAGTGAAGGCGTCTTGAAGCTCAACGGCCGCGATCTGAATGTTTATAAGAAAGCTAGTGTAATGCCATTGTTTACGGCAATCTTCCAAGACTTTGGCCTCCTGGCCCAAACCATTGGCGAAAACATTGCAGCTGTTCCGCAGTCTGCAGCGACCTATGATGAGGCCAAGGTGCGCCATTGCCTCGAGCTGGCAGGCTTAGACCCTCAAGCAGAGAACTTTAAAAACGGGCTCGATACCCTACTCTACAAGAGTTTTTCTGACCAGGGCGTAAATGTCTCGGGCGGTGAAGAGCAGAAGTTGGCGATGGCCCGAGCTCTGTATAAACCAGCAGAAATCTTCCTGATGGATGAACCTACCGCAGCCCTTGATCCTATTGCCGAGAGTGAAATCTATGAGAGGCTAGACCAGCTGATTGACGAACGCCTGGCCCTCTACGTCTCACATCGCCTGTCCTCTTGTAAATTCTGTGACTATATATTGGTCTTCGAGCATGGGGAAATTGTGCAAAAAGGTACTCACGAAGAGCTTTTAGCAGATCAATCAGGTCTCTATAAGAGACTCTGGGAAGCCCAGGCAAAGCACTACAAATAGCTATTATGACAAGAGTTCATTTCTGGATTAAAAATTTGTCCGAAAATTTTGTCTATCTTTAACAAGCTCAAATTCTGACAAATTAGCCAATTATCAGCAGAAAAACTTGGTTAAAATTGTGTTTATTGTTTAGCTTAGTTTTGCATTTTATTAACTATGACTTATAATTGATTTGAATTTGCAACTACAAATCAATTTGTGGTCAGCAAATCGTGCAAGTACATTTTTGGAGGAAAGAAAATGAACAGAAAGTTTTTTGCAGTACTGCTAGCAGCTATTATGCTGTTAGCATTGGGCTTCGCTGGTTGTAACAAGGATGAAGCAACTCCAGCTGAAGACGGTGGTGCAGTAGCCAATAAGGATAAACCCCTAGTCTGGTACAACCGTCAGCCCTCCAACTCCACCACTGGTGATTTGGATATGGAAGCCCTTAATTTCAATGACAAGACCTATTACGTTGGCTTCGATGCCAATCAGGGTGCCGACCTGCAAGGTCAGATGGTCCTCGACTATCTCAAGGCTCACATCGCTGATATGGACAGAAATGGTGACGGCATCATCGGCTACGTTCTAGCCATTGGTGATATCGGCCATAACGACTCCATCGCCCGTACTCGTGGTATCCGTAAGGCTCTTGGAACCGCAGTCGAGCAGGATGGTACCGTCCTTAGCGATCCAGTTGGTACCAACGTCGATGGCAGCGCCACCGTGGTTCAGGACAGCGAGATCGAAATTGATGGCAAGACCTACATCATCCGTGAGCTCGCCTCACAGGAAATGAAGAACTCCACAGGTGCCACTTGGGATGCCGCAACCGCTGGTAATGCCCTGAGCAGCTGGACTTCATCCTTTGGTGATCAAATTGACATCGTCGTCTCCAACAACGACGGCATGGGTATGGCAATGTTCAACGCCTGGTCCAAGGACAACAATGTTCCAACCTTCGGCTATGACGCCAATGCAGACGCCGTTGAAGCAATCAAAGACGGCTTTGGCGGTACCATTTCACAGCACGCCGACGTCCAGGCTTACTTGACCCTCCGCGTACTCCGTAACGCTCTCGACGGCGTCGACATCGACACCGGTATCTTGACACCAGACTCAGAAGGCAACGTCCTCTCTGAAGACGTCGTCAAATACGTAGCAGAAGAGCGTTCTTACTACGCCTTAAACGTTGCTATCACTGCTGATAACTACGAAGAGTTCCTAGACTCAACCAAGGTCTACGAACCAGTTTCCAAGCAGCTTAGCGAAGAGAACAGCCCCAGGAAGAAGGTCTGGCTGAACATTTACAACTCCGCTGACAACTTCCTGAGCTCCACCTATGTACCTCTCCTCGAGAAGTACGACGATCTCCTGAACCTCGACGTCGAATACTTCGGTGGTGACGGCCAGACCGAAGCGAACATTGTCAACCGCCTGGGTAACCCAGATCAGTATGATGCCTTTGCCATCAACATGGTTAAGACTGACAACTCCGCTTCTTATATCGAGCTCCTGAAATAAGTTTTATTTGCAGGTTATTTGAGGGGGACTAGATCCCCCTCTTTTTTCACTAAGACGAAAGTGAGTGAGACGATGAACGAGCAAAAAGTCATACTCTCCATTCGTGGCATGAGTAAGTCCTTTGGCCGTAACCGCGTCCTAGAGGGAATTAATTTAGACCTCAAGAAGGGGACTATCATGGGCCTGATGGGCGAGAATGGAGCCGGCAAATCGACTATGATGAAATGCCTCTTCGGTTCTTACCAGAAGGATTTAGGCGAAATCTATCTCGACGGCAAAGAAGTCAATTTCTCTGGTCCCAAGGATGCCCTGGAAAATGGAATTGCTATGGTCCACCAGGAATTGAATCAGTGCTTAGAGCGCAACGTCATCGACAATCTCTTCCTCGGTCGTTATCCGACGACTAGTTGGGGAGTAGTCAATGAAGCCGTCATGCGCAAGGAGGCCAGAGAACTATTTAGAAAACTTGGTATGAACGTCAATCTCAATCAGCCGATGCGCGAGATGTCAGTTTCGCAGCGGCAGATGTGCGAGATTGCCAAGGCCATATCTTATAACTCTCAGGTCATAGTGCTAGATGAGCCCACTTCTTCTTTAACCGTAAAAGAGGTCAAGAAGTTATTTGAGATGATGCGTATGCTGAAAGAGCGTGGCATCTCAATTATCTACATCTCCCATAAGATGGACGAGATCTTTGAGATCTGTGACGAGATCTCAGTTCTACGAGATGGCAAACTAGTCATGAGTAAGCAAATCGAAGATACTCATATGGACGAACTGATCACCGCGATGGTTGGCCGCTCCCTGGAAAATCGCTTCCCAGAGGTCGACAACGATCCTGGTGAGACCATACTTTCAGTTCAAAATATCTTTACGAAATTTGAACCCCAACTCCAGGACATCTCCTTCGATGTCAGACAAGGTGAGATTTTCGGTCTCTACGGTCTAGTCGGCGCAGGGCGAACTGAATTATTGGAAACAATATTCGGCATCCGTACTCGGGCTGCTGGCCGTGTCTACTTCAAGGACCGGCTGATGAATTTCCAAAATTCACAAGAAGCCATAGACCACGGCTTCGCCATGATTACTGAAGAGCGCAAGGCTAACGGTCTCTTCTTAAAGGCCGATTTGACCTTCAACACGACTATCGCCAGTCTACGTCAGTATAAGACGGGAATGGTGCTGTCCGACGCCAAGATGGTCAATGCAACCGCCAAGCAGATCCAGACTATGAAGACCAAGTGCATGGGGCCTCAAGACCTCATTTCCAATCTCTCAGGCGGCAATCAGCAGAAGGTCATCTTCGGTAAGTGGCTGGAGAGCGATCCACAGATCTTCTTGATGGATGAACCGACTCGCGGTATCGATGTTGGTGCCAAATTCGAGATCTATGAATTGATCATTCGCATGGCGAAAGAAGGCAATACGATCATCCTCGTGTCTTCTGAGATGCCGGAAATTCTCGGTATTACCAATCGAATTGGCGTCATGTCCAATGGCCGTCTATCAGGTATAGTCAACACAACAGAGACAAATCAAGAGGAGCTCCTCCGTCTGAGCGCCAAGTATTTATAGGAGGCATGAAGTGAAGGATAAAGTTTTAACCCTAGAGCAAGAACAGGAATTGCTAAGACCAATAGATGAGCACATCAGGCAAATACAAGCCAAGGTCGATGCGCTCAGAGAAGAGGGATCGCAGAAGCTGATCGACTTGCAGCACGAGCGCAATCAACTCAAGCGCAATAAGATGATTAGCTCTGACGATAAGATGGCCGTGCTCGAGCGAATCAGACGCAGCACGGAGCAGGCCAAGGCCGTCGAAGAACAAAATAAGGACGAAGTCAAGAAGCTGGTTAAAGAGGCTGAGGACTATCTCGATAAGCACTACGATAGTGATTACTACAATCACGTTGTTGAAAGCTGTAAGGTCGAGCGTGAAATTATCGAGGCCAATTACAATGCCCACTTAAAGGAACTAAATGAAGAGCACCGTGCTAATCTCAGCAAGCTCAGCGATAAACAGGACATCCACGATGAGAAGTATGTCCATAAGAATCGCCTCTTCGACGCCAGAGCGGAGTATCAAAAGAATCTGCAAGATGTCAAGGATAGGAAGTATGCTGCCTATACCCACAAGAACTACCTGCTAGATCTCTTGCGCATGTCTAAATTCTCTCTAAAGGAGAAATTGACCAACCGCTGGGTAAATTACAAGTATAACTTCAATAAGCGCGACTTCTTCTTGAGAAACGGTCTCTATATTGCAATTATCATCGTCTTCATCATACTCTGTATCATCACGCCGATGGTCAAGAACATCTCACTTCTGACCCTGCACAACATCTTGAATATTTTACAGCAAGCATCACCTAGAATGTTCTTGGCACTTGGTGTTGCAGGTGTCATCCTACTCACTGGTACAGACCTTTCAATAGGTCGTATGGTCGGTATGGGCATGACGGCCTCAACCATCATCATGCATAACGGCCCGAATACGGGTATGGTCTTCGGCAAGGCCTTCGACCTCACTCACCTGCCAATCGGCTTGAAAATGATCATGGCTCTTGTCGTCTGTATTGTCCTCTCGACAATCTTCACCGCAATTGCAGGCTTCTTCACAGCAAGATTTAAGATGCACCCCTTTATCTCAACCATGGCGAATATGCTGATCATCTTCGGTATTGTCACCTACTCGACCAAGGGTGTGTCCTTCGGTGCAATTGATCCTAAAATCAATAAGATCATCATGCCAAAGATCCACGGCTTCCCAACGATTATCCTGTGGGCTGTAGCTGCCATTGCCATTATCTGGTTTATCTGGAATAAGACGACCTTCGGCAAAAATCTCTACGCCGTCGGTGGTAACCCTGAAGCAGCTGCCGTAACTGGTATCTCCGTATTCAAGGTCACCATGGGCGCCTTCATCTTAGCTGGTATTCTCTACGGCTTCGGCTCCTGGCTAGAATGTATCCGCATGATCGGCTCTGGTTCAGCAGCTTATGGACAGGGTTGGGAAATGGACGCCATTGCTGCTTGTGTGGTCGGTGGTGTCTCCTTTACTGGTGGTATCGGTAAGATCCGCGGGGTGGTTACTGGTGTCTTCATCTTTACGGCTCTAACCTATTCGCTAACTATTCTCGGTATCGACACTAACCTACAATTCGTCTTCTCAGGCATTATCATTCTGATCGCAGTCACCCTCGACTGTCTGAAGTACGTCCAGAAGAAATAATTTAAATCGATGCAAATTGATTTGGCCTCGAGACTCTAAAGTTTCGAGGCCTTTCTCATGCTAATATATTAGAAAATATTTAATGGGAGAAAGTCACATTTTGAACTGCGGAAGAATTTCTAAACTTAAAACCATCCTCGCCATTTTCATAGTCCTACAACTGAGTCTGACTATGCTGCCAATTGCTGCGGAATACGAAATTTATCCCCAGCTTATTCCCCAGGTCCAGCGACCTGGACTTGCTCCTATTCAACTCGATCTCTCCGACTTGCAGCTTGCTTCGCCGAATATCATTATTCGCGAATTCTTCGCCGATGGCACCTATACCGACTATCACAGAGAACTGGCTAGTGATCCTGTCTATCCCGCCTCGATGACGAAGATGATGTCTACTCTCGTCATCTTACGTGGTCTACGTGAGAAGGGAATTCCCCTCCAGGAGGTCGTTGAAGTCCAGCAATCTGATGTCCAGGGTCTGGCGGCTGCTGGTGCCTCAATTATGGGACTCTTGATCGGTGAGCTAATCCCCATCAGAGAAGCCCTCTATGGCGTTTTATTACCTTCTGGTTCAGACTCACTGCGGCTTTTGCATCGACTTGTTCACCAAGATGAGACAAGCTTCGTCGCCGATATGAATAAGACTGCTCAGGCACTCGGTATGAAGGGGACGCATTTTGCCAATTCTACTGGCCTCTTCGACCCGTACAATTACACGACTCCTGAGGATTTAACCCTGCTCTTGCACTGTCTGTTGCAAGATCCGTTGTTTCGGGAGATCTGCTCTACTAGGTCTTATACCACGCCGCCAACCAATCTACATGGCGAAGGCATCTATTTGGAACATACTATCCAATATTACGGCGATAAATTAAATATCGATAATGCCAGTATTACAGGTGGTAAGACAGGCTGGCTGCCAGAGGCTGGTTATTGCTTCACCTCGTTTAGGACCTTTGGTGACCGCTTAGTCATAGTTTCTACAGAGCGCGCCAGGGAGGCGGGTCAGCAAATTGAGGATCATGCGAAAATCTATCGATTCCTAGAAGAGCATCTGCCTCCGCTTCCGGAGGATGTCTCTGTGCCAAACGAGAGTGAGCGCTGGCAGACCGCCTTGTCGCCCAAGGAGGCTGGACTCGATGACGGCACCCCTTTGAAACCACCGCAGCCAGAGCTTCATGGAGCTGCAAAGAAGCTTGAGCTGAAGATCCTGGAAACTATGGACGCCAAGGGAGCCAATGAATACATCAGCAGGATCAAACGGACGAAAAACTTACGTTTCGTCTACTACTCCTTGCCTGTTCTTGGCCTGATTGTTTTAATTTCAAGTCTGCACCATTACAGGGAGAAAAGACGTCGTTACAAGCGTCCGAAACGCCTCTAAAGCTTTCATAATTAGCCCATATTTGCTATATTAGCTATGCGTTTAAGGGATAGCGAGGAGACCCATCTAACTTCCTCGCAGAATTAGCCTGTGGGCTTGGAAAGTGAGGATGCTCGATGGATTTTTTCGCTCGATCTGGGATTCACCCACCCGAGTCTAAGCATACTGAGCATGCAGAACTGAAGGTTTTAGAGCGCTTTCCGCTCATTCGTATCCCCCTGCAACAACAAATTGGCCCTGGCACTAAGGCGTGCGTCAAGAGAGGCGACGAGGTTTATGTCGGCCAGATCATTGGCGAGCCGATCGCTGATATGTCGGTACCAATTCACAGTTCAGTTTCTGGGAAAGTAGAGCGGATAGTCACTGAGATACAGCATACGGGTCGACCGATGTCCTTGGTCGAGATTAAAAATGACTTTAAGTATAATCCACTGCCCGAGCTGGCCCCTCCCGAAGTTTTCGACAAGGAATCCTTCGTTGCCGCCGTGCGGGCCTCTGGCCTTGTTGGCCTTGGTGGCGCCGGCTTCCCCACTCACTTCAAATTAAATCCACCGCCTGATAAGCAAATCGACCTCCTCCTGATCAACGGCATGGAGTGCGAGCCCTATATCACCTCTGACGATTTACAGATGCGTGAATATGGTGCCGAAATTCTCGCAGGCGTTGAGCAGGTGCTCAAGTGGTTAGAAATACCACAGGCCATTATCGGTGTCGAGCACAATAGCCCGAGCGGCAATCAGAATTTAAAGCAATTAATTCAAGAATCAAATATAGCTGACAAGGTAAAATTGGTCACCCAACGTGCCCGCTATCCTCTTGGAGCAGAGAAGATGCTCATCTATAAATTGACTGGTCGTGTTGTACCTGAAGGCGGTCTGCCCCACGACGTCGGCTGTCTAGTGCTCAATGTCGGCACCTGTCGCATGATCCAGCAGTATCTCTCCACGGGTATGCCCCTTGTTCGCAAGATTGTCACTCTTGATGGTGAGGCCGTCAGACGTCCTGGAAATTATGAAATTCCCATCGGTGCGCCAATTCAGGATCTAGTCGACCTCTCTGGTGGCTTCCAGAAGAATGCGGCGAAGATCATCATGGGCGGTCCAATGATGGGTGTGGCAGTCTCTGACTTACAAGATCCAATTATCAAGAATAATAACGCCATTTTACTGTTTTCGGCCGAACAGGCAGCGATACCCGATGAGAGCGCCTGCATCCTCTGCGGTCGCTGCACCCGCTCTTGTCCTATGGGTCTAGTGCCAACTGCCCTTGACCAGGCAGCCCGCAAGGAGAACACGGCCAAGTTAGAGCGCTTTTATATCATGGACTGTATAGAATGTGGTTGTTGCACCTATGTCTGTCCCGCCAAGCGCTTCTTAGTTCAAAATATTCGAGTTGGCAAGCAGCTAGTGCGTCAGGAACGCAGTCGCCAAGCCGCCCTCAAGAAGGAGGAAGCCTAGATGTTAAAGGTCTCTGCCTCACCTCATATTAGGGATAATTCCAGCAGTACGAAGATCATGGGAGATGTGCTGATTGCACTTCTGCCTGCCCTGCTTTTTGCCTACTATGTCTTCGGCTTAAGAGCGGTCATCCTTTCACTTGTCACGGTGCTGAGTTCTGTCTTCTTCGAGTGGTCTGGCAATCGCCTAATGCGTCGTCCGCAGACTATCCAAGATCTCTCGGCCGCAGTGACTGGCCTGCTCCTAGCCTTCAACTTCCCGCCCTCCCTCCCTCTGTGGATGGCGGTCCTGGGTTCCTTCGTTGCGATTATTGGCAGCAAGTTGATATTTGGCGGCATGGGACACAATATCACCAATCCTGCCTTGACTGCCAGAGTATTCTTGCTAATTTGCTTCCCCCAGGAAATGACTGATTTTTCTATCCTGGCGCGACATCTCGGCCAGGCTGGTGACTATGATCTTGTCTCTTCAGCCACGGCACTTGGCAAGCTCAGAGAGAATTCTGAGATGAGCAGTTTGAAGCAACTATTCTTCGGCCTCCAAGCCGGCTGTATCGGCGAGGTCTCCGCTGCTTTGCTTTTACTCGGCGCCGCCTATCTCCTGATCAAGCAAGTCATTGACCCCTGGACTCCGCTGGCCTTCATCGGTTCAACCATGCTCATCGTCTGGATCGCAGGCCAGAATCCTCTCTTTCATCTCTTATCTGGTGGCTTGATCCTCGGTGCCTTCTACATGGCTACAGACTACGTGACGACGCCTTATTCGCCGAAGGGCAAGTTCTTCTTTGGCCTCGGCTGTGGTATCATCACTGCCCTCATCAGGCTCTATGGTGCAACCCCTGAAGGTGTCTCCTACTCTATTCTCGTCATGAATATATTGACCCCTCACCTCAATAATATCTGTCGTGAGAAACCTCTAAGTCATCATTTATCGAAGCAGGAGGTGGCCCATGGCTAAGCGCACAGCTCTAAAGGATCGCGGTATCATGCCAGCCCTCGTCCTCTTCGTCATCTGCCTGCTCGCCACCACCTGTCTAGCTATGACTTATGAGCTAACTGCAGAGCGGCGGGCTAGACTCGAGCAAGAAGCTTTGATGGCTAATAAGCAAATCCTCTTCAGTACCGCCGACGAATTCAAGCCAGTCGACTACCAAGCATTGCCCAGCGGTCATGAACTTGAGCTCTTTGAAGCCGCCTATGCGAATGGTGAGCTACAGGGTTACTTGATCCAGGCCTCAGTTAAGGGCTACGGGAAATTGGTGCCCGTGCTCTCGGCCTTTGACCCTGAAGGCCAGCTGCTCGCAATTCTCGTTGGCGACAACGATGAGACGGCAGGACTTGGTAAGCGCATTGAAGAAGATGAGTTTAGAGCGCAATTTAGTGAGCAGAGCGCCTTTAATTACTATTATGCAAAAGCCCAGAAGAACGCCAATCCAGAGCTGGAGCCCCTGCAGATTGATGCCATCTCAGGTGCAACTATTTCTTCTGAGGCTGTCTGTGAAGCGGTCAATATCGCCGCTGAGGCATTTAGAAGTCTTGAGGATTAGGAGGTTAATATGGCTAAGACAGAAATCAAGAAAGTACTGACCCGTGGCCTCTTACAGCAGAACCCGCTTTTAGCCCTGCTATTAGGAACTTGTCCAGCTCTCGCTGTCACAACTTCTGCAGTCAATGGACTCGGCATGGGCCTGGCCTCGACCTTCGTCCTTTTCTCGGCCAATCTGGTTATCTCGCTTTTGCGAAAATTAATTCCTGATAAGGTCAGAATTCCCGCCTTCATTACGATCATTGCGTCTTTTGTCACCATCTTGAAATTCCTTTTGCAGGCCTTCTTGCCTGATCTCGACAAGGCACTCGGTATCTTTATACCGCTGATCACTGTTAACTGCATCATTCTTGGACGAGCTGAGGCTTTTGCCAGCAAGAATAAGCCCTTAGCTGCGATGATTGATGGTATCGGCATGGGCCTTGGCTTCACAGCCGCCCTCTTCAGCATCGGGCTCTTGCGTGAGCTCTTGGGCAATGGTTCGGCTTTTGGTTACAAATTGACCTTTTTAGAGGCGATTGGACTCAAGCCAATGACCCTCTTTGTCCTGCCGCCAGGAGGCTTCATCATCTTCGGTATTTTGATTGCCTTCAGCCAGCTTCTGATGAAGAAGCTCTATACTGACGAGCCGTATACGGCGGAGAAGGCACCGCGGATTCAACTGGATAAGGTCGAATCGGCCTATGCTGGGCAGGATCGTCAGACGGCGGAGCGCAAAGAGCGGATTCGCGGTCCCGAAGCCGTTACTGGTGCAGAGGGACAGAAACGTCAAGCTGAAGCTAGTGAGGAGGCTAAGTAGATGAAAACTCTATTGATGATTTTATTCAGTGTTATCCTGGTCGATAACCTAGTCCTCTCGAAGTTTCTCGGCATCTGCTCATTCCTCGGCCTGACGAAGAATCTGAAAAACTCCATGGGCATGTCTGCAGCTGTCACCTTCGTCATGCTAGTGGCAACTGCCGTCACCTATCCAATTTATCACCTACTACTGGCGCCGCTTAATCTGACCTACCTTGATAACTTGGTCTTCATCTTGGTTATCGCCTCAACTGTTCAGGTCATTGAGGCCATTATGCACAAGCTGCTGCCAGCTCTTTATAACGCCCTCGGCATCTACCTGCCACTGATCACCACAAACTGCGCCATCCTCGGTGTCATGTTCTTGAACATCGATCAGGAGCTGAGCTTCGTCCAAGCTCTCGTAAATGGCCTCGGTGCAGGTCTCGGCTTCATGCTAGCGATGTTCCTCTTCGCTGGTGTCAGGCAGCGTCTTGAAGATGCCGAACCACCAGAATTTCTCAAGGGTCTTCCCATCGCCCTGATCTCAGCGGGTATTGTCTCTATGAGCTTCATGGGCTTCAAGGGCCTAGTCGAGAATCTCTTTGGATAGGAGGAACAGATGCCAGTATTTCTCTTGCAACCAATAATCACAGCGGTCCTCCTTGTCGGGACGGTCGCTTTACTGCTTGGCCTAATCATCGTCTTGATCTTCAAGCTGTTTCATACCGAGAAGGATGAGACTGAGGCTGAGATCCTCGAAATCCTACCCGGCGTCAACTGCGGTGGCTGCGGCTACTCTGGCTGTTCAGGTTATGCCAAGGCTCTGGCCTGCGGTGCCGATAAGGATATCAACAAATGTGCGCCAGGCGGTCAGGAAGTCATTCAGGAACTAGCTGCTAAGTTGGGTCTGGAGGCCAAGGCCTTCGTCCCCAAGGTTGCCCAGGTCCTCTGCCAGGGTTCTTGCTACTACGAGCGCCAGCGCTATGAATACAGCGGTTCAGACTCCTGTGCCTCAGCTGCAGCCCTCTTTGCAGGCCCAGGTGCCTGTATGTTCTCCTGCATCGGCCTAGGCGACTGTAAGCGCGCCTGTGACTACGGGGCCATCGAAATCATCGATGATCTCGCCAGAATCGATCCAGAGCGCTGTATCGCCTGCAAGGCCTGTGTCAAGGCCTGTCCGAAGGAAATTATCCAGATGATGCCGAAGTACTCGGACCTCTTCCTTGTGCGCTGCTCGAACCCACTACCTGGTAAAGACGTCAGAGGCAAGTGCGACATCGGCTGTATTGGCTGCCGAGCCTGCGTCAGAGCCTGTCCCTTCGATGCGATCAGTATGGTTGAAAATAGGGCCGTGATCGATCAGGATCTCTGTCGTCACTGCGGCGCCTGTAAGCGTGTCTGCCCAACGAAGGCTATTACCAAGGGTTTAATCAATCCTGAGGACGAGCAGAGAATCGCCAAGGCCCAGGAACTCGCAGCAAGTGAAACCGCCCTCCAAAAGAGAGCTTAAATTTTTCTTGTTTTACTTGCATCAGGCTTTTGCCTATGCTATTATTTCAAATGCAGCAGCAGAAGACAGCGTCTTTTGCTCTAATTTTTCAGGCAGGAGGTGGAGAAATGGCCAAATGTGATATTTGTGAAAAGGACATGTTCTTTGGACGTAAGATTTCAATCACTCGTTCACAGATTTCGCGTCGTGCGAAGGTCAAGCAACGTCCCAACGTACGCAAGGTGCGAATTGTTAAAGAGAATGGCACTCCGTGCACAGCACACGTATGCACTCGCTGCCTCCGTTCTGACAAAGTTCAGCGTGCCTAGTTGAAATTTTTAGAACTCCTTTTGATTTTTTCTTAGTAAAAGGCCACCCTAGGGTGGCCTTTTGATCTATCTATTATCCTGATTTTCTATTATTTAGTACCGAATAGGCGGTCCCCTGCATCACCTAAGCCTGGAACTATGTAGGCGTGGTCATTCAGCTCTTCATCCAGGGCGGCACAGTAAATGTCGACATCTGGATGTGCCTCGACGACCTTCTCCAAACCAGGTCTGGCCGCAATAATGCAGAGTAGTGAGATCTGCTCTATATTGCGCTTCTTTAAAAATTCAAGACTTGCCAGAATCGAGCCACCTGTCGCCAGCATGGGATCCAATAAGAAGACATGGCGCTCCGAGATATCCTGCGGGAACTTACAGTAGTACTCCACAGCTTCTAGGGTCTCGGGATCACGGTAGAGACCAATGTGGCCTACTCTTGCTGATGGCACCATGTTCATTACACCTTCAACCATGCCGAGACCCGCCCGTAAAATTGGCACCAGTGCCAGTTTCTTGCCAGCTAGGACCTTGCCAGTTGTCTTGCAAATCGGGGTCTCAATTTCTATTTCTTGCAGCGGTAGACTGCGGCAGGCCTCATAAGTCATCAGCATGGCAATTTCGGAAGTCAGTTCACGAAACTCCTTCGTGCTTGTCTCCTTCATCCTCAGGTGGGTGACCTTATGTTGAATTAATGGGTGATCAAATACTCTGACTTGTGGTAACTCTTCAACTTTCCTCATATCTTCGCCTCCATCTATATTTATCTTATTTTAACACCAAGTCACAAGCTAGTCTTGCCAATCTTCAAATAGCCTAATGGCAAAAGCCAGATTCTTCTTCTGCTCACTGTCGTTGCTCAAATCCCAGAGACCAATAATACTGGAATTTGACTTCGCCATAAGGACTATCTCGTCATCCATTAAAACCGCCAGTAAGAAGGTTTCCTTTCCAGCACCATCATAAGTTCTGAAAAATAAGAGGTCCCCTGGCTGTAATTGCTTAAAATCTGGCAAGCCTGTTTCAGCATCCTTGCCAATGGTGATATGCTCCTTGAAGTTCATCAAATCTTCTAAGCGCCTTGGCAAGTCCAGACCACAGAGTTTGGCTGAGAGCTTGACAGCACCTGGTAAATCTATGCCGTCAATAGTCATCTGCCCGGGTAAATAGGGCGCTGAGTGAAAGGCCATTAGCGAGGTTCTGAAGCGGCTTAGCGCCTCAGTCCGAGTCAACTGCTTAGACTCATTGACAGACGTCAGCTCTAGATCATCAGTAGAGGCCCAAGCACTTCTGCCATTGGGAAGCCTAATCCTCAGAAGATCCGCCGAGCGATAATCAGCATAGAGGCTTGCACCCAATGGCACGATTTGTAAGAGTTCCCCCTTCTTCGCATGCGAGAACAAACGCTTCTCTCGACCAATGACCAGGGCGCGATAATAAGCTAGTTCTGGCTCAACGCAGTCGGTGTCCAGACTTAAATCCTCAGCCTCGACATAAGCTTCCAGGCCAGACGGCAAACGTACCTTCCAGAAACGACCACTGCTCTGGTCTAAAACCTCCACCACCTCGTTATAGATCAGCGAGCACAGCCTAAGCTCTCGCCTATCTGGCTGCGCAAATACGCCAGTCTGTCTGGCTGTGACAACTGCGGCAGACTCGCCATAAATTCGCTTGCCGGAAGGAAGTTGCTCCGCATTGCGCCCTTCATTGGCCGTCTTGAATAATTTAGGCGAGAACAGAAGGAGCCCGAGGATTAGTACAAATACCAACAAGGCGATTAGCCAAGCGGGAATTGCTCTGTTTTCGCGTATATTAATTTCTTTCTTTAATAATGATCTAAGTTTCTCCATCTGCACCCCAAATCAGCACTGTGGCGAGTGCAAAGCAATCGTGACTCAAGGACAGCTTATGTCCCTGCCAGCCTCCCGCAGTAAGTAATTTGCTAGCTCTCTCAGAGAAAGAAAACTCCACCGCTCCTGATGGCAATTTGCAAACTTCTAGATCGTGGAAGCCAAGCTTCTCGTTCATAATACCAGTACCCAGCGCTTTCGCCATGGCCTCTTTAGCCGCAAAACGCACAGCCCAATAGGCTGCATTCTGTCCTTCGCCAGCAAGTAGCTCACGTTCGGTAAACAAGCGTGGTAAAAGCCTGGCGGCACCTCGTTCTAACTTCTCTGCAAAGCGCTCTATAGAGACAAT
The DNA here is from genome assembly GCA_030537525.1 of Eubacteriales bacterium. GTDB lineage: Bacteria > Bacillota > Clostridia > Saccharofermentanales > DTU023 > JAFAAL01. Next base: position 19,534 of record JAUNVU010000006.1, read on the forward strand.
GTCATTACCTATGCTAAAGCGCATAACTAGACCATCCCTCTGAGATCTGGGCCCATCAGCTGGAGGTTCTGGAATTGATTGACTAGGCGAGAAGCCACCCGTTCACCATAATGATCTTGAATCTCATTGGGATCGAGATTACTCGCAAAGGCAATTCTTCGCACTCCCTTCTGGCTAGAGTCTAAGAGCTGAAGGAGGAAGCGATAGTGATCTTCCGAAGTGCTTTCAATGCCGAGGTCGTCTATGATCAGCAATTTCGCATCGGCGAGCAGTTCTCGATGTCTTCGATTTAAGTCCAGACGCTCAGGATCTGGGCTGAAATTTAACTCTAGAAATTTCTTCTGATCTAAGATATCGAAATATCTATCTGCGGTCAGAAAGGCAACTTGATGACCCAATTTCAAGACCTCATTGCCCAATGTGGCTAATAAGTGAGACTTGCCAGTCCCTGCCTGCCCGTAGATATAAAGATGATTAACTTGGGGAAAATCTGCGACATAGTTGGCAATGAATTGCTTGATCCTCCGAGCTGCCATCCTCGGCGATAACTTAGCCTTATACCAATGCTCAGAACTCTCATCACTGAAGATCTCAGTCGAAAAATTACTAAGCTCACAGCCCTCTGGTGGCAGAAAGTTTAGACGAGGATCTAGGCGTCTGCGCAGCTCTGGCCAGATACAATTACAGATTAGATCATTCTCTAAATAGGCTATGTCTCGGCAGACGGGACAAATGTACTCAAGTTCCTCTATGCCCTGTTCTCGCTTGACCCTCGCTTCTTCCTGCAGATATTCTAATTTTAAGTCCTGGAAGTCCGCTTCGCGCTTAAGCCTATCATTAGAGGAGTTCAAACTACTCAAAACATAGCTGATACCTGCTAAATTGACTTCGTTTCGCAATTTCTCTAGTTCGACATCTTGCATCAGCTCTTCTTGATTATGGCTTTGACGATCGAAGACCTCTTGCCTTCTTCTCTCCAGGATTCGTCTAATCTCTCTATTTAGACCCAAAGCTATTTATCCTCTCTATTGCCGTCCAACCACTGTAAACCATCTTGCTGATCAAACTTCTCGCCTCTACCCTTGAAATTCTTGACATTACGTGGTTTCTGACTGCGCCTACTCTCTCTTTTATTCTGCCAGCGCTGCCAATTGGCCATGTATTGCTCAGCACCCTCGATATCCTTGATGCCGACCTCATGCCAGCTCTGAAGAATTTTATCGACATAGGCTAGGTTCGCATTGCTGGTCTTCGCCGTCTCAGCCAGGGCACGATCGATGACAGCGAAGTCAAAGCCCCATTCATTAGACCATTTATCGATAAGCTCCTCTTGGTAGCTAGTCAATGGCGAATGCTGATTCAAACGTTTCTTAATTTCTGCCTTCAAACTGCGGCCCTCCTCTCTCTGGTCCATATGCGCATTCAGATCTTCATAGCTGCGAATACCCAGACGATGCCAGTTATCGGCAATAGCCCTCATATAGGCTAGGCTGCCCTTCGCCCCATTGTATTCGGCCTCTGAAAAAATAGCATAGACAACGTAGGGAGAAAATTGATACTCACTAAACCAGCGCTCGATATCGTGATATGCCGTAGAGCCCATGGTTCCAGAAAAGAACTTATCATTGATCTGACGAATGACCTCTTCTCTAGCAGCCACCTCAGCATCCGCTGACTCAGCTCGGAGCTCTTCCCGCTTCACTGTAGGCACTACTTCTGCTAGGTCAAAGCGCAGATCCTGTAAGAAATACTTCCGATTACTAAAGCGCAGTAATTGCCTGGTTAAGAGCTCGTTTAAGGCATTCTGGTAATCCGCACGGCCGAAACCCGCCAGAGCTTGAATTTCCTCTGGACCTGGCATGAAGCTATGACATTGCGCCACATACTGCAAGATTAAAAATAATTTCAAGGCAGGTCCTGAAAGTTCAGCAAGATATTTTAAAATCAAGCGTTCTGGAATTAGAAATTCACCACTAGCTGCCTGCCGCTCAAGCGTAATTTGCAATTCGTCTGCCCCAGTATGCTTCATGAGATCACTTCCTCCTGCGTAACATTATAATAAAAAAAACGGCCTCTGTTGTGACTGACAGAGGCCGTATATTTTGACTGATTTTAGCCTATTTTTCTTCCTTCTTGCTGTAGTCCATGGCGGCCATTCGCAAGTAGGTGTCATAGCGCTCAGCTGCTGCTTCTGCTGCTGAGTCGAAAATCTTCTCGACTGTCTCGGCATCATAGCGCTTGGACAGAGAGGTGTAGCGGACTTCGCTCATCAAGTAGCTCTGGTAGTCGTACTTCGGCGGTCTGGAATCCAGAACGAAGGGATTCTTACCCTTGCTCTTAAGCTCAGGATTGTATCTCCAGAGGTGCCAGTAACCACTCTCAACTGCATCCTTCTCTCTGGTTTGAGAAATGGTCAAGCCGCCACGGATACCGTGGTTAATACAGGGTGAGTAGGCGATGACAATAGATGGACCTGGCCAGGCTTCAGCCTCAGAAATAGCCTTCAGTGTCTGGCTCTGATTGGCACCCATGGCCACCTGGGCAACGTAGACGTAGCCGTAGGTCACTGCCATCATGCCGAGATCCTTCTTCTTGAGCGCCTTACCACCAGCGGCAAACTGGGCGATAGCACCAAGTGGGGTTGCCTTCGAGGCCTGACCACCAGTGTTCGAGTAGACTTCGGTGTCGAGGACCAAGACATTGATATCCTCACCAGTTGCCAGAACATGGTCTAAGCCACCGTAGCCAATATCGTAGGCCCAGCCGTCACCACCGAAGATCCAGGAAGAACGTTTGACGAAGTAGTCGCTGAGCAATAGAAGAGACTTGGCTTCGGCATTGCTAACTGCTTCTTTCTCTAGCATCTTGCGAAGATTTTCGGAAACTTCAACTGTAGTTTCGCTGTTATCGTAGTTTTCTAGGTAAATATCGATAGCGCTGCTGAGATCAGCTGAGATTTCGCTCTCACGTAGAGCCTCGAGGCGCTGCTTAGCGCGCTCTCTCAGCTGCTTCGAACCGAGGTGCATGCCGAGACCATGCTCTGCTGCATCCTCGAAGAGAGAGTTGGCCCAAGCAGGACCGCGGCCCTCGGTATTCGCCTTATAGGGGGTAGATGGTGCAGAACCACCGTAGATTGAGGAGCAGCCCGTGGCATTTGAAATCTGGAGACGATCGCCAAAGAGCTGCGTAACCAGCTTGACATAAGGGGTCTCACCACAGCCCGCACAGGCGCCAGAGAACTCGAAGAGTGGCTCCTCAAACTGCGAACCCTTGACACTGTTCTTATTCATGGGGTTCTTCTTGCGAGGCAGCTTGATCAGCTCATCCCAGTTATCCTTCTCTGCCATATGCTCTTCTAGAGGCTCCATGATCAGGGCCTTCTCCTTAGCTGGGCAGACATTGGCGCAAGAACCACAACCAGTACAGTCGAGGGCTGAAACTTGAATTCTATACTTGTATTCACTATATGGCTTGGTGCCATCCTTGAGCTCCATCTGCTCACCCAGACGCTCGGCTTCAGCCTCATCTAAGAGGAAGGGGCGGATGACGGCGTGCGGGCAGACATAGGAGCACTGATTACACTGGATACACTTATCTGACTGCCAGACGGGAATGTTGACGGCAATACCGCGCTTCTCGTACTGTGTGGTGCCCTCGGGGAAGGTACCATCAGCTCTATCGGCAAAGGCCGAGACTGGGAGCAAGTCGCCCTGCTGAGATAGCATCTGGTGGGCAATATTCTTGTAGAAGTCGGAAGCCTCAAGGACTGGCAGAATTTCGTCTTCTGCATTGAGCCAGTGCTCGGGGATCTCAATCTTCTTGACATTCTTAACTCCGGCATCAACTGCATCGTAGTTCATATTGACTATACGCTCACCCTTGTTGCCGTAGGACTTCACAATGGCTTCCTTCATGTACTTCACAGAATCCTCAATCGGGATAACTGGTGCGATCTTAAAGAAGGCAGCCTGACAAATCGTGTTGATTCTGTGGCCAAGTCCAATTTCAGAGGCGAGACTCACAGCGTCGATAGTGTAGAAATTGATCTTATTCTCAGCTAGATAGCGCTTAACCTGGCCTGGTAGATGCTCTTCGAGACCTGCCTCATCCCACTGGGTGTTCAAGAGGAAGACTCCACCAGGTTTGAGATCCTTCAACATATCGTACTTATCGATATAACTCTGATTATGGCAGGCAACGAAGTCCGCCGAGTTGACCAAATATGGGGCCTTGATTGGCTGGTGGCCAAAGCGAAGGTCAGAAATCGTAATACCGCCAGACTTCTTGGAGTCATAGCTGAAGTAAGCTTGGGCGTACATGTCGGTATGATCACCGATGATCTTGATGGAGTTCTTATTAGCACCGACAGTACCGTCAGAGCCTAGTCCCCAGAAGCGCGCTGCAAAGGTTCCCTCAGGAGAGACGTCTGGGCATTCACGGCAGGGTTCTAAGCTCAGATGGGTTACGTCATCATTGATACCGATAGTGAAGTTGTGGCGGGGCTCGTTCTTCAACATGTCATAGACAGAGAAGATCTGCGCTGGAGTTGTATCCTTAGAGCCTAGACCATAGCGGCCACCGACAATGACGGGGGCATTGGCCTGGCCTGCGTAAGCATTGACCACATCGAGATAGAGTGGCTCGCCTGGAGCACCTGGCTCCTTAGTCCTGTCGAGGACAGCGATGCGCTTACAGCTGGCAGGAATAGCCTTGCGTAGAGCTTCACTGACAAATGGACGATAGAGGTGAACGCTGACTACACCGAGCTTCTCACCGTTGGCGTTGGCATATTCGATGACCTCACGCACTGTGTCCACTACTGAACCCATGCAAATTATTACTTCTTCTGCTTCGGGATCTCCATAGTAGTTAAAGAATTTATAATCTCTGCCAGTCAGTTTGGAGATTTCGTCCATATACTCCTCGACAATGGCGGGCAGCCTGTCGTAGTAGATATTAGAAGCCTCTCTGGCCTGGAAGAAGATATCTGGGTTCTGGGCTGTACCACGCTCAGACGGGTGGTTGGGACTCAGGGCACGGGCACGGAAGGCTTCAAGAGCATCCATGTCAACTAATTTGCCGAGGTCCTCATAGTCCATGATCTCAATCTTCTGAATCTCGTGTGAGGTTCTGAAACCATCGAAGAAGTGCAGGAATGGCACGCGGCCCTTAATAGCTGCCAAATGGGCGACAGCTGCAAGGTCGTGGGCTTCCTGTACTGATGATGATGCGAGCATGGCAAAACCAGTCTGGCGACAAGCCATGACGTCAGAATGGTCGCCAAAGATCGATAGGGCGTGGGTAGCAATCGCACGTGCTGAAACGTGGAAGACGCCTGGCAATAACTCACCGGCAATCTTATACATATTGGGAATCATCAGAAGCAGACCCTGTGATGCTGTATAGGTAGTGGTCAGGGCACCAGTGTTTAGCGAGCCGTGTACAACACCCGCTGCACCAGCTTCTGACTGCATCTCAATAACATTGACGGTCTGGCCAAAGATGTTCTTGCGATCACCTTGTGCCCATTGGTCAACATAGTCTGCCATCGGCGAGGATGGTGTAATTGGGTAGATACCCGCTACCTCCGAAAACGCATACGATGTATACGCCGCGGCGGTATTTCCATCCATGGTCATAAACGTCTTCTTCTTTGCCATAAAATTCTCTCCTTTTTCGGTGCAAAGCTTACTTCGACCTAGTATTATAGCACATTAATTATTAATCAGGCAGAATGCACTGCCTATGACGGCCGTCACTATTTTAAATATTTGGACTCCAATTTCTTCGCCTCTGTCACGATGGCGATGAAGTCCTTGACCTTCATGCTGGCACCGCCGACTAAGCCGCCGTCGATATTGGGCATGGTGAATAATTCTGCCGCATTATCTGGCTTGACTGAGCCGCCGTAGAGGATGTGTACCTGTTCTGCCGCTTCTGCGGAGAACTGCTCTGCCACCAGCTTCCTGATGAAGGCGCAGACCTCTTCTGCCTCTGCAGATGTTGCCGTCTTACCTGTGCCAATAGCCCAGATTGGCTCGTAGGCTATGGCGATTTTCCAGAAATCTGTAGGTTTGAGACCTGCCAGCCCCTCGATAATCTGCTCTCTGATAACATCTAAGGTAGCACCAGCCTCACGCTCTGCCAGGCTCTCACCACAGCAGTAGATCGGCTTCAAGCCCCAGTGCAAGGCGGCCTTGACCTTCTCATTTAGCAGGCTATTAGTCTCGTTGAAGTATTGGCGGCGCTCAGAGTGACCGAGGATGACATAGGGAACAGCCATGGCGGCGAGAGCTCGCGGTGAGATCTCACCTGTATAGGTGCCACCAGCATGTTGATTCATATTCTCTGCCCCTATGAAGATCTTCGTGCCTGCAGTAGCGCTCACTGCTGCTTCAAGAGCGGTAAATGGGACTGCGAAAATGATTTTCTCTGGAGCGCTGTCCAAGCTCTCGATAAATTCGTTAAAGAAGGCTCTAGCCTCATCTGGGGCCTCAAGATTCATCTTCCAATTGCCAGCGGGAATAACAGCTCTATTTGGTGCTTCGAGAGCGGCGATACCAGGTAGGTTCTTGCCTTCTAGCATCTCGAGAGCAGCTCCGCCACCAGTTGAAATATGACTGATCTGATCGGCAACGCCCGACTGCTCAACAGCAGCAGCTAGGTCACCACCACCAATTATGGAAGTGGCATTGCTCTTGGCCACGGCCTCCGCCACGGCATTCGTACCGATCGCAAATTGTGGGAATTCAAAGACACCAAGTGGTCCATTCCAGACCACTGTCTTGGCGGCGGCGATGTATTCAGAAAACTGCTGTACAGTCTCAGGTCCGATATCCAGGCCCATCAGGTCATCGGCAATCGCCGTAGAGGATACGGTGACACCGACTGCTGTTGCGGAATATTCACTAGCCGCCACGGTATCTGCAGGTAGGACTATCTGCACACCTCTGGCCTCGGCTAAATCTAGAAGCTCTCTGGCCAAGTCAAGCTTATCCTCTTCGCAGATGGATTTGCCGATCTCGTGCCCCTGTGCCTTCAAGAAGGTATATGCCATACCACCACCGATTAAGATCTGGTCGGCCTTCTTCAAGAGATTCTTGATGACAGCAATCTTGTCGGAGACCTTCGCTCCGCCAAGGATGGCGACGAAAGGATGTTCTGGATTTTCCAGAGTCTCTTGCATGACCTCAATTTCCTTCTGCATCAGATAACCTGCGACTGGGTAGAGGAAATTTGCCAAACCAGCTGTGGAGGCATGTGCTCTGTGCGCCGTGCCGAAGGCATCGTTGACATAGTAGTCACCGAGCTCGGCTAATTTGCGAGCAAAGTCACGGTCGTTCTTCTTCTCTGCCTTGTCAAAGCGGATATTTTCCAGCAAAAGAACATCAGAGTCTTGAAGCTTGTCTACTTCAGCCTGTACTTCGGGGCCAATTTCTGCAGAGCAGTGGCGCACCGGAAAACCTCCTAGACGAGATAATTCAGTGGCGAGAATTTGCGTGCTATAGATCGGATCTCGACCCTTCGGACGTCCGAGATGAGTGATCAAAATGACTCTGGCACCCCGATCTCTCAGGGCCTGAATCGTCGGTAAGGCCGCACGAATTCGACGGTTATCCGTGATCTCGGTCTTGTCCTGACTTAAAGGAACATTGAAGTCGACGCGAACTAGAACTCGCTTACCTTGTAAATCCTTGAGATTGTCAATGCTTGCTTTACGTACTTGTGTCATAATATGCCTTCCTACCTTACAGTATAAGGCTCTTCTAGGCCTGTCTTAGGTGGCAGTCCAGAAAGCCTATGCTATACTCATAGTGCTAGAATAAATATAGCAAATCCGCCCATTTTCGGCAATTTAAACGAACTGAAATGCGGGCATTTTTCGAGGTTATAATGCTCATCTCTTTGATCATACCTGCACATAACGAAGCAACTCAAATTCCTCATACGCTGACCAAGCTTCAAGAGGTGCTAGACAGCAATTATGAATACGAGTTTATTTTCATTGATGATGGCTCTACTGACGAAAGCTGGCAGATTCTCAAGGCGTGCCTGGAAGCTGAGCCGCGCCTGAAGATTCTGAAACTCAGCAGAAACTTCGGCAAGGAGGCTGCTCTTGCCTGCGGCCTCGATGCCATCAGCCCAGACAGTCAAGCTGCTATTATCTTGGACTGCGACCTACAATTCCCCCCTGAATACATCAAAGCAATGCTAGAGCACTGGCGCGCTGGCTATCAAATTGTCGCTGGCCGCAAGAGCCATCGTCAAAAAGAGAGCTGGGGAGCGAAGATCAAGGCCAAGTTCTTCTATAAGATATTTGATAAATTAACCGGCTTTGAGTTGAAGAATTCTTCAGACTTCCAACTCTGGGACAGGGCGGTCATTGAAGCCTGGTACAAATTATCCGAGCGCGAATTATTCTTCAGAGGTTTCAGCCAGTGGCTAGGCTTCAAGCGTCATGACTTCGAATTCACCGTGGCAGATCGTGAGCATGGTCAGAGCAGCTGGAATTTCTTCTCCTTGCTGAAACTCTCAATTTCGGCAATTACTAGCTTCTCAGCCAAGATCCTCCTCCTCATCCCCCTGATGGCTGCTGTGCTCTGGCTATTTTTCCTAATCCTTGGCATCCAGACCCTCTTACACTTCTTTAGAGGTGAGTCTGCGACGGGCTTCACCACCGTCATCCTCCTCCAATTAATGATCGGCGGCGCCACACTATTGGCCCTCTCCCTACTTGCCGTCTACATCGCCAAGCTCTTCAACGAAGTCAAGTCCAGGCCACGCTACATAGTCAGCGAATTCCTAAGAGGAGATGATTAGTGGCCGGACCGAAAGCATATCGACAAGGACTCGGCGACGCCTATCCCCCAGGCGACTTTCGGCGCTATCTATTGAATGAAGAATTTTTATTGAACAACGCCTTCGACCTCCATCTCCACTCTACGGCCTCAGATGGAACTTATTCGCCCGCAAAGCTGGCAAAAGCCTGCCTTCAGCAAGGCCTCAAGGCTGTCTGTCTAACCGATCACGACAGCCTTGCTGGTCAAAAGAGCTTCCACGCTAGTCTGGCCAAGCTCGGCTATGAGGGCCCAAAGCTCTACGGAAGTGAAATTTCTGTGGATTTTAAAGGTGAGGAAGTCCATCTTCTAAGCTACTTTGACGAGCAGGGTGCAAGGCAATTTGCCAGAGTGCTTGAAGAACAGCGCCAGCTTAGGGCCGTGCGCAACCAGAGCTTGGCAGAACGCCTAATACAGCTTGGCTATGCCATTAACTATGAACAGCTAAAAAAACGACATAGCCTAGTCGGGCGGCCACACTTTGCCATGGCCTTAGTCGAGGCGGGGTACTTTGCAACAGTAGACGAGGCTTTTGCCAAATTATTAGGCAATGGTCAAGCCGCTTATATCCCGAAGAAGAAATTTTCTATTTTTAGAGCAATTGAGGAGGTCGCTGCCGCAAATGGCATCTCTGCCCTAGCCCATCCCGCCCTCTACGGCTATTTCCCTGAACCCACTGAAGCGGCTCTTGAGCAGAGTACTTTCCAGAAATTAAAAGAACTTAAAGCAGCTGGTTTAGCCGCCTTAGAGGTCTGGCACGGAGACTGCACGCCAGCAGAAATTGCGCAAATTTCCGCCTATGCTTTATGTCTAGGCTTAGCACGAACTGGCGGCTCTGACTATCACGGTCCATATCGCAGTAGAAAATTGTACAAGAGCGGTGAATTTGAATTAAAAAAGGAAATACTCGTAGTCGCCGCAGCTCTCTTTAGTGAAGATAAGCTATTCTTGGCATGCCGTGGCGAGGGGCAGTATCTCGCTGGTAGATATGAGTTTCCTGGTGGAAAGGTCGAAACAGGTGAAAGTCTTCAAGAAGCCTTGCAAAGAGAATTACAAGAAGAGCTTGGTCTCAACGTAGACAGCGCAGAAATTCCTGATGAGCCTGAATTTATAATCATCGATGAGCGAGAAGACCTCCGGCTAAATCTCGCAATTTTCAAAATTAATTTGTCAGCTCAAAGAGATTTTAAACTATCCGTACACAGCGCTGCTGGCTTCTACTATCCAGAAGCCGCTCTAGATAAGCTCCCTATAATCGAAATCAACCGTCAGGTTCTAGAACGTTTTAGGGCAGATCATAATCGTAATCTGGGCTCTTAGAGGGTCTCGAACTCTCTTTGGGCCAGTCGTAATCATACTTATCTCTGCTGCTCTCCTTGCTCTCGCTCTCCTTCGTCTCCTTCTCCTCATCCGCCTTGCTGATGACTTTAATCTCTGAGAAGGCAGGATAGCTGTAGTGAACTATGAGATCCTTGCGAATCACCTGACCATTCTGCAGCCACAACCTGTACAAGCTAGTTTTCTTGCCAGAGCGCTCTTTTCTGAAAATTGAAGTCTCACCCTTAGCCAAATCAGCACTGATCTTGGTCTCGGTGGGTCCTGGCTCGTCACCCTCTGACTCTTCGACATAGAGCTCCGTGACCACGCCAGGCTCTCTTGCTGGACCATAGATCTCGAAAATCACTGAGGGATTACTGAAGTAGGCGATGATCTTAATTGGTCCTGAGAGATTATTCTGAATTCTCAAATCTGCCCAGCCATAGGCCACCATGGCATCGGTGCCCTGCTTACAATAGTCTGAGGGCAGGTCGTGATTATGGGCCTCTATGATGTCCAAGCCCGCCAGTACGGAGGCCTGAAAGAGAGTTGTAGAGGTCTGGCAAATTCCGCCGCCTAGGCCTGCAGTATCAATACCATCGGCTTGCATACCTGCATTTGCCCAGCCGTCAGCTGGTCCGAAATTACCCATGGCCGTCATAAAGGAGAATATCTGCCCAGGCGAGACAATAGTTCCATTGATCTTCTCGCAAGAGAGCACCAGATTGTGGATTCGATTGGCATCGTAATATGGCACATTGGTATAGGCTGAAGCCAAGAACACATATTCCGCACTGAGATCTGAGGCAGTTACTTCTGCCTCAATCTCCTTCAACGGCACAGCAAATTTTCTAAGTTTTAAATTCTGTGAGAGCTCATCTTCCAGATTCCTGAAGAAGGTGTCTTCGTTTAATTCATAACCTGTTTTCTCGGGATTGATCTTCAGTTTGCCACTGGCCTCGCGCTCACCATAGTAGGCATTGACAGGGTCGCGTTCGAAGTTCTCAGCCACCTTCTTGGCTATTTCTAGTTTGACTTGCTCATTGATGGTGATTGGTAGCTTAAATGCCTTACGATTATCATTTAACACTTCATCTAAAAGGATCTTGAGCTCATCTAAATCCAGTTTCAAATCGAGCTCTTCTACAGGCAGTTCCAAACTTTCGTCATTGTGGTAGAGCTTCAATTTAGAAGAGTTCAATTTATTTAATTGAGCTTCAATCTCAGCCACTGCCTCAGCAATATCAAGCTCAGCAATATTGACACCAGCTATCACCAGACCCTTCGCAAAGACGGCACTCGTCTCTGAAACTGTATTTTTCTCAAGTGCCCTCTTTGTCTCTTCCTCATTTGCACTAACCTTGCGCAAGACATTCTGCTTCTCTAAGCTCCTGTATTGCGTCTTATACGCTAGGTAGACACCAGCTATGCACAGCAACAGGGCGCAGAAAGTGAGTACCAGGGCGCGCTTCTCTCGCGTGCGCTGCACTTTCTTCGTTTTCCCACGCCTACTCGCTCTACTCTGTCTGCCTCTCATCAATGGCCCACTCCTCTAATAGAATATTCTTCTCACATGAGCTATCTGATCCATATACCAATCTATCTTGTCGACACAGACACCTGTTGACTCATTGCCAGCATGCACTATCTGTCCGTTGCCGACATAGATCATCGAATGGTAGACGTCCGTACCCTTGCCGAGCAAAATGACATCGCCGGGTAGAAGATTGCCTATATCACCATTCCAATTGACACCCGTACCTGCATTCACCTGGTCCCATGTCGTACGACCAACGGTTACGCCCATCTGAGCTAAGAGAAATTGGACAAAGCCCGAGCAGTCGAAGGCATCTGGACCTGTAGCTCCTAGGACATAGGCCTTGCCGACATGTTGTAGGGCTAAATTTACTAAACCCTGACCACCCTCTGTGGGCTGTGCTGCTACGGCCTCTTCATCATACCATTCATTCTGATCCTTAAAGTCTTCGAGATCCTTGATCTCCTCGCCAGAGGATTGTTCGAATACATCAAACTCTTCTGGTGGTTCAAATTGCAGATAATCACCATAGATATAGCCGATCTCTCCACTATTAGTCCTGACTTGATACCAGTCTATACCGTAGGCAATACACTGGATCGAATCACCATAGTAGAGCTCACCAATAATTTCAGCTTCCGTGGACGGATCCTTGCGAATTCGCACACCCGAGTTATTGGAGTAAAGGGTGGCGTCTAGTGGTGTCAAATTATCTAATTCGGAAGAATTAAGAACAATGACTTCAACGCTCTCATGCTCAACTTCTACCTCACGTAATAAGTCCTTGTATATATAACCTGCCGTACCATCTTGGAAGATTACATAAGACCAGGAACCATTAGTTGAGACCTCCCAGACGAAGTCACCGCGAATAGCCTCGCCGAGTTTAGTCGCATTGATATTCGCATCCTGACGAATATTGGCAATTTCAGCAAATACCCATAGTTGCACGCCAGTTTCTTCAAAATTACCCATCTCCGAAGCTGCAGATAATGGCATCTCGAGTGTCTTCGAGACGGTATCTTCTTGAATCTGGATACCGAGATTTTCAGGAATTGAAGCCTGTAGAGCCTGGACCTGCTGCCTAATGTAATCCCCCATCTGGGTCTGAACATCATTCATGACACCAATTTGGTAGCCGTCTAGATCTTCATTGGCTAATTCCACACTCTTACCGACGTCTAAAAGGTCCTGTACTTGAGCTACGACAGCAGCAGCTTCCTCAGCATTAATGTGTCTCTCAACACGACCAGATTCTTGGGCTATGCTAGTCTCAACTGGCTCTGTCACCAGTTCTGTGGTCGGGCTAATTTTTTCAACCTGCAGCTCAGTTACCTCTTCCTTAATTGGGTTTAGAGATACCTTCTCCTGACCACCGCGATGCTCGCGACTCATGACAAAGGCTGCAAAAAGCAACAAGATCAAGAATAGTGAAACAGCAACAGCTAGCGCCAACTTGATCCACTTCAGATTCTTACTGTTCAATCCGTACAGCTCTGACTCATCTGGATATTTCTCGCCTTCTTCGCCTCTTATATATTCTCTACCTTGTTTTCGCGCCAAAATTACCTCCAGCAGGGAAATAATCCCTACATATAATAGAGCATATCAAATACTTCTGTAATTGCTGATTTTAGCAAAAAGCTGTTACAGAATGATTGCAAAACTAACTATGAAGTAGTGAACAAGGAACTCAGAAAAGCTGAAAAAAGTTGTCAAAATGCCCGTGTATCAGCCTGCGCCTTACCAAAAATCATTGCTGGGACTAAATGGTAATTTTAACTGCTCACCTCTATCCTGTAACAACTTCGCCTTATAGAGCCAAAAATTTATATTGTAACCAGATTCAGATGCAGCATGGGCGAGTTCAGCTTCTTCTCCTAGCAGCTCGAAGAAAAACTCATCTGAAATAAGCAGTTCGGCTGCAAAGAAATTAGCTTCTCGCTCTAGCTTAGAGCGAGGATCAAATAGACTGGACTCGATAAATTCTTGTCCTGCCTCTATGTAGTCACGGTGCAAGCAGTGATGTCCTAGTTCATGGGCAAGCACTTCGCGGATCTGAGCCTCTGGTAAATTTGCCTTGTAGAAGATACAGGGCCAGCCATTGACCTCGAGATACATGCCCCTCAGATCTTGAAAATTAGCTCTGGGATAGAGGTGGATACCCTCTGCCCTGGCCAATTCCTGCGGATTCCTACTCTGATTCCGCTCAATGAGATCCTCGCAGACCTCTGAGATGTAAGCTAAATTAGCCAATTTAGCTAATCCTCTTGCTTCGAACGCTCTTCTCTGCTCGCTCGGCAAGATTCCCAATAGGCCTGGCTGATGGCTTCCATAGCAGCATCCCTGTCCTGCTCATTGAGATAGCCCCCCGCAAACAGTGTCGTCAATCTACTGACCAACTCGTCTACGGCCTCTGCCCCATTCCAGGCTGTATTACTGTAGGCCTCTAGGGCATTCCGCTCGCTCGTCCCAAGCAGATAGTCAACGGAAGTCTTCAGCTCTCTAGCCAATCTGCGCAAGACCTCATGATCCCTGGGCTGACAGACGCCCTGCTCGTAATTGATCAAGCTCCTTATCGAAACGCCCACCCGCTCGGCCAGAGCCCTCTGGCTAAGTCCCTGAGCTAGGCGATATTTCCGAAGTTTGGCTCCGAAGCCCTTCTGAGCTTCTCCTCTCTGCTTGTCATTCATCTCAATTTCTCCATTTCTCACTGCAATATTCTGCATTGACAGTGCAATTATCTTCAGTTATCATCTGTGCAAGTAGTTGCATATATCATCAGCTAAGTTGCAGTAGTTGTCAAGTTAGTTTAAGAGATAGGAGCTTAGTTATGAGGAGGATTCTCCACTGTGATATGAATGCCTTCTACGCCTCTGTTGAGATGATCCTACAGCCCGAATTGCGCGGTCGTGCCATGGCTGTAGTCGGGAGTCAGAAGGATAGGCACGGCATCATCCTGGCCAAGAGCGAATTGGCCAAACAGGCTGGGGTCAAAACGGGTGAGGCCATCTGGGAAGCTCAGCAGAAATGTCCCAAGCTGCTACTGGTCTCGCCACACTATGAGGCCTATATCTACTATTCTAGGAAGGCGAAGGAGATCTATAGAGACTACAGTCCTCGCGTTGAATCCTATGGTCTCGACGAGGCCTGGCTCGATCTCAGCGGCAGCGAGAAGCTATTCGGCAGAGCCGAGGACGTGGCAGATCAGTTGAGAGCTCGTCTCAAGTCTGAACTGCAGCTCAGTATTTCTGTTGGTGTGAGTTTCAACAAGGTCTTTGCCAAATTCGGTTCAGATTATAAGAAACCAGATGCCACTACAGTCATTGATGAAGCTAATTACAAGAAAATCATCTGGCCGCGCCCGGCTTCCGAGCTGCTTGGCGTCGGTCCTGCTACTAAGCGCAAGTTGGCCCGTCTCGGTATCTTCACCATAGGTGAGCTAGCTATGGCCGATCCCTTACTGCTCCAGGATAAATTCGGGAAGCCTGGGCTTCGCCTACACCGCTGGGCCAATGGCTACGATAATTCACAAGTGAGAATCTGGGGCGAAAAGATTCCCGTCAAGACTATCGGCAACGGTGTAACCTGCCGCCACGATCTGAGCACTGAGCGCGAGGTCAAGACTGTTTTAATGAAATTATCTCGCGAGGTGGCCTACAGACTCTATGAGGGCAAGTACAAGGCACGCAGTCTGCAAATCTATATCAAGGATAGAGACCTCCTAACCCGCGAGCACCAAGCTCCTCTGGACTATCCCAGCGCCGCTTCTGCCTATCTCTACCACTCGGCCTACAAATTATTTCAGGAGCGCTATGACTGGGCTAAGCCCGTGCGTGCTCTTGGGCTTAGGGCACTTGACTTGCAGCCCTATGAACTGCCAATTCAAGAGCATTTTTTTGCAGACTGGCGAAGTCTTGCCAAACTTGAAAAATTGGAGAGCTGTCAATTTCAAATAAGTGAGAAGTATGGGCGTAATTCACTCTTCCCTGCCCGCTTCCTAGAAGACGACATTGGTGCTGAGAATCCACCACTTCTGATCCAGCCGCCTGGACTACCTATAGAAGAGGCAATCAGTAGTTGATTGCCTCTTTTTGGATCTCTATATTGGAGTGCCGAATGCCGAGAGTAGCATTCTCGCTATCGAGAAATAAATCACAAGTGCACCCGCATCCACTAAGGTGGTGATCAGGGGGGCTGCCATAATCGCTGGATCCATTTTCAGTTTGCTCGCAATTAGTGGCAAGATAGCACCCACTACAGCCGACATGAAGACTGTGACCAATAGGGCCATGGATACTGTGAAGGCTATGATGGCATCAAAGCCCATATAGATTCTGATGAAGTTAACCACAGCCAGCACGGCACCAATTAGGAGTGAGACCTTCGTCTCTTGCCAGATGACCTTAAAGAGGTCGGAGAACTCAATCTCCCCAAGTGTCATACCGCGAATCATCATGGTGGCTGTCTGCGAACCGACATTACCACCAGTGTCCGTGATCATTGGAATGAAGAAAATCAGCGCAGGTAAGGTGATGAAGGCATGTTCGAAATGCTCTAATATGCCGCCGTTGATCATGGCGGAAATCATCAAGAACAGCAACCAGGGAATGCGTCGCTTGGCGTGATGCAAGATTGAAGTCTTCAGATAGGGACGCTCTGACGGCGCCATGGCGGCCATCTTTTCGAAGTCCTCCGTGACCTCTTCTTGCAAGATATCTACAGCATCATCAACGGTGACTATCCCCACTAGGCGGTTCTCATTGTCGACTACGGGTATAGCCAAGAAGTCATAAGTGTGGAATAAATTAGCAACTTGCTCCTGATCATCTAGGGTGTGAGCCTTGACAATGTCCGTCTCCATGATATTTTCAATGGTCTCGTTGTCATCAGCCAAGAGCAGGGAGCGCACCGAAACAACGCCCTCTAGTATCCGCTGAGAATTGATCACGTAACAGGTGTAGATCGTCTCTTTGTCTTGCCCATTTTTGCGTAAGTGCTCAATAGCCTGACTAACCGTCATCTGCTTCTTCAAGTCGGTAAATTCGGCAGTCATAATAGAGCCTGCTGAGTCCTCAGGATATTGCAGATAATGATTGATGACATCACGCTTCTCGTTACCAGTATTGGCGAGTATGCGCTTGACGACTGATGCTGGCATCTCCTCTAGAAAGTCGACTGCATCGTCAACGAAGAGCTTATCCAGCATTTCCGCCACTTCTATATCAGTGAAGGCCTTGGCCAAAGCCTGCTGGACATGGACTTCTAGGTGGGCAAATACATCAGCACCCAATTCTTTCGGTAGTAGGCGGAAGGCAACAGCAGCCTCATCTTCATTTAATTCCTCTATGAAATCGGCGATATCAATTTCGTTGGCTTCGACTAATTCATGTCTTAATTTTAAATATCTATGACTAGCGAGGAGGTCACGCCAATTTTCCCAAATTTCTTCTCTAGTATTTCTCTCGTGCTCCATAATAACCTCCATTAAATCTCAGTTTAAATCTCAACTTGGCCGTTTGCGCATTATACTCGAGGGCGAGCTCCCACGCAAGAATTCACTAAATTTACTTAAGAGTGTATTCTCCGTATTTTTACTAAAAGCACTTGACAATTGCTGCAATCTTCCGTAAAGTCCTAATTGCTTCACTTAGCGGTGAGGCGATATGGGTGCTTAGCTCAGCTGGTTAGAGTACCTGCTTGACATGCAGGGGGTCACTGGTTCAAGTCCAGTAGTACCCACCACGAAATAACTCCGCTACGTATACAACCGTGGCGGAGTTATTTAATTTACTGTCTTATTTCTGAAATCTTTTGACCATCTCGATAAAGAATATCAGCCAACACACGCCCCTTGCGCTCAACTAGAGAGGGCTTACCCGCTATCTGCTCGGCCTTTGCCTGTAATTCTTCAATCGACAGTACTGGCAGTCCACGCTCCTTAAAGCGCTGCGCCAGATCTGCTCGTCTGGGGTTGACGGCTATGCCGTACTGAGTCAACAGACAGTCGATGGTCTCGCCGGGGGTTGAGATGCATTGCAGTCGATCGACAATCAGGGGCATGCGGCTACGCAGTAATGGCGCAATGATCATGGCGATCTTGGCACCTGCGGCTGCGTCGGAGTGACCACCAGAGCCACCCATGATTAAGCCATTTGAATCGGTGTGGACATTGACATTGAAGTCCAGGTCAATTTCTGTAGCACCGAGGATGACGACGTCTAGATAGTCGACGAGAGCACCTCGGGGATTCGCTGCCGCGTAGTGGATTGCCGAGACCTCACGATGCTTGGGATTGTCTCGGATTGACTGGACCGCCCGCAAGTCGAAGCACTGGACATCGTAGAGAGTCTGAAAGAGGCCCTGTTCTAGCATTTCGACAAGGTAGCCCGTAATCCCACCAAGCGCGAATGAGCCCTCTATCTCCTCTTTGAGCATCAGTTGGCGGAGGCGAGCAGCAGTCGCCAGCGAAGCGCCGCCTGCACCAGTTTGGAAGGAGAAGCCCTCCTTCAACAGGCCACTCGCCGCTATCGCGGAAACGGCCATATCGGCCATCAAGAGGGCCTTGGGATCTCGACTGATCTTCGTTGTGCCAGAAACTATGCCCTGTGGATCGCCAATGGCATCAATAACCACCACCTGATCGACATCTGAACCAGGTATGGAGAAGTCTGCTAGCGGGGTTTCGGATAAGTCATCGGTGATCGCAATTACCTTTTTGGCAAAAGCCGCATCTGCCATCGCATAACCCAGTGAGCCACAAGCGGAGGGACCATATTTACCTGAGAGATTACCTTGATAATCAGCTTGCGGTGCAGCGATGAAAGCATAGTCTACGGGGGTCTCCCCGCTCGCTATGGCGGCGGGGCGTGTACCGTGACTTCTAAAAGTCACAGGCTTCTCTAAAATGCCTGCGGCTATGCCCTGTCCGATCTTGGCCGCCATATAATTGCATTCAATGGCTGTTACGACGCCATCACGGATTAGTTGGAGTAAGGGTTCATGGCAGTTGAAGAGAGCTGAGGCGTTGAGCGTGAGATTTTTCGCTCCACTGGCGGCAACTGCTGCCATAACAGCATTTAACACATAGTCCCCATCCCGCATATGATGGTGGAACGATAGTCTGGAGCCGTCTTTAATCGAGAGCTCTCGGATCAGATTTTCAAGACTTCCTGAGTAGACTTTCATTAGGCTTCCTCCCCAGAGACTTCGCTAAATTCACTGACTTCTTCTGCCTCTATTAGACCGAGCTTGAGCGCTAGGCGACAGACCTGAATAGCTCTTAATTCAATCGGCCGATCGAGCATCTTGCCACGCAGGGCAACTGCTCCTAAGCCCTGGGCTTTTGCCCTATGCAGGCATTCCAAGACCTCTAGCGCATAGGCTATCTCAGTTTCAGATGGCGATAATAAACGGTTAATAAGCGCCAGGTGTTGTGGTGAGATTGCGGCCTTGGCACGGAAGCCGAGCTGCTTGATCAGCTGAACATCTGCTTCCAGGCCCTCCAGATCAGTGGCGTCCGTGAATGGAGTGTCGATTGCTAAAATGCCAGCGGACTTCGCTGCTAAAAGAATCTGACTTCTGGCATAGAAGATCTCCTTGCCGTCCTTCGTACGCGTAGCACCGAGGTCTGCCGTGAAATCTTCAGCGCCAAGTAGTATACCTTTGAGGCGCTTGCTGCTCTGGGCTATGACCTTGGCGTTGACGACACCTGTGGCGCTTTCAATGAGTGCTATGAGCTGCAACTTGCCCTCTGGCAGCTGAAATTCTCTTTCAATCTCATCGAGGTAATCTGCGACCATCTGAAGTTCTTCAGCTTGTGTGATCTTCGGTGGCATGAAGGCCGCTATCGGCAGCTTCGCCAGTCGTCTGACTTCCTGCCGCCACAGCGGTCCCTGCGGCTCATTTAATCTGACTATGATTGCCTTCTTGCCGTAGTCAAGATTCTCAATGGCTCTTGCCACGAGGTTCAGTGCGGCATCCTTCTCCTGTGGAGCAACTGCATCTTCTAGGTCGAGGATCAGGGCATCAGCTGGTAGTATACAGGCTGCTTCCAGCATGCCTGGGTTATTGCCTGGAATGAAGAGTAGTGATCTATAGTCCATCATCTGCACTCCTCTCAATGGCGGTCTCGAGACGCGCCTTAATGGTGCAATCCAGGGCTCCGTGGTCAAGTACACGCAGGTGGCCTCTGTCAATACCTTTTGCTTGTAAAATTTCTTTGATAATTTTTTCGATATGTTCGCCATATTGCTGAATTAGTGGCGAATCCAGTTCTATAATCAATTCCTCTGCGGGGCGCAAGTCGATGAATACATCGCTTGATGCATGGGTGCCGCAAGTCACGGCTCGTCTCACTTCCATACAGACCTCCTTAGCCATATGCCAAGTATAGCAAATAGAGCAGAGGCTTATACCTTGAAGTTTTAATTTTAAATAATTATAATTACCATTCCCTGTTAGCGTTAGCTAACGAATCTATTAAAGATAGACGAAAGGCACAATTAATGAAAAAAACACAGCAAATAATGGCTCTTTTACTAGCCGTTATGCTCTGCCTCGGCCTCTTTGGCTGTGCTAAAGAGCATCAGGCCAGCGAAGCTGCGGGCAGCGACTCTGGGAAGAAGGTCGTCACTGTCACTACTTCTTTTTTAAACGATATGGTCAAGGTGCTAGCTGGTGATCTCGTAGAACTTCAGATGATCATTCCTGCTGGTGAAGATCCTCATCTTTATAAGCCACTACCAGAGGATTCTAAGAAGATCCAGGGGGCCGACTTGGTCCTCTATCACGGCCTGCACTTCGAAGGCAAGATGGTCGAGGCCCTCGAGCAATTTGGCGTCTCCGTCAGCGAGAATTTTCCGGCCGAGAGGATCGGGCGCATGGACCAGGATGGCATCGAGATCATCGACCCTCATTTCTGGTTTGACCTAGAGCTCTATGCCATGGCCTGCGACCGTGCAGCTGAGGCCTTAATCGAGCTTTTGCCTGAACACAAGGCGAGCATTGAGCAGAATCTAGAAGAGTACAAGGTTGAACTCAAGGCTTGCGACGAGTGGATTCGTTCTGAAATGGAGAAGATTCCCGAAAATTCACGTTATCTAGTAACTCCTCACGATGCTTTCAATTACTTCGCTAAAAGTTACGATATCGTAGTTCACGCACCCCAAGGTGTCAGCACTGATTCTGAAGTTTCGGGTGCCGATGTCGAGGCCACCGTCAACTTGATAGTCGAGCATCAAGTCAAGGCAATTTTCACCGAGTCCACCACCAATCCCGCTAAAATGCAGAAGCTGCAAGAGGACTGCGCTCGCAAGGGTTTCGAAGTCAAGGTAGTCCACGGTGCTGATCAAGAACTCTTTTCTGACTCCCTGGCCGCCGAAGGTCAAGCTGGAGACAGCTTCATCGAGATGTTGAAGCACAACGTCAAACTGATTGTCGACAATCTAAAATAATAGCCAAAGGAGAGAGCTTTCTTGTCTTGTCAAAATAATTTAAATCTTAGTGGAAACGTGCCTGCCATTGAGGCTAAGCACGTTTCCATGCGTTATGACCTGGACCTAGTCGTTACTGATATCAGTTTCGCCTTGCCCAAGGGTTCATTGACGGCCTTAATCGGCCCAAATGGAGCGGGGAAGAGCACCCTCTTCAAGGGTCTGCTCGGCTTGCATCCTCTGGTCCAAGGCGAGGTGCTCTTCAATGGCCAAAGGATCTCTGAAGTCAGGCGGCAGATTGCCTACCTACCTCAGAAATCCGAGGTTAATTGGGAATTTCCGCTGACCGTTGGAGATCTCGCTTTGATGGGCCGTTACCCACATCTTGGCTGGTTGAGGCGCCCTGGCAAGAAGGATAGAAAAATGGCAAAAGAAGCACTTGCCATGGTTGAAATGGAGTCCTTTGCCAAGCGTCAGATTTCCGAGCTCTCAGGTGGCCAGAAGCAACGTGCCTTCCTAGCGAGGGCACTGGCTCAGAAGGCCGACTTTTACTTTCTTGACGAGGCCTTTCAGGGCATCGACATCCGCTCCTCTGAGATTCTTTGGAAAATACTCGCCGAACTCAAGGCCAGTGATAAGACTATTGTCATGGTTCACCATGATCTTACAGCCATCGACGAGCGCTTCGACCATGCTGTCTTGATCAAGAAAGAATTAATTGCTGCAGGCAGTCCCGATGAGGTCTTGAGTGATGCCAACTTGGATGTAGCTTACAGAGGTTTTCGAAGATGAGTGAGCTAATTCGTCTCTTAGGAGACCTCAATTTCTGGATCCCAGCTCTTTCTGCGATGATCTTGGCCCTAGCTGCCGCCCTCGTTGGCTCAGTCTCTGTACTGCGTGGTCAGAGTCTGATCAGCGACGCCATCGGCCATGCCTCACTACCTGGGGTCATGCTGGCCTTCATGCTCTTTTTGACTAGAGAGACCTGGGTACTGATGCTGGGTGCCATGGTCTTCGGCTACATCGCCTACCAACTGATCGAATATCTAGCAGGACCGAAGAAGGCCAACCTGGACAGGGCTCAGGCCATCGTTCTTTCTTCATTTTTCGGACTGGGCATAACCCTTAAGAGTATTATTCAGAGCTTCCCTCGCTATCAATCAGTGCCAAAGGGTGGTCTCGAAACTTATTTCTTCGGCCAGGCCGCCTTGGCAGCGAAGAAGGACCTCTACTTTACAGCCTTAATCGCTGCTATTACTCTCTGCTTCTTCTTCATCTTCTATAAGGAGATTAAGATGACCGTCTTTGACCGCAACTACGCTACAGTGACGGGTTTCAAGCCAGAACTTGTCAACCACCTCACCCTCATCCTGATACTCGCCCTCATTGCCATCGGCTTGCGAGTAGTTGGAGCCATTCTTATTGCCTCTTTACTAATTGCCCCAACAGTCGCAGCCATGCAGTGGACTAATTCTTATAAGACATTATTGTTCATCGCTGGGACAATAGCTGTTTTTTCTGCCCTAGCTGGCAACTTACTAGGCCGTCTCTACTGGCCAAATGGTGCCGCTATTGTCTTCGTCCTATCGCTGCTGACCATCTTTTCTCTGTTCTTTGGTCGCCAGAGTCTACTTTTCAAGAAACGTCAGAGTAGGAGGTCTTAGATGTTTGCTTTCCTAATCCTGCTATTTTCTGCCTTCGCCCTCTGTTTACCTGGACTGTTCTTGGTCTTGCGTAAAATGGCCATGCTTGGCGATGCACTTTCGCATACTGTACTTCTCGGCATAGTTTTAGGCTATTTCATCTCGCCATCATTGAATTCTCCTATCCTAATTCTCGCTGCCAGCTTGTTTTCTGTTTTCACCGTGGTATTTATCGAGTTCCTGAATCAGCGAGCAGGTATTGCTAGTGATGCCTCTATCGGCATTGTCTTTCCCTTCTTCTTCTCCCTTGGCGTCATTTTGCTCAGCCGCTATTTGAGAAACGTCCACCTAGACCTCGACTGCGTCATCATGGGTGATCTGACCTTTGCCGACTTGGTCAGAACTAATATATTGGGTTTCTCCGTGCCTTCTAGTCTGCTCTCCTTAGCTATTGTCCTCTTGATCAATGTCGTCTTCATCACCCTCTTCTTCAAGGAGTTGAAGATCTCGGCCTTCGATCCACAGGCCGCTAATCTAGCTGGCTTCCACAATCAACTTTTAAACCTCGGCCTGAGCTTAATGGTTGCCATCTCCTCCGTAGTTTCCTTCGAAATTGTCGGCGCCATCTTGGTCATCGCCTTCTTGGTCATCCCAGCTTCCTTCGCCCTGCTCTTCACCCACAGCCTGCGCCAGGCCATCGCCCTCTCCTTAATCTTCACCTTCGTGACTGGCGGTATCGGCTATGCTCTCGCCTGGAACTTGAATCTCAACCCCGCGGGCTTCACCGCCTCGATAATGGGTTTGTGCTACGTTTTCGCCTTCGTTTACAAGGACTATCAGACGAGCCGGCGGAGTCAAATTAGACAGCTTAATTAATCTATAGGGATCGCCTTAAACAGTTCCCCTTATTATTACTATTTAAATTTGCAGAAATAGCCCATTTAATGGTAAATTAAGCTCTGGTTTAGCGCCGAAATGGCGCTATTTAGCATGGAGTAAAGTCGAGGAACAAGGTGGACTTGTTAATTATATTACTGCCGATCATCTTGCTTGCCGCCCTGGGCATCATAGAGAAGCGCCGCAATCAGAATGATCTCAAGAAGATTCCACTGCGAATCAACATCAATGGAATTAGAGGTAAGTCGACAGTGACTCGCCTTATCTTCTCGATTCTCCGCGAGGCGGGTTATGAGGTCGTCGCTAAGACCACAGGCTCCGCCACCCGTATGCTCTACTGGGATGACATAGCGGAAGAATGCATAGATAGGCCCCCTGCTGGTCCGTCAATCAAAGAACAGCTCAAGGTCATACACAAGGCTGCCAATTATGGGGCAAAGGCCCTGGTCTGCGAATGTATGGCTGTCCGCCCCGAATATCAGGAAGTCTATCAAAATGTCATGTTCCAGCCCCAGATCACAGTCATTGTTAATACCTTGAAAGATCATCTTGACGAGATGGGGCCAACTCGGACACAAATTGCCTGGGCTTTTGCCACTGGTATTCCTGAACAAGGCAAGTTAATAGTGCCTCAAGACGAGTTTCTCGACTACTATCGCCAAGAAGCAGATAAGCGCTCTTGTGAGGTCTACAGCTTCGCTGAAAATGAGATTCCCGAAGTCCTCAGGGGGCTGATTGCCAAGGGTATATTCCCAGCTAACTGTGCTGCCGCCCTGGCTACTGCAAGAGCGCTGGGCATCCCTCGTGACATCGCCATTCGCGGCATCCTTAATGCCAGCCCAGACCCTGGTTCCATGCGCATCCAGGAGATGCCATCTAAGCGCGGCATGGCCTTCTTCTGCAACGCCTTCGCAGCAAATGAGCCAAGTTCCAGTTTGAAAATATGGGAGCTTCTGCAGCTCTTGAATGTCCCTCATGAAAATCCCCTGATCATCTTCAATGCCAGAGCGGATAGGATTGACCGTACAAGATTATTTGCCAAGGACTTCTTCCCCCATATGCCGCGCTCTGAGATGGTCGTCATCGGCGAGAGTGCCAAGGAGCTGATCACTGAGATCAAGCGTGGCAAATATCCCAATATTGACAGAATCTACGACCTGACAGATCGCAAGCCGCGCGAGGTGGCGCAGATCATCTACTCGCTGGCACCTGGTCGGACGGTCTTCGCCGTCGGCAATCTGCATGGCGCTGGCGAAGAGGTCATCTCTGAGCTCATCCAGTCTGGTAAGCTCTGTGCCACGAATAAGGTCGATTTTTTAAATCAGCGTAAACAAGCGAGCCCTGAACTTGAGCTCGCCGAGGAGAATCTATGAACTATATTTACTTGAGTATTGTCTTGGGGCTCACTCTCAGCCTCCTAATGGATGATTTATTCGGTATCACACCTGGCGGTATGGTAGTTCCAGGCTATCTGGCCTTGATCTTCAATCAGTGGCCGAGACTGCTGTCGATTTATATTATCTCACTACTGACCTATCTCATCGTTCAGAAGGTTCTGCCTCGCTTCTTCATCCTCTACGGTAAGCGGAAATTTGCCGCCTGCATCTTCGTCGGGCTCTTGATTAAGGTGATTTTCCAGATTCTCATCCCCCTGGCCCTGCCTGAGACCTCTTTGTTTTTACAAGGCGGTACAGTAATCATTCCAGGACTTTTAGCTGCAACTTATGCCAGACAGGGAATTCGCTACACCCTGCCCGCTTCCTTCTTCGCTGCTGCTGTAATCTTTGGCATTAACTCACTGATCTTTTTGCTATACTAGCGAGGTAGGGATATTATGACTGAGAATTTGAGCTTAAAAGACCGTCTGCGAATCAAGATGAAATCGAGCCGTGAGTTTTCCACGACGCTCATTCTGATTTTCATCCTCATCTTAAGCTTGGGCTTCAGCTACCTCCTCCTACAAGGCTATAACAATCTCACCACAGATCCCGCCGTTGCCTCTGCCAATTTTCAACCAATGGCCCAGCAGTGGCAGGATACCGCAGTTGCCGACGGCTCCTCGCCTAATGAGCTCGCCTTGAATTTCTATGGCTCTTTAGAAATGGATCAGGGACTGCGTTGGTATCTCGAGAATGCTGATTTTAAGCGCTTCTTCTCCCAGCTAATGCCAGCTCTTAGTGCTGCTGATCTCAATATTGTCAGCCTGGACAGCCCCCTCAATTTAAAAACAGTTGCCCAAGACAGTTTTTCGAAACAGGATTTAGAGGGCCTCAAGAGTCTGAATTTCCGAATTTTCTCCTTGGCCAACGCCAATCTCTGTCCCGATCGTGGCCAGGCAACACAAGAGCTCATCAGTGATTTAAATGCTCTGCCACTTGACTTCATCGGCCTCGGTGAGAATATCAATGCCGCCGCCCGTTCCTACCGCATTCCCTACGGCGAGAAATATCTCAGCTTGTTTTCTACATCGGCGATCGGCCGTAATCAGAGGGCGTCATTATTTGAAGCCGGTATGTCTATTGCTACCGACATTCAATTATTTGACCGTATCACTAGAGAGAAGGTCGATGGCGGCTTCGTCGTCGTCATGGTCCACTGGGGCAATCTCTACAACACTAGGCTTGGTGAATACCAAGCAGAACTTGCTCACCGCTTCATTGATGCAGGTGCAGACCTCGTCATTGGCTCTAGCCTTGGCGCCGCTGCCAAGCTTGAGACCTACAAGAATTCCTTTATTTGTTACAACCTCGGCAGCCTGCGTCAGAGTCAGGGCGACGGCCTGCTCAATCCAGGCTATCTTCTATCCCTTGAGCTGCACGAGGACAGAGAACCCAAACTCAACTTTACGCCAATTTCCCAGACTCTCGGCCTGCCAAATGTTGTCGATGCCGAACGCCTACATCAATCCATTCTCAACGAATTGCTCAGAAACAATTCTGATTTTGCGGTCGAAGTAGGTGAGGCTGGTGATTTTACCGTTTCCTATCCGCATAATTAAGGAGTCTATATGAATATCAAGAGATGCTTGGCTCTGCTGTTAATTTTAAGCTTCCTACTTCTACCCGTCGGCTGTAAGCACGACGAAGAAGATTTCGATTTGGACGATGACCACTTAGAAACTGACGTCGATGACGGTGAGTTTGAGGGTGAAGACGATATCCGTAACTACGAAGGACTTGAGATCTCTAGTCCTGACGAGCTATCGCAGGGTGTCGGCAAGTCGCCAGAAGTCGTGCCCGAAGGCGACAATAGCCACTTAATTGCCACCCAGGGTTTCTCGATTTCAACCTCATCTGTACTCGCCAGCCAGGCTGCAGCCTCAATCCTAGAGGCTGGCGGCAATGCCTTCGACGCTGCCATCTGTGCCTCCTTCGTCCTCTCAGTAGTTGAGCCCTATGCCTCAGGCATCGGCGGCTCAGGAGCCATGCTGTTTTACACAGCTGCAGACGATAAGTACAACTTCTTGGACTACAGAAGCAGTTCAGGACTTGCTCCTAAGCAAATTGACGACCTCGGTATCCCCGGCTTGGTCTACGGTATGAACAGCATTCATCAGCTCTATGCCAAACTCAGCTGGGAACAGCTCCTAGAACCCGCTATCAAGCTGGCACGTGATGGCTTCATCGTCAATAGCGATATTGAGCGGGCGATGCGCATTGCCACCCAAGCCCTAATGCAAAATCCGGCTTTTGCCAGAGATGGCAAATTAGTCAAATCAGGTGAATTGCTGATTCAAGAGGAGCTCGCCGAAACTCTGACGACCCTTGCCAAGGAGGGTGCGGACAGCTTCTACACGGGTTCTATTGCCGAGCAGATTGAGGCCAAGACCAATTTGACAAAAGACGACCTCGCCAATTACCAAAGCTATTATCGCAGGCCCATCAGAATCACTTTCAACGGACAGAAATTCATCAGTGTGCCGCCTCCCTATTCAGGTATCACTACTCTCCAAATGATGAA
This sequence comes from Eubacteriales bacterium, assembly GCA_030537525.1. Lineage (GTDB taxonomy): Bacteria > Bacillota > Clostridia > Saccharofermentanales > DTU023 > JAFAAL01. The sequence continues at coordinate 47,159 of JAUNVU010000006.1, forward strand.
GATGGCAGATATCTTGAAGATTGGTGAGAAAGATGTTTCTAGTCCCGAATTCATGGCTGATATTGAGCGTATCTCGCTGGTCGCCTATGACCGCCAGAAGATGATTGTCGGCGATCCACAGCATATCAAATTCAATTCCAAGAAATTGCTCAGCAAGAAATATCTCAGAAAGTATCTCGAGCGCGATCTCTGGGAGAATGAACAGACTGATTCTACCGAGCAGTGCACCACTCATGTGTCGATTACAGACGCCGAGGGCAATGTTGTTTCTCTGACCAATACGCTGACTTCGTTCTGGGGCTCTGGCATTGAGGTTGGTGGTTTCTACATCAATAACTCTCTGAGTAATTTCAGCCGCAATAAGAGGAATTACTACCGCCCGCTGACCAGGCCGCGCTCATTCATTGCGCCACTGATCATAGCCTCTCCGAATGGGGCCAAGATGGCCATGGGCACCCCAGGTGGTAAACTCATTCCCAAGCTGCTCTTCCCCATCCTGATCGACTACTACGTCCACGGGACGAAGCTAGAAGAGGCGATCAATAAGCAGCGCTTCTTCTTCAAAGCAAAGTCGGCAATTACGCTGGAAGAAGACCAGGATATCTTGCCGACTTGGGACATTCAATTAGCTGACTACTATGTAACGCGTTATGGCTTCCACGACTACTTCGGTTCAGTAGCTGTTGCAGGTTACCACGCCGACGGCGAGCCATTCGCCATTTCTGACTTCAGACGACAGGGCCTGGCCATTGCCAAGAGCAGTGGTTCCACAACTGTTAAAGAGCAGGACTAGTTTTGAAGTTCTGACATAATTTTCACGGCTGAAGAGGTGCCAATCCTTGTCGCACCTGCCTCGATAAATTTACGACAGCTGGCGAGATCACGGATTCCGCCAGCTGCTTTTATTTGAAGATTTTCTGGACCTGCCGCCTTCATGATCTCGACTGCCTCTATAGTCGCCCCTACAGCTTGGTAGCCCGTAGAGGTCTTCAGGAAGTCGTAACCACATTCCACAGCCAAGCGCGAGGCCTCAGCTATCTCTTTTGACGTCAACAGACCAGTCTCTAAAATCAATTTGATCTGCACTCCACAGGCAGCCTTCTTCAGCTGGTGCAACTCTTCTTGATAGTATTCCCAGTCACCATCTTTCACGGCTGCAATATTGATGACGGCATCTATCTCCGTAGCCCCAGATCGCAGGGCCTCCTTGAGTTCGAAGACCTTGACTGCTGTCGTGTTCTGACCAAGGGGGAAGCCGATGACCGTGGCAATCTCCACTCCCGAAGCCGCTAGTTCAAGACTTGCCAGCTCCACGTAATAGGGATTCACACAGACTGCTTTGAAGCCGTATTCGCGCGCTTCTTGGCACAGCTTAATGATCTCGTCACGCCTGGCATCCGCCCGCAAATTAGTGTGATCTATGAATTCTTGCATATCTACTCCTTAGGGCTGACCATGTACTTGAGCTTGTAACCGCAAGCAGTGATCGTCTTCTTGATTAATTCGATATCAGGCTTGCTGGCAGATTTAAACCTTGCCTCTTTCTGCTCAAGGTCAACCTCGAGATCCTCAATTCCTGGAATACCCATGAAGGCTGTAGTCAATTTCTTTACGCAGTTTTGACACTTCATACCTTCAATCTTCAGCTTATGCACACCGAGTTTCGGCTCCGCCTGCTCCTTATAGAGATCCTGCCAGATATTATTTTCGCTCTTAGCGGGGCTGTCTACGCCCTCTTTTTGAGCTTCTAATTTGGCGGCAAAAGCCGACTCCAATTCGCGCTTGCGCTCGCTCTCATTAACTTCGTCTGCCTCTTCTTCGTGTAGTTCTTTAACTGGCTCTTCCTGAGCTTCATCGCTCTCTATTTCTCGTGGCTCTAATTTTTCAGGTTCAGCTTCAATTGCTTCAACTGCTACTGGCTCAGCTGCTATAGATTCGACTTCTAAATTAGGTTCTGCTTCTTCGACTTCTAGAGTTTCTCTATTTTCTCCTGCAGCCTCTACCGCTCTGGGATTTGTGACATCGGCCAAATCAGCAGTAGCAGCTTCTGTCTCAATTTCTGGAAGCGATGATTCTTCTACAAGGCGCTTAGCTTCAGCTTCTGACTCTGTGACGAAGACTGGAGCTAGTTCATCTTCAGGCAGAGCATGATACTCCGTGTTAACGTTTTCGCCCTTCTTCGCTTCTAGGAACTTGCCTGTATTGGGTTTTCTACCCAGATTAAATCTACCTAGCTTACCATTGGCCTCCGTCTGCTCTGTAATGGCCTTCGTCTGCTTCTGCCAGCTAGGCACGAAGCTTCTGAGGCGCAGGGCATTGCTGACGACGAAAATCGAACTGATGCTCATCGCAGCTGCAGCAAAGATCGGATTCAAGGTCCAGCCAAAGTATGGGTAGAAAACACCTGCTGCCAAGGGGATGCCAAGCACATTGTAGAAGAATGCCCAGAAGAGGTTCTGCTTAATTATCTTGACAGTCTCCTTGCCCAACTGGAAGAAGGTCAAGAGATCTCCGAGGTCGGAGCGCATCAAGACTACGTCTGCTGAGTCAATCGCTATATCAGTACCAGCACCAACGGCTATGCCGAGGTCTGCTACTGTCAGCGCTGGCGCATCATTAATGCCATCACCAAGCATGGCGACTAGCTTACCATCTGCCTGGCGCTCCTTGATCACGCGGGCCTTGTCCTGTGGTAGAAGTTCTGCCATTACACGTTCTGGGGCGAGGTCTAGACGGCGAGCTATTGACTTTGCAGCCGCTAGCTGATCACCAGTTAAGAGGAGGGTTTCCAGGCCAGATTTCTGCAATGTACGCAAGATCCATGGCGCCTCAGCCTTGAGTTGGTCAGAGGCAGCCAGTAGTCCGAGATAGCGATCTTCACTGAAGATCAAGAGGGTGGAATAGCCCTGTTCTGCAACACGCTGACTCAGCTGCTCAACTTCTGCTGAGGATAGACCTGCTTCACGCAAGAGGGCGAGATTTCCAGCAAAGTAATTTTGGCCATAGATTCTGGCGTAAACACCTCTGCCAGGTAGCGCCTCTCCTGCTTCTTGAGGATAGGGCTCGATACCGACTTCAGCAGCCTTATTGAGCACGGCTTTGGCCAAAGGATGTGAGGATCCAGCTTCAATTGAAGCTGCTAACTCTAATAAGTCACGCTCACTGAGCTCACCAGCTGGATCTGGCTCAATGGCGACAATTTCTGGGCGACCATGGGTGATGGTCCCCGTTTTATCCAATAATAAATCACTAATTTGGGAAATGGCTTCCAGACTCTGGGCATCCTTGATCAGAATGCCGTCCTTCGCCGCTCTACCGGCTGCGACCATAATTGCCACAGGCGTTGCCAAGCCAAGCGCACAGGGACAGGAGATTAAAAGGACGGAAATTGCCAGCTTCATCGACCACTCGAAGTCGCCGCGGACAATCTGCCAGACGATGAAGGTGATGACGGCAATGGCGATTACAGTTGGTACGAAGATGGCGGCAACACGGTCGGCCAGACGAGAGATCTTGGCCTTCGAGGCGGCGGCATTCTCCACCAGCTCGACAATTTCGGCAAGGAGTGTGTCATCGGCTCGCTTAGTGCTCTTGTAGATGATTACGCCATTCTGATTCAGGCTGCCAGCGAAGATCTCGTCGCCCTCTTCCTTGTCGACACCCATCGACTCACCTGTGATAGCCTGCTCATCAAATGAACTCCTACCCTCGACGATGACGCCGTCTAGAGCTACTCGCTCACCTGGCTTCAAGAGAATGTGTGAGCCTGGCTCGACATTGGAGGCCAGCATTCGCTCTTCTCGTCCGTCTCGAATTACGGTACAGGCTGCAGGTGCGAGTTCTAGGAGGTCCTCAACAGCCGAGCTGGTCTTCTGCTTAGCTCTGAGCTCGAAATACTTACCGAGGCTGATCAAGGTAACAATCATCGCTGCGGAGTCTAAGTAGAGCTGATGTGCGTAGACTTCGATGACGGCATGGTCGCCAGTCATCAGGGCTGTGATCAATTTGAAAATGACGAAGACCCCATAGAAAAAGGCCGAGCCAGCACCAATGGCCACCAGAGAATCCATGTTCGGATGACGCTTTAAGAGTGCATTGAAGCCCGATTTGAAAAATCCCTCATTGATAAACAGGATTGGCATGGTGAAGAGCAATTGGGCAAAAGCCCGGTTGGCCGCTCCAGCATTGCCCTGCATGAAGCCTGGGAGTGGCAGGTTGATGCCAGGAATCATCTCGAGCATGAAGTAAATCAGGGGCAGCATCAAGATGAAGGAATAGATCAATCGTCTCTTGAGCCTCTCTTCTTCCTGACGCAGGGGATCGTGGAGTTTACGACGTCGCTCACGCTCAGCCTTGGCCTCTTGATCGATGGCCGAGATCTCCGCCTCAGTTTGAGCTGGCTCTTCTTCTGTGAGTTCGCTGCTAAATTCAGGATTTGGCAGCTCTTCTAGCAGAGAAGTATCTGGGGCTAGCTCGGCCTCGGCTGTCTCTGCAACTTCGGCTGGCTCACTATCCACTATTTCAGCTGTCTTCGCAGGCAGCTCCTCAGGAGTTTCAGCAGCCAGCTCTGCAGGCTCCTTGGGACTACTATCCAGAATATCCTGTATGCTCTTCTCTTCTACGACTTCTGCTTCGACATTTCCTTTGAAGCTGATCTTCCCGCTGTAGTCGTTGTCGACTTCAGTGGGGAAGCCCGCCTTCGACAGGGTCTCGGATATTTCTGTATCTGTGATCTGGGATTGTTTGAATTCTATGTCCGCATAGGCCTTGAGGAGGTTAACCTTGTACTGTTTAACACCCTTGAGTTCCTTGAGTAATTTCTCAATACTAGCCTGACAAGCGGCGCAGTGCATCTCAGAAATTTTAAATCGTTTACGCATAATAGCTCCTAGAAATAGCAATATATTCCTAATTTTAGCAAATAAAGCTCTGCCAGCCCGTAACTTGCTGATTTTGTAATCTAGTCTTAACTAGGACTTAAAGTAATAGCAAAATTCGGCCTTCAAACCGCGCCAAAATGTGCGCCAGGAAAACTTAATTGGAAAGAATTGGGCTCGACCAGAAGCTTGGGCTCGCAAAAACATGGCAAATTCTTCAGTTGATAAATTGCCATTACTGTTCATCAAGTAGTCACTAGAACCCTCATATTCGGAAAAGAAACGATAGATAGCCGCATAGGCATCGCCTAGGCCGAAAATATGACCAAACTCATGGGCAGCGACCCTATCTAGACGCCATGGCCTAGCAGTGTTTAAGACAACATAACCAGGGGAGGTAAGTGACCAGTTGAAACCTAGGCTTACAGGGTAAAAATAGCGAAAGAAACCCCAAAATCGGCGCCAGAGTGGCGAGCCTACATGCGAAGGTATCTTCTTGATATTGGCAAAATATATACGCACAGCTCGTCGCTTATGCATGAGGAAGCGAGCGCAGGTCTTGAGTCCCAAGAAGGTGGCTGGTCTAGCACAAGAAATCCTCAATCTCATGCGAATTTGTGGCTGCCTAGATTCTTCCCTTGCTTGCTGAATTTCTCTGTCTAGATAGCTAACTGCCGAGTTTAATTCTCTAGGCTGGCGCCTTTGAATAAAATTAAGAAAGGCCTCTTCAACCTCTGGGACAAGCTCTATAGGCGCCTCCCAGGTCTCTTTTATTCCCTTGACTGCCAGGGCCAAGAAGGACTCCCCACGGTATTCCTGACAGGAGGTCCAATTAGCTTGAATATAGAGGTCCAGAACTAGTCCTGAGGGCGTGAAATAGAGAAGATATGGTGCTCTCCGCCAAGCTCGCATTAGCTTTCTCTCGGATCTCTGCCAGGTGCAGGCCGCCTCTGCCGCGGTGGTTTAGAACGCTGAACTCGACGTCTCAGATCGCCCTGGACTCGCTTAGGTCTGGGCGGCTTGTTCCCTGTTCTACTTCTATGCTCTACTGCCACTTCTGCTCTGGGCTCAGACTGCTGATGCGGCCTCTGTTCTGGCTGCTTGTATTCAGACCTATGTTCCTGCCTGTCAGCTCTTCTCTGCCCGTGCTGCCGCTTGGACTTCCTGAGCTGGCGTCGCATGAAGAAGATCAAGTCGTAGCGTAGATAGTCGTGGAAGAGTTTCTGCCGCCAGTTGAGTAAGGAGCGATCTAGTGGGAAGAAGATTCTACCTTCCCTGATATCGATTAGAGTCGGGCTCAAATAAGAGTATTTTAACTTGCCGAGAAAATTGACAATACCAGCCGCCGCCGACAAGACCTCCTGGTCATTTTGCATGTCGGTTAGCATGATGTACTGATTCATCTTGGCATAGGACTGATTGCTCTCGATGTACTCGCTGGCCTCCTTCAGCATCTGGTCTACAACTATGACATTGAGTAGAGGCCTATAAAGCACCATCACGCGCTGATGGCGCGGCTTCAAGCGCAAGTCCAAGCCAAGTAACTTGCGTTCGTAAATCTGACCGAAGGTCCGCCTCACGTTGGACTGGAAACCCCGCTTTCGCAAATAGAGATTAAGCCTGTCGAGGAAGTCCTCACTATTCTGTCGAAGTGCATCCGCCAACGAGTCTGGCAGTTGGTAGCGCCGGTAGCTCGCAAGGCCATCCAGACTCTCAGGATCTGCGGGATCAAAGCGCCTCAGCCAGGCTCTGTAAAAGATACTTCTGACCAAGACCAAGAGATAGAAGAAAAAGAGCAAGACGAGAACTATATAAGCCAGGCGTAAGTAAGCCTCTGGAAGCAAGTAGGTAGCTTCATATAGATGCCTCTTAATCCAGATTAGGGCCAGTATGAAAAACGGTACGGCCACTAGCTTGTAGATATTTTCTCGAATAATTCTTAAATTACGCCACATAGTTTAACTCACTGCAGATATCTTATATTGTGCAATATATTAGTCAATATAGATACGCGGCACTCGTCGATTAACTACACAAAACAATTCATAGGATATAGTCCCAGCCAAAGCTGCTTGCTCGTCAGCGCCAATGTAATCTGGTTCTGGCCCGCCAAAAATATGTACAGCCTCACCAATTTTCCCGCCTTTCAAGTCCGTGATGTCGATCATCGACCTATCCATGCAAACTTTACCCACCAAGGGGCAGCGCTGCCCAGCAATGGAGACTATGCCGCGATTGGATAGCGAACGCAGCAGACCGTCTGAGTAGCCAGCTTCCATTACCGCCAGGCGTGTCGGACGTTCAGCTCGCCAGGTGCGGCCATAGCCCACGGTCTCCCCCTTCGCAATATAGCGAATATCTGAGATCTTCGACTGATAGTGCATCACTGGCTTCAAGTCGAGCTTGATATCACCTGCACCCTCATGGCAGCCATAGAGCACTATTCCTGCACGCACCATATCGAGAGACATTTCGGGGTGGTCGAGAATAGTGGCAGAGTTGGCGATATGGCGAAGCTGGAAATTAATGCCCTCAGCAGCTAGAAGATCCAATAGATTCTTGAAGAGATTGAATTGGTAGCGCTGATAATCGCTGTCGCCAACTGCCGTAGCAAAGTGCGAGAAGACGCCCTCCAGCTCAATATTTGGCAGTTTGCTAATCGCTCGTACCTCTTTGATGGTAGCCGCAAGATCAATAAGTCTAGCCGATAGGCCAAGCCTCGCCATGCCCGTATCAATTTTTAGATGGACTCTTAGCTTCTGCTCACTACCTCTCAGTCCCTCCTGAAAGCGCTTAGCCTCTTGATACGACCAGATGGTCGGTCGAAGCTCATATTTGACTAATTCAGCCAGCTCTTCGGTCGGCACTCGGCTCATGATCAGGATGGGCAGGTGGACATCTGCAGAGCGCAGGCGCTCTGCTTCGTCCATATTGGCCACAGCGAAATACTGGACTAGATCCTCATTTTCGGCAACCCTTGCAACGAATTCCGCACCGTGGCCGTAGGCATCTGCCTTGACCACGGCGCAGACCTTCGCCGTCTTCGGGATGCTCGACCTGACGGCTCTGAGATTATGAATTAAATTAGCACGGGATACTTCCACCCATGTCCGCGATTTGTCTCTTACGTAAATAAGCTGCCCCCTTCGACTAGCTGTCGAGTTCCTTGGTCACATATTCTGAAGTGAAGCAGCGGACTAAATTGACATAGTCGAGCTTGAAGTTGATCAGATCTCCAACTTCTAGGGTCTCTGCAACACCAGATAATTTAAAGATGGTATGGTCCTGAGAGTTGCCAAGATAGTTTACTCCAGGCATCTGAGATACGAGGTTCTCAGGTATGGCATCCTGGCCACCTAGCGCCACTATGGCGCGCTTGATCTTGCCTTCATTCTTAAATTCTGGCTTCTCGCCTGCCGCATTCAAGCCGATTTCACCCGTTGGCACTGAGTTCTTCTCGTAGACTTCGACAATTTCTGCTTGCAAGGTGAAGACATCTTCTGCCAAGTCTAAGAAGCGCTCGCCATAAGAGGTTTCTCTGCCGAGCAGATAGGCCTCGCCGATGCGCAAGTGATTGATAGCCGACGGCATCTGACCCGAGGTCAGTAGGTGCAAGCTGCCAGAGTTGCCACCTGATACCAATGGCAATTTGCGCTCATAGTCGAATTCTAAATCTTCCTGTAGATTCTTGAGGCTAAGCATCGTGTCCTGATCTGGAATGACGCCGCCATAACAGTTGAAATTGGCTCCCAGACCCATGATCTCGAGATTCTCTAATTCCATGATCTCGGGCAAATCATAAGGCAGACGCTCTAGGGGGAAGCCCTCGCGCAAGTCACCGAGTTCCAGCATGATGATGACACCGTGCTTCTTATTGGCCTTACCAGCGGCCTCATTTAGAGCTTCCAGCACTCTCTTAGATGAGTTCAATGAAATATCTGCGTATTCCACGACATCAGCGACCTCTGATAGCTGGGGTATCCTGGTCAGGAGCACAGACTTCGCCAGTGGTCTCAGCCGCTTTAGATTGATAATTCTCGAATCGGCAAAGTTCTCAATGCCAGCTTCTAGCAGAACCTCGACTAATCTGGGATCGGCTGAGAAGGCCTTAGTGACCAGGTGGAAATCCACGCCGTGCAGGCTCAGAAATTCCTTCATCTTCCGAGCATTGTTGAGTAGCTTGTTGCGATTAATTAGTAACTTTGGAAATGCCATTGTTTACCTCCTACTTGTCTCTATTATGCCTGCTGCGATATGCAAGAGCATGGACAATTTTAGCGACTCCTGCCGCTTCAGTCGTCAAACGGTAGACCTCACCATCCTCTCCGAAGAGTTGTACATAATGGCCAAGGCTGACATAAGCCGTACCGTCTTTACTTGTTTTTAACTCGATACCTGAGGGCATCAGATAGATCTTCTCTAGACCAATGTGCAAGACCGCCGTTTGGTAGCTTGCACAATCTCGCGTCTCACGTTCGAGTATTCCATATTTTAACTCTAATTCTAAGATCTTATCACTGTTTAGAGTATCAGCCATCCGCGCAATCTGTAATTCAGACCAATCTTCATGTAATTCTGGATTGTCATAGTCACTCGTAATCCGATAGTGCTCATCCATGAGATACTCTGCTTGACAGGCTCGACAGGTGAATTTCTTACGCGCACTTTGGAAGCCAAGCTCTGACTGACAGGCTGGGCAGTAATAGAGGATGCGTTCTACGCCCTTGGCCAGACTTCTTGAGCGGTACCTTTGCTGGAAGGAATTCTCTTTAAGCCACTCTCCTTCACTGAATTTTAAGCGCTCACTTAGCTGCTGATAGATTTCTTCAGTAGATTTCTCCAGAAGCTCTTCAGGACTCATGAAGAAGTCGACTTTCGCCTCAATTGGACCTCGTCTCAGATTGCTCGCCCAGCGTGGCAATGCTAGTCCGCAGCCTGCCATTTCCAGAGTGTAGACGGGCACTTTCAGCTTCTTCATCAATTTGACAATTGATAGGGAAAACGGCAATGGTGCACCCGTGTAAGATCTCTGTCCTTCGGGAAAGAGTATGCAACTACCGCCTGCCTTAACTATTCTCACAATATTGACAATAGTGCTGGGGTCGGGGTAGAACTGCTCCTTCGGAATGGCCTGAATAGTTCTCAGAAGAGAGCCTAAGAAGCGCCAGTGAAAGAGGGCCTTTCCTGCAACGAAGTTAAACTTATGCTTGGGGAAGGCATAGGCTGCAGCCAAAGAATCTATGTAGGATTGGTGATTTGCCAATACTAGAATGGGTCCCTTAGATGGCACAGTTTCACGCCTGACCTGATAAGAAAAGATCAGCTTAAACAGCGGATAAGTCAAGATCAGCAAGGCCTTGTAGACAAAATTTGCCCAAGTACTCTGTTCAACAGGTTTCAACTTCTCCATTGAGCCTAGATTTCCCCTCTCTTTATGAGTGATTTCAAAGCTTCAATGGCAACTTCTATCGCCATATTCTCACCGCTAAACTCTGGATCTTCTAAACCAAGGGCACGACGTTCTTGATTCCAGATTGTATGGAGCACACAGGCTGCCCTTACTTCTCGACACTGAGCCACGGCAAAAAGAGCTGCAGACTCCATCTCTGAGGCCAAGCTATGGGCTGCGAGATAAGCTTCCCAGCTCTCCTTTAGCTGCTTCGCCACGGGCATGGTCTCTGGCGAGTGCTGCCCGTAAAAGGAATCCTTGCAGTGAACAACCCCCATGTGGACGCGCTGTCCCAGGGCTTTTGCCGCCTCATATAAGCTCATACTGAGGAAGGGATCGGCGATTGCGGGAAACTCCTTCGGCAGATACTCGTCGGCTGTTCCCTCCATGCGGATCGCAGCCTGAGCAATTACTATGTCATTGGCCTGCACCCTGAGGTCCATGCCACCGCAAGTGCCTATCCGGATGAAATTCTTCACCCCAAGCTTGATCAGCTCCTCGACACCTATGGCCGTAGATGGTCCACCCATGCCTGTCGACATCACTAAAATCTTACGCCCCTCGAGCTGACCTCGCCAGGTTAGATACTCGCGGTTTTGACCAAGAAAACGCGGTTCTTCCAGCTTAGCAGCTATCTTTTCAACCCGCGCGGGATCGCCTGGTAACAAGACTGTATCGGCGGCTATTTCTGGGCCCAAACCTATGTGGTACTGTTTCATATTCGCTCCTATGCCTCACCCTTGAAATAGGGCTGTCCATTCGCCTTCGGTGGCACTGAGCGGCCGACGAAGAGGATCAGGACTAGTAATGTGAGTATGTACGGAAGGGTTGCAAGAATTTGCGTCGGGATCGCCGTATAAGAAGATAGCAAGACGGCGAGGGCTTGTGCGAAGCCAAATAATAGACAGGCCAAAGCCGCGCCTATCGGCCTCCAATTACCGAAGATGACAGCGGCCAAAGCGATGAAGCCCTGACCCGAAATAACGGTTGGCGTGAAGTGGGAGATCACGGCTAGGGTCATGGCCCCACCACCAAAGCCAGCGAAGATGCCTGAGAGGAAAACTGCTGAATAGCGTATTTTGCTAACTGAAACACCCATGGTATCAGCGGCAGCAGGATGCTCTCCGCAAGCTCGCAGGCGCAGTCCATAGACTGTTTTATAGAGGACGAAATTGACGATGAAGACAGCTACTATGGCTAGCACTACTGTGATATCGATCTCCAGAGCACGCAAGGCGGGATACTTTTCGAAATTAAAGCCTAATGACTGAAAGACCTTCGGCAGCTTGCGCTGCAGGGCATCGGTACTCGCCATACCGTTGAAGAGGATGCGCGTAAAAAAGATGGCGAGACCTAAGCCAATAAAATTAATGGCGATACCAGAAATTGTCTGGTCGCCCTTCAAGGTAATGGCAATGAAGCCGTGAACCAGGGCTAGGATACCTCCAGCTAGAGCACCGATCAAAAAGCCCAGCCAGGGATTATTACTAAAGTAGGCGCTGGCTGCAGCGGCGAAGGCACCGAAAGCCATCATACCTTCGAGACCTATATTGTCGACACCAGCACGCTGTGTGATTACGCCGCCCAGTGCTGTAAAGCAGAGTGGCGCTGCATACATAAGACTGATGGCAATTCCCAGAAAAATTACATTAAGCATTGCTCTGCTCCTTTCTTGCCAGATAGTCCGCTAAACGCGGCAGTAGCGAAGAAACGGCTATGGCCAGTACTATTGCACCGATCATGATATTGATAATCTCACTTGGCGCCTGAATACTCGCCTGCACCAATTGTCCGCCAAAACGCAGGAAGGCAAAGAGAATGCCGCTAAATATACAAGCCAGCGGATTGGCTTGGGCAATCAGTGAAACTGAGATACCATCCCAACCATAGCCCTCGTGGGCCCCTAGGATCGAAATGTAAAGACCGTAACTCAAGACCACGACAGCTCCTGCAAGTCCTGCAGCACCACCTGAGATGAACATCGAAAGGAAGACGTTTTTGGGAACCGAGATACCCGCAAATTCAGCCGCATCCTTGTTTAGGCCAACGGCACGCATCTCATAACCCAGCCTAGTCTTCTTGAGGATGAACCAGTAGAGAATGGCCAGGAGGATGGCGATAGGGATGCCCCAGGAGAGGGCTGTTCGCAAGATGTCTCGCAAAAATGGCTTATCGGCCAAGAAGGCCCGTCCCGCCTCTGATCGCAAATAGTCCTTGCTAAAGAAGAGGAGCGAAGCCGAGTCTCTGATCTCGTGACTGTGCACTGAGCCGAAGACTTGCACCCCCGGCTGATTGGCAATGAAATTATTGATGTAGAAAACAACCCAGTTCAACATGATGGTCGAAATGACTTCATGAATGCCGAAGCGATTCTTGAGCCAGCCCGCCAGGGCAGCCAAAAGACCACCAGCTAAGAAGGCTATAACCATGATGACCAGCGGATGAATGAACGGGGGCAACTTCCAGAAATAACCGAGCATGGCAGCAATGATCGTACCTGCGATGTACTGACCCTCGGCACCGATATTAAATAGACCAGTATTATAGGCAAAAGCCACAGCCAGACCAGTCAAGATAATCGGCGCTGCATTGACCAGTATTTGGGCGAGGTACTTCGGCTTAGAAAATACTGACTTGAACATTATGGCGTAGGCTTGGAATGGATTATAGCCCGCTGCCCACAAGACTAAGGCGCCAGCAATGAAGCCGAAGATCAAGGCTAGGAAAATCGCCGTGATGGGTTTCTTTAAAATTCGCTTAAACAACTTTAGCCTCCTCATCTTGACGCTTGGCTCCCGACATGTAGAGGCCTATTTCTCTTTCGTCTGTCGACTCTGGTCTGAGCTCAGCGACAATCTCGCCCTCATAGATGACAAGAATGCGGTCAGCCAAGTCCAAAACCTCATCCAATTCGAAGGAGACAAGCAAGATCGCCTTACCACTTGCTCTCTGTGCTAGAAGTTCACGGTGCACGAACTCAATTGCACCAACATCCAAACCGCGACTCGGTTGGCAGGCGATGAGGACTGCGGGATCTGCATCTACCTCTCTTGCGATGATGACCTTTTGTTGATTGCCGCCAGATAGGTTGCTGGCCTTCTTATCCGCAGCGTCAGCTGGTCTGACGTCGAAGCGCTTGATTAGGGAATTGGCATAGTCACGAATCGCACCCGCCTTGAGAATGCCAAGCTTCGGGGAACTAAAACGCTCTTCGGGATAGGCCTCGAGAACAGTGTTTTCACTGACTGTGAAATCTAGCACCAAACCTCTCTTATGGCGGTCCTCGTGAATTGCCCGCAGGCCAGCATCGTGAATTTCTTTCGGCTTCGCCTTAGTGATATCTCTATTGAGTAGTCGGATTGAACCTTCGTCTGGATTCTGCAGGCCCGTAAGCACCTCTATCAGCTCAGTTTGGCCGTTTCCGTCGATGCCGGCAATTGCCACAATCTCTGAACGACGTAGGTCAAAGGACAAGTTCTTCAGCTTCGCAAGCCTGTGCTTGTCATAGACCGAGATATTTTGAAGCTCGAGAATTTTCTCGCCAGCTTCTAGTGCTTTCTTACCGCTAGAAAGACGCACCTCCCTGCCGACCATGAGTTCGGCTAACTGGGCCTCGTCGACCTCATCGACCTTTACAGTCTTAATATACTTACCCCTTCTGAGAATACTGCAGTAGTCGGCCACCGCCTTAATCTCTTTCAGCTTATGAGTGATAATAATTATCGTCTTGCCAGCTTCTTTCAGAGTTCTCAGTGTTGTAAATAGGGCCGTTGCCTCTTGCGGGGTCAGTACAGCAGTCGGCTCATCCAGGATCAAGATCTCAGCACCCCGATAAAGGGCCTTCAGTATCTCCACTCGCTGTTGGCTGGCTAGTGAAATATCCTTGATCAGCTCGTTGGCTTCGACATTAAGACCATAAGAGCTAGTAAAGCTATTGATCCGCTCTTCAATTTCGGCCTGCTTCAAGACCCCCAAGGGAGCATGAGGCTCACTTCCTAATATGATGTTTTCAGCGACTGTAAAATTTTCCACCAACATGAAATGCTGGTGGACCATGCCGATATTCCTGGCTATGGCCTGTGCGGGATTCTTGATCTCAACTTGCTCATCCGAAAGGAAGATCTGACCTGAGTCAGCACTGTAGAGACCATAGAGTATCTTCATCAGAGTTGACTTACCGGCACCATTTTCGCCGAGTAAGGCATGAATCGTCCCCTTCTTTACCAGAAGATCTACCTTGTCCAGAGCCTGGACAGAACTGAAACGCTTACTTATACCTCGCATTTCGATGGCCAAAGCTGACGACTTATCCATCTTTTCTCCTCATAATAAAATAGGCGCCCCCAAGGGGCGCCCAGTTAAACAATGCTTATTTTAAGCCAGCCATGAACTCGTTATAGAGCTCTTCGCTGTATGGAACCTGAATCTCATCGGCCTTGATCAGTTCGATTAGCTGATCTACCTTTTCCAGAATCTCAGCTGGGACATGCTTATCCGAGCTTGGGGCGATACCTACGCCGTTATCCTTGATGCCAAAGAGTACATTCTGACCACCAAGTTCTTCGCCACTCAGAATCCGCTTGCTGATCTCGAAGATTGCAACGTCAACGTTCTTGAGTGCTGAAGTCAAGACATTGTCTGGAGCCAGACTATTCTGGTCTAGGTCAACGCCAATTGCCCACTGATCGAGCTCTTTAGCTGCCTCAATGACGCCACTGCCAGCCAGACCTGCACACTGGAAGACAATGTCTGCACCACTGTGGTACATCTGCTGGGCGGTAGCCTTCGCCTTGGCGGTATCTGAGAAGGTCTCGATATTGTTGTAGAGGAATTCGATCTCCTTGCCAAGCTCCTTAGCGGCATAGTTGATACCAGCCTCGAAGCCATAGCGGAAGCGGAACATGGTCGGGAATTCTGCACCGATGACAATACCGATCTTGTCGGTCTTAGTCATCATACCGGCGATGTAGCCGACGAGGAATGAGGACTGTTCTGCTGCGAACTCAACTCCAACTGCATTGGGTACTTCGCCTTCTTCGAAGACGTCGTCAATCAGACCAAATAATTGCTCGGGATAGTCGTGAGCGACTTCGGTCAAGGCCGTCTTCACGAGGAAGCCGATGCCCCAGACTAGGTCATTGCCCTGGTCTACTGCGAGTTCCAGGTTTGGAATATACTCTGCATCCTTGTGGGATTCAATGAAGCTGACCTTGATGCCAAGCTCTTGTTCTAGCCTCTCCATGCCATTCCAAGCGGACTGGTTGAAGGACTCGTCATTGATGCCACCTTCATCGGTGATCATGACTGCTGTCTTACCTGCTAGGTCGAGCTCTTCTTCAGCGGTTGCTGGAGTCTCAGCCTCTTCTGCTGCCTCTTGCTCTGGCTGAGTGACAACATCTTCTGTTACCTCATTACCAGCTTCGCTTTCGTCTGTCTTCTGTTCTTTGTTACAGGCGACAAATGTGGCCAAGAATAGGCAGGCCAGTAACAGGCTCAGAAACTTTTTCATAAATTAACCTCCAAAAATTCAAACTGCCTTACGGCTTAGTTTTTCTTATTATAATGTAAAACTCTTATCCTGGCTAAAGCCCCAGTCGATGACTGGGGCTGCTTGCTATTTTATTCTTTCTTCTCATAATTATTTTGTGGAACTTGGAGCGGTTCTTGCAGGATACTGTCCTGAGATTTGCGACCGCCTCTCTTCCGCCTACTTCTTCTAATTAAGAGCATTAGTATGATTACGATTATGGCAAGTAATATCAACCAGGGCCCAGCAACAATTAAGAAATAAAGTATACCCTCTAGTCCAATCTTCAAACCGTTTACAGAGATAGCTGCGTAATCTTTAATCCTGTCACCAAGGCTCGTGGTCCTCTGTGACTCTGATATTGCTTGCGGCTTCACCACTCTGACGAAGGCATGGATTTCACTCTCTTGGACATCCTTGTCAATACTTTTCAGATTTGATTCTATTTCTTCAATTTCTGCTCGCAAGATAGTCAAACGCTCTTCAATGGTCAGTATATCCTCTATATTCTCTGCTTCTTCTAGTAGTTCGAGCAGACGATCCTCAGCTTGACGCTTGATCTCCAGGCGTCTCTCTTGATCCTTGTAGAGATCGGTACGATCGCTACGCTCGACAGAGATGCTATTGGGTTCGGCCAATTCCTTCAACGCCTGTACAAATTTTGGTGCCTGTTCCGCTGGTATACGCCAGCTATACTCTATTGCTGTTATCCTACCTTGCCCTTCAAGATAAGGCTCGGGAGCCATATTGACCTGAGAGTTGATGACGTAGGCACCAAATTCACCTTCCAACTTGACGACTTCTTTCATCAGCGCCTCGCCGTCAGTTGTCAGGAGCTCCAAATAGTAGTTATAGACTATCTTGCGATCTAATTGCTCACCAAGATCTGCTTCTGCTTCCTCACTCACTACTTCGTCATATCTGTAGTCTTTAGAGTCATTATAAATATGAGCAGTACTATCCTCATAATCTGCATAACCTGCGCCGTAATCCTTGCTATTTTCGGCACAAGCTGAAATGAAAAACAGTAGACTAATCACAAGAATTATTGCGACTAATTTCTTCTTAAACATAAGCTATCCTTTCTACCCAATCACCCTGTTACTTTTCTCCTCGATGACTTTATATTACTATATAGGCGAAATTTTATATATTATGAAATAGTAATTTCAGAAAGAGGTTTGAGATGAAAGAATTTAAAGTTGAGCAGGCTGAGAACAGGGAATATATCGAATCCATGGGCGAACTCGCCGAGCAAGCCATAGACAAGATGCAAGAAATTTGTGAAATCGGCAGCCCCAGTGGCTTCACCCATGAATTAGAAAATAAGGTCATGGCTGAGCTTAAAGAGCTTGGCTTCAAGCCCTGGCAGTCAGTGAAACGTGGTGTCTGGTGCTGTCTAGATAAGAACTGCTCACAGGCCGATGCCAAGCCCGAAGACGATGCTTTATTGCTGGCCGCACACATCGATACACTTGGCCTCATGGTTCGTTATATCAAACCCAATGGCAAGATCCGACTGACCATCATCGGTGGGTATCCATATAATTATGTAGAGCAAGAAAACGTCACCGTAGTCACCAGAAGCGGCAAGCGATACGAAGGCAGCGTACACCTGACTAATCCCGCCGTCCATGCCACCCGCGAAGCAAATAGTAAGCTGCGCAACGATGAGACTATGGAACTCATCCTCGACGAGCAAGTTGAATCTGCGGAAGACGTCAGGGCTCTGGGAATCGAGATAGGCGATTACGTCATCCTCGAGAGCAGGGCCAGAAGATCTGGCGATGGCTTCTTTAAGAGCCGCCACCTAGACGACAAGGCATCCGCTGCCATGCTCTTAGTACTTGCCAGGGAAGTCGCCGAAGGTCGTCTAAATCCTGCTAAGAAGGTCTATATCTACTTCTCAAACTACGAGGAAGTCGGCAACGGTGCGGCTGCAGGTCATCCAGTGGGCATCCGCGACATGATTGCTGTCGACATGGGAGTGGTCGGTGACGACCTCGAGACCAATGAATACAAGCTCTCGATTTGCCCGAAGGATAGCTCAGGTCCCTACGATTACTTCCTCACCGATGAACTGATAAAACTAGCCGAGAAGCGCGAACTAGAATACTGTCTCGACATCTATCCCTTCTACGTCTCTGATGCCTCCTGTGCCCGCGAAGCTGGTTACGACTATCGCTTTGCTCTCTGTGGCACTGGTGTTGCAAGATCCCACGGCTATGAGCGCATCCACAAGCGCGGTGTCCAGGCAACCATCGGCCTACTCCATGCCCTAATTGCGGGCGAAGAGGCCTAGTGAAGAACTTAAAGATTGGTATTTTCGACTCAGGGCTGGGCGGTCTAACCGTCCTGCCCTTTTTCCAAGAACTACTGCCTAAAGAGCAAGTAGTGTATTTCGGTGATACTGCAAGAACCCCCTACGGCTCGAAGTCAAACAGGACAATTATCAATTTCGCCCTTGAGATAACACAGTTTTTAGAAAAAGAAGGGGTAAAAGCCGTACTGATAGCCTGTAACACTGTCTCAGCAATAGCCATAGATAGTTTGCGCGAGGCCTTTCCCTCTATTCCTTTCTTCGGCATAGTTGAGCCAGCTATAGAAGCAGTGGCTAGAGAAGCTGAGAAGGGTGAGCGAATCAAGATCATCGGTACAAGAGCGACAATTTCTTCTAAACTCTACGAAGAGAAATTGAGACTACTCAGACCAGATTTGGAACTGACGGCTACAGCCTGCCCTACCTTCGTCCCCTTGATCGAAGAGGGCTTGCGAGAAGGTCCCTTGATCAAGGCCGCTATTGACTACCATCTCCCCGCAACTGAGCTGGCTAATTGCGACAGCCTCCTCCTAGCCTGCACACACTATCCTCTCTTAACCTCAGCGATCGCTGAATTATATCCAAATTTAAAGCTATATAATCCTGCCGCCTATCTAATTCCCGGGCTTGTGGACTATTTGCAGCAAAATGCTCTCCTGAGCAATAAAAAAGAGGCCGCAGACATCTTCTATGCCTCCGACCTCTCGAATAATTTCCGGGCGATGATTGCAGAGCTAGCCCCCGCTGAGAGCCAGGTGCTGTGTCCCGATAATTTTAGTAACGTAGAAGAGCTAGATAATTAGCTCCATGTGCAAAATACTCTGCGGGTATGACGAAGAAATGTCCCCCTTGATCCAATACCCCAAAAATTAATTCATTGATTTCTCCTGCTATCTTTGGCGCTGTTTCTTTCAACAGGCTGTCAGAGATTAGCAGCGTATCTACTCTAGCCTCGGCCATTGCCTTCTTGATGGCCTCTACTCCACTCAAGAGATTCTCTTCGCGCTCAGCACGTTCGATTCTCTCGGCATAACGACTAAGATGTTCTTTTCGAGCTGCTTGTAAAATTTCACCCACGGCATTTTTCAAGCCTACATCAGTCAAGGCATCCATCGGTTTCTCTATGCCTTCTTCGATAATTTTGTTATTTTTGACTATTTTCTTAAACTCAGCTTGATGCTCGGGCAGAGCACAGAGAATAATCGGATCGTGTGGCGCTAGCATTTCAGAAAGGCAGTGGTCAATGTGGCGGAAGAATTTCTCCTTGTCCTTCTCCACTTCCTCCGGCTTGGCCCTATGTCCGTGATACGAGGCTTGACGACCACCATATGAGCCAGCATTGAGATTACTGTCACTGTCTTGGTCAGGGAATAATTCCTTAAACTTGGTTGCATACTGGCTCAGGATCTGCACGGGCTGTAAACCATTGGCATTGCCTTCTAGAAGCTTGAAACTACTGCGGTCAAAGCCTAAAACATAGGCATGATCCAAGGCGTCGAAGTAGTGGAATAGCGGCAATAGGTAGAAGTTTTCACCTACGTATTCACTGTTGGCAGGCTTGTTATTCAGGCGGAAAATCTGACAAGCTGAATTGTCGGCAAATACAGCAAGACCGTGAGAATTATAATTCCAGAAATCGCGATCCTTCGCGAGTTCTTCAAGGCAGGCCCAGACCTCATCGTTCAGTTTCGAGGCCTGCTCCGCTTGTCTGGCCTCGCGCAAGAGATTCTTGAAGCGAATGGGATCCTGCTCGTTATCGGGATTGCTTAAATGAGTCTCTTGGTAAATTGAGAGCTTCACTCCCTCGTGATTCAGGATAAATTCATTTGGAAATTCATTGACGATTACGTATTTCATAATTTCCTCCTTGACTACACGCTAAAGCCATTTTATTTTATGGCTTCAGCTATTATTTATAAATCATCTTACACTTTTCATCCATTTATTTCTAATTGCCCGCCATCTGAAAATAGAAGAGGCCGTCTCC
>JAUNVU010000021.1:0-239 GCA_030537525.1 Eubacteriales bacterium
ATTTATATTTCGAATTTTCTGCAGAACTATAGCTAAAGAGAAAAATGAACGAGAATAACAACTGTATTAGTGTCAACGCCGAGCTAATTTTGACTGCCGACAGTCTTTCTTTGTATGAGTACATGCGTCACCAATCTTTGAGGAAGGCAATATTTTTAAAACGATTGTTCCGCAGAGAGCAGCAGCTACAAAAAAAGTTGGATCTGAAGATGACCCTCAAGGTGACCCTCAAGCTGACC
>JAUNVU010000021.1:249-11227 GCA_030537525.1 Eubacteriales bacterium
CTCAAGGTACTCGTGAGGAAGATTTAATGGATCTTATCAAGAAGAAGATACAAGCAGATAAAACAATTACAAGACAGATGCTTGCAAAAGATGCTGGTGTGAGCATCATTACAATCCAACGCCAACTTGTTCATAACCTATAGCATCCCCTAGATTTGCTATAATTATTTAAAGGTATTAGTGCATTTGGCCTAGGCCAGATATGAAAGGACGAAGCAATGAAAGATCTTCTAGTGATTCTAGCTAAGGGCTTCGAAGAGATAGAGGCCCTGACCGTTGTTGACTACCTCAGACGGGCTGGCGCCGAGGTGCGCATCGCCTCAGCTGAAGGGGACCTCCATGTCGAGTCCTCACATGGTGTGGTTATTAGAGCAGATGCTGAACTACGCCAGCTCGATCCTAATGAATTCCGCGCTCTCTATCTACCAGGCGGCATGCCAGGAGCAGCAAATCTCGCAGGCAACGCCAAGGTTCGTGCCTGGGTCACTCAGTTTAACCATGAGAAGAAGCTGATCGCTGCCATCTGTGCTGCGCCCATGGTCCTCGATGCCCTCGGCATATTGAGAGAAAACCACTACACCTGTTATCCAGGCTTTGAAGAGAGGCTAAAGACCAAGGGTCGCTTAGACAAGATCCTAGTACAAGATGGCCATATTTGGACGGCCATGGGACCAGCTCTAGCTCAGTACCTTGCTCTCGAATTGGCAGCTGAGCTCAAGGGAATGGGTGCACGTGAGAAGCTACGAGCCGAACTCCTATATCCAGAGTTGACAGAAGTAATCTGTCGCTAGACTCAAGCAGAAGTTTATTTAATACTGCAGTATAAAATTACAGCCTGGTGTGCATGGCCAGGCTTTTTTTCTGCGCAAAATCCCCATTGAATATGGGGCAAAAGCCGAGTATTTACGCTTTAACTAGGTTTTTGCCATATCTATATATAGTGAATTCATCTTGCATAGAACAGTCAAAATGACGTAATGACAACTACAATAAGTTGTGGATTGTAATAAAATCTTAATAACTTTTCCGCTAGATATGGTGTTTTTGTTCTTGACATTAATATTTCTATGTTCATACTAGGTGTTGAGCAAATTGCGAGGAGAAACATATGAACGGTTTAGAAGCAAGGGCCCAAGTGGCAGAAGATAGAGTCCAAACGGATGAGAAGAGCTATGGCAAGCTCAATTTCTTGATTCCCAGCAACGCCAAATTAGAAGTAATCAAGCGCAACGGTGAAAAGGTCGATTTCGATAGACAGAAGATAGTTGATGCGATTCACAAGGCCATGCACTCAGCGGCTGGTGTCTTCGTTGAGGGTCAGGCTGAGCGGATTGCTCAAGAGATTGAGGATTTTGCTAGCTTACAGCCAGCCGCAGTTACGATCTACGGCATTGAAGAACAGGTCTACTACAAGCTCCTACAATATGGCAATCCCGCCACTGCGAAGGCCTATGAGAGCTACCGTTCTGTTCAGTCCTACAAGCGTCAGATTAACACCTCCGATGAGGAGATCGTCGGCATCCTCAACAGCTCCAATATCGCGGTGCTTGATGAAAATTCAAATAAGGATGCCAGAGTGGTATCCACTCAACGCGACCTGATCGCCGGTGAAGTGTCGAAGGACATCGCCCGCCGCCTGCTCATGCCGACCGACATTGTTTTAGCTCACGACTCAGGCGCCATTCACTTCCATGACATGGACTACATCATTCAGCCAATGTTTAACTGCTGTCTCGTCAATCTCGAGGACATGCTGGGCAACGGCACTGTCATCAACGGCAAGCGCATCGACAGCCCGAAGTCCTTCCAGGTAGCCTGTACGGTGACGACTCAGATCATCGCCCAGGTCGCCTCTGGTCAGTACGGCGGCCAGAGCATCAATGGCATTGACAGAATCCTCGCCCCCTATGCCCGCAAGAGCTTCATCAAGTACCGCGACGCCGCCCTGACAGAGCAGACGGAAATCTATGGCTTGGAACCGAACGAGGCAAAAGCCGAGGAGATCGCCTGGAAGCGCACTCGTAAGGAAATCAAGGACGGTATTCAGACTATTCAATACCAGATCAATACCTTGATGACAACCAACGGCCAGGCTCCATTTGTCACACTCTTCATGCACTTTGATCCGCAGTACGAATATGCGAAGGAAGCTGCGCTCATCCAAGAAGAGATCCTCTTACAGCGCATGACTGGTATCAAAAACGAAGCCGATGTCTACGTCACTCCAGCCTTCCCGAAACTGGTCTACGTATTGGATGAGCATAATGTGCATGAGGATAGTGAGTACTACTATCTGACTCAGCTGGCCGCCCGCTGCACCGCCAAGCGCATGTATCCCGACTATATCTCCGCCAAGATGATGAAAGAGCTATATGAAGGAAATGTCTTCGCTCCAATGGGGTGCCGTTCTTTCCTCGGCGTATATCAAAATGAAGAGGGCGAATACATTGCGGATGGTCGCTTCAACATGGGTGTAGTGTCCTTAAACTTGCCTCAGATTGGCATACTCTCCGATGGTGATGAAGAGAAATTCTGGGACCTCTTCGAGAAGCGCCTAGACCTGGCATTCAGAGCCTTGATGTTCCGCTACAACCTGCTGAAGGATATAGTTTCCGATGTCAGCCCAATTCACTGGCAGCACGGTGCAATCGCCAGGTTGAAGCCAGGTGAGAAGGTCGGCAAATTACTAGAAGGTGGTTATGCCACCATTTCGCTAGGTTACATAGGTCTCTATGAGTTGACCAAGTTGATTCGCGGCGTCTCTCACACCACTGCTGAAGGCAAGGAATTTGCTCTGGCAGTAATGGATAGAATGGCGAAAGCTGTCAAGGATTGGAAGGCCGAGACGGGCCTGGGCTTTGCCCTCTATGGCACACCGGCAGAGAGCTTGACCAACAGATTTGCGAAGCTCGATCTCCAGCGTTTCGGTTCGATCCCCGACATCACCGACAAGGGTTATTACACCAATAGCTATCACGTCGATGTTCGTGAAGAGATCTCCGTCTTCGAGAAATTTGATTTCGAAGCTGAATTCCAGAAGCGTTCTACGGGCGGCATGATCTCCTATGCCGAGATTCCAAATCTCACGCAAAATCCAGAGGCCGTAGAAACCCTGGTCAAGTACATCTACGACCACATCACCTATGCGGAGTTCAATACCAAGTCTGACTACTGTCATGAATGCGGCTACGACGGTGAGATTATTGTCAATGAAGAGAATAATTGGGAGTGCCCCAACTGCAATAATCGCGATAGGAATCGTCTGACCGTCATTCGTAGAACCTGCGGTTACCTCGGTGAGAACTTCTGGAACGAGGGCAGGACGAAGGAGATTGCCTCAAGAGTCCTGCATATCTAAGATGCGTTACGCTCAGATTCGGCCTCTCGACGTGGCCAATGGTGAAGGGATAAGAGTCTCCATCTTCGTCACAGGTTGCACTCATGCCTGTCCAGAGTGCTTCAATGAGGCCTATCAGGATTTCAAATTTGGGCAGGAGTGGACCGCCGAGACGACGGCTGAAGTGATTAAATACCTCAAGCGTCCAGAGGTAACAGGACTGACTCTCCTGGGTGGAGAGCCTATGCAGAATCTCTATTTGACGGAGGTCCTGCGAGAAGTGAAACAACACGTGAATAAGTCGATCTGGGTCTACTCAGGTTATACCTTTGAGCAAATCATGGAGCACCCAGGGAGACGTGCACTTCTCGAAGAGTGTGATGTGCTAGTTGACGGTCTCTTCGTCTTGGCCTTGCGAAATCTCAAGTTGAGATTCAGAGGCTCTAGCAATCAGAGAATAATTGACGTCAAGCGTTCTCTCTATTCCGGAGAACCTTGTCTATACATGGAATAGTGATGTGTGTTTGAGCTCTGGCCATTTTATGTGGTCAGAGCTCTGTCTTGTTATCATCTATCTGATAATCAAACTGATGATCAAATTTACGGTGAAATTTAATTAGGGAATTACATTTCCGAAAATCACGGAATGAAATCTCTGAAAACCACGGAATAGAATTGCCGAAAATCACGGAATGGACTATAAGCGCTATCATATCTTCTTAATATCCAATACAAGATATGTCTGACTAGCTCCAAGGCGCAGTGGCAGATGCGTGCAGCCTGAGCCAGGGGAGACGTATAGTAGACGGGAATCTAAATTGATAGTTCCCTCATCCTTAATTGCCAGCGTCCGCAATGCGTCCCTGTACGAGCGCGGTAGTCGGTTATCGCTATCCAGGCGGTAGAAGCCCTCAATGAAGAGTTTACCGAGTTTCGGGCGGACGGGTGCCAGATCAAATGGCAACTTGATCTGCCCAGCATGACTGTGGCCAGATAGCAATAATTGCTGCTTAACCACAGATGGCTTGTCAGCTAAGTAGTCTGGTTCATGACAAACCGTAATCGGGAAATAACCAGCTGTCCTCACCTCATCTGAATATAACGGGAGATATGGTTCTCGTAGATAGGCGGATTTCAGCCCCAGTAGAGAAACCTGCAAGTCCTCAAGTTCAACCAACTCGTCTTCTAAAAGCTGCCAGCCTAGATCCTGCATGAGTTCCTGATACTTAAGCTTAACCTCAGTTCTTGGCACATCATGATTCCCCTGCACTGCATAGATACCGTGCGGAGCCGACAGGCCAGATAGGCTGCGCTTGGCAAGTGCCAGTTGCTTCGGATCCACGTCTGCTGGTTCGGTGAAGAGATCCCCGCCGAAGATGATGAGATCGGCTTTTGCCTCTTGCATCTGCGCGATGAAGCGCTTTGCCGTGGCTTCTGACTTAAAGGGATTTAGATGGAAGTCAGAAAAGAAGAGTAGGCGAAAGCCCGGACCCGTGTAGTCCTCATATTTAATTTCTCTATATTCTGGCCGCAATCTCAGGCTCTGGTAGAAGCTATAGCCGAGAAGTAGCAGGCCTATAATAAATAAGACGATAATTAGCATGAGCTAAAATTAGCAAGATCAGCAAGGATAGACAAGAGTTGTTCTTAATCCTGCACAATTAATGCTACAATTGCGTGCTAAAGAGAGGCGGGTAGACGACAGATGAATAAGCAAGCAAGAGATCTGCCAATAATCGTGGGCGCAGGACCAAGCGGCCTGATGGCTGCCATAGTCTTGGCCGAAGCTGGGCAGAAATGCTTGGTGATAGAGCGGCAAAAGCTGCCTGGCGGCAAGCTGCCAGTGACTGGCGGCGGGCATTGTAATCTCACCCATAGGGGTACGCCTATTGAACTCTCTCTTGCCTACCACGAGTCAGCGCGTTTCATGAAGCATACCCTCAAGGCGTTTGGCTGTGAGGATTTGCGACAATTCATGCGAGAGCTGGGATTGCAGACTTACTATGATGAAAAGGACTGCTGCTATCCCAGGAGTCGACGAGCGGAAGATGTCGTCATCACACTTTACAAGGCGGCACTGAGACTCGGAGTTCAGTTTCTTTTTGGCTATGAACTTAAAGGGTTGAGGTATTTTGCGGACGATGATTGCTACGAGTATCAGCTGCGAAAGGTTAAAGGCGATAGGCAACCTGCAAAGTGGCCAAGGCTCGAAAAATTAGAAACTATCCAGCAAGCTCAGACGGTCAACAAGCCATCAGACAATAAATTACACCGTTGTCCTGCAGTCATTTTGGCAGCTGGCTCTCCTGCTTTCTACAAGAATTCAGATGCTCCGACGGCGATTTCTGAGCTTGATCTCTTAGCAGATATGACACAGCCCTTCACAGCTGCCCTCTATGCGCTAGAGGATACGCAATTTTCTTCGCTTGCGGGTATCAGCCTGGATTCAGCGCGCCTCAGCCTGAGAGAACCCTCCGGCAAGGTGATTTTGGAAGAATGCGAGTCTATGCTATTTACTCACCAGGGGATAAGTGGTCCGTTGGCGCTGAATTTCTCCCGCCATTTGAGTGTGTTGGAGAGTGCTGGAGATTTAACGGTGAAGCTCGACTTTTGCCCCTCTATTTCTGAAGCTGAGCTTCTGGAGAGAATAGATTATGGACGCAGTCAGGAGGCGAGATCACGAGTGATCTCGAAACTGGTAGAAGAGCTGCCTAGGCGAGTCTGGCCCTTCATCATGGAAAAGAGTGGTCTAGATCCTGCGCTGCGTTTTGCAGATTGTTCGAAGCGCGATGCGAGAGCGCTAATAGATAGCCTCAAGTCACTGCCATTAAGTATTCAGGCAGAGGAGAATTTGGAGCGCGGCATGTTGGCGCGTGGTGGTATTCGGTTGTCGGAATTGAATTCGAAGACTCTGGAATTTAAGCAGTATCAGGGTCTCTATGCCTGCGGTGAATGTCTCGATGTTGACGGACGGTGTGGGGGTTATAATTTACAAATGGCCTTTAGCACGGGTTATCTGGCAGCGACTGCCCTAGGCAAGAAATATTCTGAGAAGAATTAGTTGGCCCTAGAAAGGAAGAATCTAAATGTCTTGTGAAAGAATTGAAACAAAGAGATTGATTTTAAGGCGGCTTCGCGAGTCCGATCTAAATGACTTCTACCACTACAGCAGTAAACCGGAAAACTCTCTGATGATGACTTGGCAGCCAAATAGTACCCGAGAGGCTGCTCTTGAAGTGTTGCGTAAGTTGATGACGCCAGCAAATTGGGCCATTGAGCATCGAGAAGAAGAGGTCATGATTGGCACCGTTAGCCTGATATCTAGCAGTAGGAGCAATAATCCCAAGCTGTTGGAGCTTGGCTATATCTTGAGTAATGAGTATTGGGGTGAGGGCTTAATGCAAGAGGCGATACGGGCCTTGCTCGATAGGGCCTTCGAATGTGATTTGGCAGAGACAATCATTGCTGTTATTCGTGTAGACAATACGCGCTCCCTGAACACGGTAGCTGCCATGGGGTTTCAAGATGGTGGAATTATTCGCGACTTTATCGTGGATAGGACAGATGGGAAGCCGAGATCGGCGAGAGTCTACTCTATGCGGAAGCAGGAGTGGCAGGATTTGAGAGATACAAATAACCGTCGTTTTTAGATACATTACTATACTTTATCTAAAGGCTTATTTTTGCGAGTGACAATCCATTTTGCTATAATATCAAATTAGTTTTAATGCACGTAAATCGAGGAGATTCTTATGTATAAGGCAGTTGACCCACAGTTAAATTTCGTTCCCAGAGAAGAGGAAATTCTGAAGTTCTGGCGCGAGGCCGACATTTTCAAAAAATCGGTAGCTCAGCGTCGCGGTCAGGAATGTTTCTGCTTCTATGACGGGCCACCTACAGCTAATGGCAAACCCCATATGGGTCACGTTTTGACTAGGGTCATTAAGGATCTCATTCCACGTCACCGCGCGATGAAGGGTTACGACGTTCTCCGCAAGGCGGGCTGGGATACCCACGGTCTGCCAGTTGAGCTTGAAGTCGAGAAGAAACTTGGCCTCGAGAGCAAGGAGCAGATCGAAGCCTACGGCATGGATCGCTTCATCCAGCAGTGTAAGGAATCGGTTTGGACCTACCAGAAGGAGTGGGAAGAGATGAGTGAACGTGTCGGCTACTGGGTCGACATGGACGATCCTTACGTCACCTACCATGACGAATACATCGAATCCGTCTGGTGGGCGCTCAAGCAGATCTGGGACAAGGGCCTGATCTATCATGGTCACGGCGTCGTTCCATACTGCCCACGCTGTGGAACCGCGCTCTCCTCACACGAGGTAGGTCAGGGCTATAAGGACGTCAAGGAAACCTCTGTCTACGTCGCCATGCCAGTGGTCGGTGAGCCAGATACCTATTTCTCAGTCTGGACGACCACGCCCTGGACCCTGCCATCTAACGTGGGTCTCTGTGTCAATCCAGACCTTGAATATCTCTTAATTGAACGGGCAGAAGGCGAGCACAACATTCGCTATTATGTTGCTGCTGAGCGTGCCGAAGCTGTTTTTGGTGAAGATTATGAGGCAAAAGCCAAGTTTACTGGCCAAGAATTAGTCGGTAAGCGCTATGAGCCAGTTTTCCCGTACGGCATTGATGTGCTGGGCGATAAAGTAGAAGCTGGCTTCAAGGTTGTCGCCGATAACTACGTCACTGCTGGTGACGGTACGGGCATTGTTCATCTGGCCCCCGCCTTCGGTGAAGATGACGCCAGAGTTGGCAATCGCGAGGGGCTGCCTTTCCTCCAATTAATTCAAGAAAATGGTGAAATGCCAGAGGTAGTTGCAGTAGCTGCTGGCAAGTTCTGCAAGGATGCCGACCCCATTTTAATTCGCGACTTAAAGGATCGTCAGCGTCTGATCAAGCGGGAAGAGATCACCCATAATTACCCGCACTGCTGGCGCTGCGACACCCCGCTCATCTACTACGCCCGCCATGCCTGGTATATCCGCATGACCGATTACAAGGAGCGCCTCCTAGAGATCAACCGCTCGATCAACTGGCTACCCGAGACCATCGGCACTGGCCGCTTCGGCAACTTCCTTGAAAACATTGTCGACTGGGCGCTCTCTCGTGAACGCTACTGGGGCACGCCGCTGCCAATTTGGCAGTGTGACGGCTGCGAACACCAAGAGATGATCGGTTCGGTTGCCGAACTGCGTGAGAAGGCCATTAATTGCCCGGCAGAAGTGGAACTCCACCGCCAGGTCGTCGACAAGATTGAACTCAAATGCACAGAATGTGACGGCACGATGCACCGTGTCCCAGAAGTCATCGACTGCTGGTTCGACTCAGGCTCCATGCCCTTCGCCCAATGGCACTATCCATTCGAAAACAAGGAAGAATTTGAACGCCACTTCCCAGCTGACTTCATCTCCGAAGCCGTGGACCAAACCCGTGGCTGGTTCTACACAATGACCGCGATTGCTGCCCTGCTCTTTGGCGAGACAGCGTTCAAGAATTGCATCGTCCTAGGTCACGTCCTCGACGGTGAGGGCATCAAGATGAGCAAGCACAAGGGCAATGTCATTGCTCCAGAAGTCGCCTTGGAGAAAGAGGGTGCCGATGCCGTTCGCTGGTACTTCGTCACCAACTCACAGCCCTGGCTGCCATCACGCTTCTCGCTGGAAAACGTCAACGAATTTAAGCGCAAGTTCATTGGTACGATTTGGAACACTTACGCCTTCTTCGTACTCTATGCAAATATCGATAAATTCAACTCTAAAGAGGTAGCGCCGGCATCAGAAGCCAGAACGCTACTCGATCGCTGGATCCTCTCGCGCCTCAACAGCTTGATTCAGACCGTCGATACTAAGCTCGAAGCCTACGATATCACGGGTGCAGGGAGAGATTTCGAGGCTTTTGCCGATGACCTCTCCAACTGGTATCTCAGGCGTTCTCGCGACCGCTTCTGGGGTCCAGAAATGACAGCAGACAAGCGCGCTGCCTACCACACCCTATACACGGTGCTGGTGACCTTGGCGAAACTCGTCGCTCCCTTCACGCCCTTCATGAGTGAGATGATCTATCAGAATCTGGTGATCAGCGAGGACGAAAACGCCCCTGAATCAGTACATCTCTGTTCATATCCAGAGGCAAAAGCCGAGCTCATCGACAGAACTCTAGAGCAGCAGATGGCTCTGGTACTAGACATCGTAAACCTCGGTAGGGCAGCGAGAAACGAAGCTCAGATCAAGACGAGACAGCCGCTTTCCCGCCTCATCTTGGCTTCCGAGCGTGAACTGGACCAGGCCTATTATGACCTGATCGAAGACGAGCTAAACGTCAAGGCCATCGAGATTTCAGACTCAGCATCTGGTCTATTAGACTACCGCTTCAAGCCACAGCTGAAGCTCCTCGGCCCACGCTTTGGCAAACAGCTTGGGGAACTTCGCAAGGTCCTTTCTGACCTCAATGGTCAGAGTGCCTACCAGGAACTCAAATCCACTGGTGAATTGAAGATAGAACTTGGTGGCGAAGAGGTCACGCTCTCGCCAGAAGAAGTGCTAATTGAAATTATCCAAGCAGAGGGCTACGCCTCAGCTTCCCAAGAGGGTCTAACAGTAGCTCTCGACAGCGAATTGACTGAAGAACTAATCGCCGAAGGTAATTTCCGTGAAATCATCTCGAAGATCCAGAGTTTACGTAAAGAGCTCGGCTTCGAGGTCCAAGATCGTATCACGGTTGAGTACTCAGGTACGGACTATCTCAACGAGCTATTGGCTAAGGAAGGTGAGAAACTTCACGACGAAGTTCTGGCCACTGAGGTCAGAGCTACTACGCCAGATGCGGATTTTGAAACCGTCAATATCAATGGTCAAGAGCTATTCTTAAAGCTCACGAAAAACTAGGGGGAATATGTCAAGAGATAGAATCTACCAGATTATTCTGGCCGCCATCATCACCGCACTATACGTGAGCTTGACGGTACCAGCCGCCAATATCGCCTACGGCATGATCCAATTCCGCCTGGCTGAGGCCCTGACAGTACTGCCAGTAATGACCTCGGCGGCAATCCCTGCAGTCTCTCTAGGCTGCTTCATCGCTAATATCCTCAATCCGCAAAATCTCGGCTTGATCGATATCGTTGGCGGTTCACTAACCACTCTGGTCGCTGCCTACCTGAGCTATCTGCTAGGCAGAGGCTGGCGCACCTTGCGCCTGCGTGATGAACTTGGTCGCAAATCATTGAGATATGAAATCATCGCGCTTTTGCCGCCAGTTATCCTCAATGCACTCGTCGTCGGTACCTATTTGCCCTACCTCTTCACGGAAGGCAAACCAGGCCTCACAGTAATTTTTACGACCCAGCTATCAATTCTCTTGAGTCAATCCCTGGTGATCTATTTGATCGGTCTGCCATTTCTTAGAGTGGTCGCCAAGACCAAGTTCTTGAGAGAAAACGTCATCTAATGGCAGACGAGCAGAGACATTACTTTAATGCCCCTGCTGGTGAGGGAAAGGTCCAGACCCACCTCTATGAAGTTGGCGACATCAAGCTGAGACTAAAGACCTCAGCGGGGATTTTCGCTAAACGCGGTCTCGACTTCGGAACAGCCCTCTTAATCGAGGCCATCTTGGCAAAAGCCCAGG
>JAUNVU010000022.1 GCA_030537525.1 Eubacteriales bacterium
TTATTAGTGAAAAATACTAAATAAGAAGAGGATTAATTGTTACCTTTGTCAGTTGTAAAAAGATATTAAATAAACTAAATTATATGCGAGTATACTCGAAGAAAAAATGAGAGTTTCCGTATGGTTATAAGAAAGGGAATATTTAAATATGAAAAATATTGTAAGAAAATTCTTAGTGTTGTTTTTAGTAGCATCTTTTATTATCTGTGGACCACTTTCCTTGAAGGTTAGTAGCGTGAGAGCAGATGATCGCTTAAATCATGAGAATACAGATTTTGTCGTACTACCACTAAGTCCCAAAATTCAAAGGTTTTTACTTGAAAAAGGTTTAAAACCTGAGGATTTTAGAGCTTATGTACCAAGTAATGAGCTAGATAATTTATCGTATTCATATGAATTTGGTGAAGATGAACTGAATTTGGAACCTGCATCTGTAAGTGGCGTTGCTATATTTATAGCAGGGATCTTAGTTGGCTATATCATTGATGGTCTTGTTATTGTAGCAACTGGCCAGAGCGCAGGTCAATGGGTGGCAGAAGCCTATATTTGGGTCAATAAAGGTATTCATAATATGGTTACAAAATTAATTGGGCATATATTGAATGGTAAAGCTGTAATTACTCATGGTACCAATAGTTCCGGTAACTGTGTTCAAAGAGTCCCTGGTGGTCCTATTCTATGTGTGAACTAATTCTGAAAGGTATATTATGAGAATAGATAAGAAAATAATGTATATACTATTATTTATAGTTGGTGTTATTGTAGGATTGTGTATTCGTTATCTTATACAGCTTATATAAATATCAGAACTAGAGTGTTCTCACTCAGAGATCCTGAACTGTTTAACTACAGTTCAGGATTTTTTAATGCTATTTGTGCTAAATTTTAAGAGAAGTCTATGCACCTGAGAAATTGCCAAAAAACTAATATGGAAAAAGCCTCGGATGCCCCTAAGACACCCGAAGATCGTCCTAGGTTAGAGAGTCCAGATAAATTGCCGCAAACCGAGTCGGACACCTCAAGAGCTGCCAGAAGACAAATGCTCTCACCGCAGGCTCTTCAACTCATGAAACTCTTTGAGGACTCAGAGTTTTATCTAGTTGGCGGAGCCGTCCGCGATATCTTGCTAGGCAGAACACCTAATGACGAAGATTTCACAACTAAGCTCAGGGCTCCTGAAATAGAGGCCAAGCTAGCTGATTTCAAGACCTTTAAAGAGGGTAAGCAATTCGGAACCATAGCCGTCCTCATTGACGGAAAAAAGTTAGAGATCACCAGCTATAGGCGAGATGGGAAATACCTTGATGGTCGCCATCCAGAGCAGGTCGAATTCAGTGACAGCCTGATCGAAGATTTAAGCCGGCGAGACTTCACCATCAATGCCATGGCTATGGACAGTAGTGGTAAAATCTATGACTACTTCGGCGGTCAAGAAGATCTACAAGCTGGAATTATCCGTACCGTGGGAACGGCAGAGGAACGCTTTTCAGAAGATTATTTACGAATATTAAGAGCATTTCGTTTTCGGGCGAAACTTGGTTTCACCTTCACAGAGGAAATAAGGGGAGCGGTGGCGAAGCTGGGCTTTTGCCTAGAAAAAATTAGTTTGGAGCGCCAAGCCTCAGAACTATTGGAGATTATTAAATATCAGCCAGAACTGATAGAGGAATTGCTTGAGTATGGTCTGTTGGACTTTCTCTGGCCAGAATTTCAGGCGGCCACCGATCGCTTGGCGGCGGTGGGTAAACTGCCTAGCTTGTATTTGAAAATCACAGGCCTGCTCTCTCAGCTTGACGAACAGACTGCCAAGCTATATTTACGGCGCTTGTTTTTGGAAAAAGAGCTGAGACAGCAGATTGCTCGCCTGCTCGTCAATATTAATTATCAAAGCTATTCAGACGAAGAGTTGAAAAATGCAGTCATCAATAGTGATCTCGCCTATTGGGAGGATTTATTCTTGCTGGCAGAGCTTGGCTTACTGGGAGCGCCAGATGCAGAGAAGATTTTTGCTGTCAAACAGCAGGTTCAGGCCTATTTAGCCAGAGCCCACAGCTTGAAGGAGCTTGCGATCAGCGGGCGAGACCTACAACTCATGGGCATAGAGTCTGCTAAAATCGGTCAAATATTGACGGCGGCCCTAGTCGCTGTGATGTCTGGAAATTTAGAAAATGAGCGAGTGGAATTATTAGAATATATAAGACGCGATTTCTCTCAGCCAGCTACTTAAGAACTGTGCTTATCTGCGCTATAATTTGCAGAGGAGGTATAGCCATGATCTATAGACACGCAAATATTGAAGACATTCCAGCCATTCTAGCATTGCAAAAAAAGTATCATGTGAATAGTATCAGCGAAGAGGACAAGCCGGATGGTTTCGTCACCACACTCTTCACTGAGGAGCAGTTTAAGCGCTTAATTGAAGAGGAAGATGGCATCAGTCTCGCTGTGGATGAAGAAGCGGGCGATAAGATAGTTGCCTACGCCATGGCAGCCTCCTGGGAGTATTGGTCGGCTTGGCCGCTATTCCAATATATGATTGAGGACCTGCCTAACACCACCTATTGTGGTGAGCAAATGAGCGTTGAAAATTCTTATCAGTATGGCCCAGTTGCCATCGCTAAAGAATACAGAGGGCAGGGCATTGTTGAGCATCTTTTCTTTTACTCTCTGCAATCCATGGCAGATCGCTACAAGTACATGCTGACCTTTATCAATCAGATCAATCCGCGTAGCTATGCGGCTCACCACAGGAAGATTGGCTGTGATGTAGTCAAGACTTTCGAATTCAACAACAATCAATATTGGGAATTGGGTATGCCCACTGCTGCCGAGCCGAAGTAGTGGCTGGTTTAAACTCACATATTAGAATCTTGGTGCTCGAGATCAGTTTTGACCTCGAGCACTGCTATTCATTGAAGGACAAACGCAGAATTAGACAGAGTCTTATTGAGAAAATGAAGCGTCGTTACAACGTTTCAGTCATTGAAAGTGATCTGCAAGACGACTATCGGAAACTGGAGCTCGCCGTGACTTATGTTGCCTTAAATGAAGGAACAGCTCATGAGATGGTCGATAAGATTCATAATTTCTGCTTGAGTCAAACGGTAGGAGCCGCCAGCCGTGTAGATTTATTTCACGAGATACTCTAGGGTATTTATATGCCATTAAAGCACTTTAAGAAAATTATCTGCCTCATAGCAGTTGCCATCCTTTTATTAGCGAACACCAGTTGTCAGCGGGACGAACCAGAGTCGGTTCTGAAGCCTACTGAGCAATTGGCGACGAGCAGCAATCCAGAAACGCAAGAGGACCAAGAGCTTCAGCTTAGCCCGCAAGAGCGCATTGCCAAGATAAATGCTGCCCTGCTTGAGCAACAGGCCGTGATGCTGCCAAGGGAGCCTAAGCCGGGCTCTGCCCTGTATGCTTTCAAACAGCGAGTTAAAGAGCTTATAGCAGAACGCGACCGAGTGCGTACTGCTAGACGAGACCTGAAGGATCAGCGGCAGTCTTTGGGTGCTATATATCCACCTAACAGCATTAGTTGGCGAGGGATAGTCCTGAGCTTTGTCTCTTGTCCAACTGAATTGCACTATGAATCGCTAGATGTTTCCACCACTGACAAGGCTATCCTTGGGCAGAGCCTAATAGATCAAGGCTACATAGTAGAGGAGTTGACAGCGTTCAACGCCCTCGACGACGAATCCTCGCACTACATCGGTCATAATAGAAATCCTGGGTTTTTGCCATTTAAGGATATGCAAATTGGCGATCTAATCTACATTACTGGTGCGGACGGTCAAACCTACGAATATATCGTGATCGACAATGTCGAGGGTAAGCACGCGGGCCCTGAGTTCTACACTGAAGACGGCTTGATCCCAGGTGTTCTAGAAGAAGAAAAGCTAGGCAGACACAAGAAACTAACTGGCAAACGCAGCCTCTCACGCTATGATAGCTGCGGCGTGGAAGCAGTTGGCCTCACCTGGTGCCGTGACGACTACGTCATTGAAGGTTTTTTTGCAATTCCCCTGACGGACTACAAGATTCTTCAAGAAAAGGGTATTCTCGACTAGATTATTTTAAATTGAGTTGAAAGTTAAACTGAACTGAAACTTAAATTTAACTAGGTATTTTCGATTGAGTTAGCTAAACTCCTCAGCGCGCCTTAGCAATCTGAGCATTAACTCAGGACAACCTCTGTACATAATTTGGGCTTGTAAGGCCAAATAATTATCGCCTGCTTGGCCCTCATCGGGAGCTGTCCTGCCAGAAATTTTTGCGACAGTAAAATCACCCTCAGAAGACAGCGCCTTGAAGTGGTGGAATTGCTGAGCAGTCAGCTCTTCACCAGCGAGCAAGCAGAGACTATCCTTATTTGCGCGAAGTTTTGCGTAGCCGAAGTTGACTAATGAATCAGAATACTCATAAGCAAGAGGCAAAAGCCCCGCTAATTCATAAAACTCCCCATGTCTTAGTCCTTGCGAGAGAATTACAGCGCCAGCTCCTTCGGCCAGTATGGGCCGGCCTGAGCGGAAGAAAACTCTCACTGAATCTAGGAACTTGTTGTTCGCACTAAGTTCTTTGATACAGCGCTCTAAATAACCACCGCCAAGGTAAAGAGCCTGGGCATCTGGCACACTCTCATTTCGCGACGGCGAGAAGTAACAGAGCTTCACACCAAGTTCCTTGAGCCATTCTAGGCTGTCTGCATAGTAGAAGAAGAAGTTCTCATCTCGGGTTACTGCGAGTTTCACACCTTTAAATCTATCTTTCAAATTATTTTGGGGGATGAGCTCTCTTTCTAAACCGCATTTTCGTCCTAGATCCAGAATTCCTTCGAGATCAAGAGATTTAGATGCCGCCTCGCCTAATCTCTGCACAATATCTTCAGCTGAGGCGACCTCTGCTGGTGGTAGTAATCCAAGTTCATAGTTGGGAATGCTGCATCCCTCAAGTTCTGGCAGGAAACCAAGCAGTGGGAGTTTAGAGTGTTCTTTGAAAAGCCGCTGATAATAAGGATAGAGAGCTGGTTTGAGCCTGTTTAGGATGACACCTTGAATTTTCGCTTCAGGCTTGAAAGATGCAAAACCCGTAGCTAGAGCTACGGCACTAAGCCCCTGTCCTTTTGGATCAATTACGAGGATGGTGGGGCATTTAAGTAATTTACTCATCTCATAAGTTGAACCCAGGGTGGAACTTCCAACGCCGTCATAGTAGCCCATGGCACCCTCGACCAGGGCGAAATTGGGACTGCCGAAGTATTCCTGGCAGAGCCGTTCTCCAAGCAGAAGCTGATCTAGATTGTAGCTTGGAATGTGGAGAACCTCTCTCTGGAAGAGGGGGTCCAGGTAATCGGGACCTAACTTGAAGGAGTGAAAGTCGAAACCTCTCTGCTGAAGAGCAGAGGCCAAGGCCAACGCGACGGTTGTCTTGCCGTGATTGCTGGCGGGAGCTGAGATGATGATGCCCTGGGCTTTTGCCATATTTCCTCACTAACTCTATTTTCTTCGATCATAAAGTATGGTTAAGATGACGGCAAGCGTGCCTAAATTCCTATTGAAATATGAGTTAGTTCAAGCTATCTTAAGCCGTGAAGAGGCCATCTTATATTAGGAGTAATTATGAATAAAGAACTCATTGTTGTGAGCTACGGTTGTTCTTATGCGGCCGCTAGGGAGCTGGAAATTGAGCCTGTTGAGGCCGCCATTGCTAGCGCTTTTAGAGAGCGTGACTTTCGTCGCGCCTATACCGCGAGTTTTATAAATAGGAAGCTAAAACGGCAGGATGGTCTCCATTTTCCCAATCTGCGGGAATCCCTGGAGGCGGCTCTGGCTGCTGGTGCCGAGGATCTCTTGGTCCAACCCACCCACTTGATCGCAGGTTTCCAGTATCAGTCGATAGTGAGAGATTGTCAGAAATTGGCACCCTCGTTTAAGAGTCTGAAGCTCGGACAGCCGCTGCTTGGCAGTCCACTTGCAGAAGGCGTTGAGATCAATAGTGAGACCAGAGAAACCGTGCCCGTGATTGCCGAGATTGTGGCAAGACGGGCTGGTTTCACCAGTGCCAGAGAAGCTGGTCAAGCAGGTTTTGCCTTCGTCTTAATGGGGCACGGTACGGAGCACAGCGCCCATATCAGTTATGGGCAGCTGGAATCAGCTTTCCAGGAACAGGGCTTTGATAACATCTTCGTCGGGACGGTTGCTGATGAAGAGGGTGAGGAGCTTAGAGAACTTCTGAAGCGGATCAAGGAGCGAGGTTTCAAGAAATTGGAGCTCAATCCTCTGATGCTCGTGGCTGGAGATCACGCGCACAACGACATGGCAGGCGATGACGATGATTCGTGGTTGTCAATCTGTCGTCAATCAGGCTATTTCGACGCTGTTGAGGCCCGTGTTATGGGACTTGGTCGCGATGCAGAAATTGCCAATATCTATATCAAGCGCGCCCATGAGGCGCAGCCAATTAAATAATTAATGGAGAACAGTATGAAGAATTTTAAGTCGATTATAGCAGTGGTTTTAACAATCTTACTGCTTTTAAGTTTGCTTGCGGGCTGTACAGAGCTTTCTAAGAAATCAGCTAGTGATAACACAGAGGTCGTTGAAGAGACAACAGTTGTAGAAGAGGCAAAAGCTGAGGCGGATAAGACCGACAAGGGTGATAAGAAATCGAAAGAGAAGTCCGAAGACCTCATCCCCGAGCCGATCTACGGGCCGGAGGATTACGAGATCAGTGAGGAGCTGGTCTACGCTGGTTCCGAAGAGATCAAGTACGCCACAGAGTTTAGAATTGACCACTTCGAAGGTGGCTACGAACTGATCACCTCGAAGGGCATCTATCGCTACCTCGTTGTGCCTGCCGATCAGGTGGTACCAGCTGACCTTCCAGAAGATGTTGAGGTCATCCAGCTGGGCGAATCCCGTACTTATCTGGCAGCTACTGCCATGATTGACATGTATAGGGCAGTTGGTGCTCTTGATGAAGTGAAGTACTGTTCTTTGACTGAAGATCGTATTCACATTGATGAGGCGAGGGAGGCGATGGCAGAGGGAAACCTGGTTTTCACCGGTAGGTCCAGCGCGCCAGATTATGAATTCCTCTTGGCAGATGGTTGTAACCTTGCCGTCTTCAACTCTAATATCTACCGCAATCCGCAGGTTCGTGAGCGCTTTATTGACCTTGGTATTCCAGTTTTTGTAGAGTTTTCAAGCTATGAGACCAAGCCGCTGGGACGACCCGAATGGGTATTGGCAATCGGTGCTTTGACAGGACGCCTAGAGGAAGCACGCGAGGCTTTTGCCAAGGCTTCTGAAAATTTCTCCGATGAACCAGCTGAGGCTACGGGCAAGCGCATTGCCTTCTTCCACATCTCTTCTGATGGTAGTGTCAATGTACGCAAGTCCGCTGATATCATGGTCAAGCTCTTCCACCTGGCTGGTGCTGAGTACATCTTTGATGATCTAGGTGAACCAGACGACAGCACGAAGACGATGACGAATGTTCAGATGGAAGAATTCTATGCCAGAGCGAAGGATGCAGATATTTTAATCTACAATGCGGCGATAGCCGATGAGTTGCATTCACTGCAAGAATTTGTAAATCTCAGCCCACATTTAAAAGATCTCAAGGCGGTGTCAACTGGTGAGGTCTACTGTACGTATAAGAGACTCTATCAAGAGTCGATGGGCGTGGCGAAACTGCTCGAAGAGATCAAGGCGATTTTGAGTGGCGAAAGTGAAGGCTTACACTACATTTATAAGCTAAAATGATCTTAAATGAATAATCGACTACGTTATAGCACAGCATTTGCCTTTCTGATTCTGGCAGTCCTCGTCTTGATTATTATCAATATTGGGGCTGGTTCGGTACGGATTAGCCCTGCTGAGTTAATGGCCGTAGTGCGTGGTGGTGGCTCGGAGTTGAGTCGCAAGGTAGT
Organism: Eubacteriales bacterium; assembly: GCA_030537525.1. Lineage (GTDB taxonomy): Bacteria > Bacillota > Clostridia > Saccharofermentanales > DTU023 > JAFAAL01. The sequence goes on from JAUNVU010000022.1 coordinate 7,937, forward strand.
ACTCGAGATGCGCGCGCCGCGAGCGATCGGGGCAGCCCTGATCGGGATGGCGCTCGGTCTCTCGGGCTACCTCTTACAAAATTTCTTCCAAAATCCCATAGCTGGCCCTTTCATTCTCGGTATTTCCTCGGGTGCTCGTCTGGCAGTTGCCATAGTCCTGATTGTTACTCTGACGAGGACCCATCGGATGAGCTCAATTACCCTGATTACAGCGTCATTCATCGGGGCATTGGCGGCCATGTTGGTCGTTCTCGCCATCGCGGGCTTCGTCAAGCAGATGTCTATGCTCATAGTCTGTGGTGTAATGGTCAGTTATATTACCTCAGCCATAACGGAATACATGGTGACTTTCGCGGATGACGCCAATATAGTCAAGCTACACAACTGGGGCCGCGGCAGTTTCTCGGCACTGAGCTGGCCGAATGTCGCGGTGCTTGCAGAAATTATCATTCCCTGCTCAATTCTGGCGCTATTTCTATCCAAGTCGATAGCGGCTTATGCCCTTGGCGAAGCCTATGCTCAGAACCTGGGTGTAAACTTGAGAGCCTTCCGCTTAGCCCTGATCCTGCTGGCTAGCCTCTTGGCGGCAGCAGTGGCAGCATTTGCGGGACCCATCTCTTTCGTCGGTATAGCAGTACCTCATCTTGCGAAGGGCCTATTCAAGACCACTAAGCCATTGATTATCATGCCGGCGGTCCTGCTTGGAGGAGCTATTTTCTGCCTATTTTGTGACCTGCCAGCGAGATTATTATTCCCACCACTAGAGTTGAGCATTAGTACGGTGACGGCAATTTTCGGTGCGCCCATTGTTCTCTACGTCATGCTACATAGAAGGCGGCAAAAGGTAGGACTCTATGAATGATTTCGCCCTCTCTTGCAAGCAGCTGACGGTTGGTTATGACGGTACACCGCTTCTAAAAGATCTCAATTTCAGCTTGCCACGTGGTGCCATACTCTGCCTTATCGGCCCGAATGGTGCAGGTAAGACAACAATTATCAAGACTCTGATTTCCCAAATTAAACCCATAGAAGGAACTGTTTATCTGAGCGGATCTAAGCTCAGCGAGCTCAAGTCACAAGAACGGGCTCGCGAGCTGTCTATCGTCTTGACTAGGCCAGTGCAGACGGAATTGATGAATTGCTATGAGGTCGTAGCTACGGCCAGGCACCCCTATACGGGACGTTTCGGTGTTTTGAATCTAGAGGACGAAGCGGCGGTGGCTGCTGCTCTTCAAGAGGTCGGTGTCAGCCATTTGGCCAAGCGTGACTTCCGGCTCTGCAGTGATGGTGAAAAACAACGTGTCATGTTAGCCAGAGCACTGTGTCAAGACGCTTCCGTCATGATTCTCGATGAACCGACCTCACACCTTGATCTCCGACATAAGCTGGACTTTCTAGGAATAGTTCAGAAACTTGCCAGGCGCGGTATCACGATTGTCATGTCACTGCATGAACTGGAGTTGGCTGTGCGGATCGCAGACCTCATCGCCTGTGTCAAAGGAGATAGCCTGACGCGCTTGGGTAGCCCTGCGGAAATCTTTGCCGACGGCTATGCAGCATCATTGTATGATCTACCACGGCCAGAGGCTTTTGACGCCAATAGCTTTCCCGAATTGCCACGTTCCTCGGGTGAGCCCACACACTTTGTATTGGCGGGAGCTGGTGGCGCAAGCCATCTCATGCGTGCCCTACAGCGGGCCGATGTCGCCTTCAACTGCGGGATCCTTGCGGATAATGAGGCCGATTTTGCGGTAGCTACTGCACTCGCCACAGAAGTAATCTGGACTAGGCCGCGACAAGTTCCAAATGCCAGAGAGGTAGCTAGGGCGAAGTCGCTTCTCAGTCAGGCAGAAAATGTGCTTTTTTCAACAGCTGAAGAAGAACTTTGTAATCTTGGTGAAGCCTGGCAAGAATTGATCAGTGAGGCCAAGCGTCTGAATAAGCCAATTCAAATGGCAGAGGAGTATCTGCACTATGGCATTTGAGCACTATCTGAACTGCGGTCAAAAACGCCTCCGCATGGGTTATACCACGGGTACTTCAGCAACGCTTGCGGCCTTGGCCGCGACTGAACTGATCTTTTCAGGTGAAGTACCTGAGGCGGTCTCCATTATTACGCCTAAGGGTTTAGAGGTGAAGCTCAGCCCCTCATCCTGGGAACGTATTTCAGATAGGGCGGCTGCCTGCGGCATGATCAAGGATGCAGGCGACGACCCCGATGTCACTCACGGTCTAGAAATTATTGCGAAAATAGAACTTCTACCTAGTGAGGAGTTCCAATTTGTGGCTGGTCCTGGTGTTGGCACGGTGACCTTACCAGGTCTAGATCAGGCTCCAGGAGAGGCTGCAATTAATTCTGTTCCTCGCCAGATGATTCGGGCAGCGATCACTTCTGTCTTCGATAAATATGGCCATAGTGGTGGTGCGAGAATTGAAATTGCGATTCCGGGCGGTAGCGAAATCGCCAAGAAGACCTTCAATCCGAAACTTGGCATAGAAGGTGGCCTCTCAATTCTCGGGACTTCTGGCATAGTCGAGCCCATGAGCGAGCAAGCTCTGATCGACACGATTGAACTGGAGATCAAGCGGGTGGCAGCCGACGGCGAGGACCGCCTGATTCTCACCCCCGGTAACTACGGCAAGAACTTCATCGCCTTAAATAATCTTCAGAGCTCAGGTGTGCGCGAAGTCCGCTTCTCCAACTATTTGGGAGCCAGCCTCGACCTCGTCGCCCTGCACGGCTTGCAGGAAGTCCTTCTGGTCGGTCACATCGGCAAATTCATCAAAATTGCGGGCGGCATCATGAACACTCATTCCAAGATGGCAGATTGCAGGCTCGAGCTCATGCTGGCACACGCCGCGCTGCAGGGTGCTAGCACCGAGACGATTCGCAAGCTAAATGAAGCACCTACGACAGATGCAGGTCTCGATATTCTGGCAAAAGCCGA
>JAUNVU010000001.1 GCA_030537525.1 Eubacteriales bacterium
ACAGCTAAAAAGAGCGCTACAGCTAAGAAGGAAACCGCTGTAGCAAAGCAGTCAAGCACAGCCAAGAAAGCAAGCTCTGAAGCCAAGACTACTAAGGCAAGAGCAACGAAGACTGCAGCGGCCAAGAAAAGCACAGCGACTAAGAAGGCTACCACTGCTAAGAAGCCAGCGGCAAAGAAAGCAACAGCTACCAAGCAGGCCGCAGCTAAGAAATCTAGCGCTAAGGTAGATAAAGAGGGTTAGAGCTATGGACGCTAGAGAATTATTAGGCATAGCACGCGTAGAGCGTCATAAAGCTTACTGCCCATATTCCAATTACCAAGTTGGAGCTGCCGTACTCTCAGAATCAGGAGAGGTTTTTGGTGGCTGTAATATCGAAAACTGCAACTACGGTGGTTCAGTCTGTGCTGAGCGAGTAGCCATCTTGAAGTGCATCTCCACTGGGGCTCGAAAGATCAAGAAATTGGCAGTAGTAATCGAGGAGGGTAGACAGGCCAAACCTTGCGGTTTTTGCCGTCAAGTAATGGCCGAGTTTGCTACCCCTGATTTCGAGCTAATTTTAGCCTGGGATAACGAAGAATATATTGTGTTGACGCTTGATGAGATTCTACCTTTCGCATTTAAACCAGATGATTTGGAAATGTAAGCCCAAACTCAGTAGGTTTTTTTATGCGATAGCAATTGCCTGGCTACTACTGAGATCCTGTCTGTCCATATTTTATAGGGCAGAACCACTCAGCAGACCGTTTACTGTCAGAGATCTAAGTTGGGATCTAATTATCCTGCCGCTTATCGCGGCAGTGATATATTTTTACAAAAAAATCCCCGTGAACAAACTCCTGTATTGTTCTATGGGGGTTTTCTTTTTGCTGCAGTTTGTACCAGTGTATAGAGTGCATGGTTTTAGTTTCGGACTATTTTTACCCTTTATATTGATTTCTATATACTGCTTTTGCCATGTTTTAAATTGCAATATTTCCACCCTACAGGCCGATATAGTAGTCGATAAAAGACTGGCGATAATACTTTTTGTCTTGGCCTTGCTGCTCAGGCTGTATATTGGTATGCGCTTTAGCTATGTCAGGGCAGTCAAACTAGAGTCGCCAGCTTTCGACTACGGAATATTCGTGCAGTTGATGGAAAATATCGTTGCAGGCAAAGGTCCAGTGACTACTCTTGAAAGAGGTTATGAACTCTCCCACTGGGCAGTACATTTCTCGCCTAGTCTATACCTCCTAGCACCATTTTACTGGCTACTCAAACCGCTATTAGGGATAGCCACACTCAATATCATACAGGTGATAGTTCTGGCCTTGGCTACCTGGCCAGCTTATCTCTGGCTTAAAGAGCTAGGAGCAACTGATTCAATAGCTTTGGTACTTACAAGTGTATTTCTGCTCAGCCCTTTTCAGATCTTTGGCGTTTTTTACGATTTTCATGAAAATTGCTTGTTGCCACTGGCTATTTTTGCCTATCTATACTTTCGGCAAAAAGGCTATTTATTTCAGCGTATACTTGCGGCCATGGTCATCCTTGGTGTTAAAGAAGATGCTTTTATCTATCTTTTCACTATATCGATATTTTATCTCATCATGGCTTGGCGCAGAGAGGATGCTACAAGCTTGTTGACGGAACTGGCCTTCGCTATACTGTCAATAATCTACTTCTTTAGTGCCACGGCCTACATTAGAAGCTTCGGATTAGACATCATGGTCAGCAGGTTCGCCAATTTATTCGATTATACGGACTTCGGCCTGAAAGACTTGATGCTAAACCTCTATTTGCGACCAGATCTAGGACTGCTCTCAGTCTTTTCGCCAGCAAAGCAATTTTACATCTTTATCAGTCTGATGACCTCCGCTTTAGTCTTGTTATGGGGGCAAAAGCCTGGCTGGATTATGATAATTCCAATGGTGTTTATCAATCTACTGAGCAATTGGCAGTATCAGACGAATCTAAGTTACCAATATCACTTCGGTACACAGGTACTGCTATTGGTTTTGCTGTATGAGGCTTTTGCCAAATTGAGAAGAATGAGATTTGAACAGTTGATGATGCTCATTTTAACAATTGCGAGCTGTGTGGTGGTACTTGTATCTCTAAGTTATGAAAAGAAATTATATTTAGAAACGAATCGGGGCATTGATCGGATGAAAAGAACTGAGATGATTAATTTTATTTCAAAAATAAATAAAGATGAGAGAATTGTGTCTTCAACCTTCTTGACCCCCATTTTAGCAAGTGAGGGCTTTGATGTATGCGAGTTTATTTATCTAGACAGAAGCAATTTACCTGAGTACTTATTGTTAGATACCAGAGAGTACCTTGCTGATAAGTTGCCAGATTTTATTAACTCGTATGAAAAATTGGCAGAAGTGGAAGGTGCGCTTGAGTTATGGCGACAAAGGAGAGATTAGCTATTCTTGTCTTGTAATCTCAAATGTTATAGAATGCACGTATCTTTGAAAGGTGATATAAATGTCTCGTAAGAAAGTCTTACAAATTTCCCTAGCGGTTTTAATTGTTTTAAATCTTCTGCTCATCGTAGCTTGTATAGCAATAGACAAGCCCAGTGAGAATTCGGCCAACGAGGCCCAATTTGAGGTCAATACAGAGTTGGCAATTGAAGCTGAAACAACTGATACCAAGGGTAATGATGATTTAAAGTCTGCGTCTCAAGTGAAGACTGACGAAACTGAGCCAAAGTCAAGTCAAGAAAAGATCCAATTGGACCAAGTTAGTGCCAGTTGGCCGATGGCGGATCCAGCGGTTAGCTTGAATTCTGTGACTACCCAGGGCTTAGCCAGCGCACTGCAAAGCTATCTGAACGCCAAGGGCTTAACTGCTGCGCAAGTGGGAATTGCGTACGAGAACCTTGTGACTCATGAACGTCTAGAACTCAATGCAGAGAATCGCTATATTGCAGCTTCTACTGTTAAGGTGCCGATTGGCATGGTCTTTTACCAAATGATCCATGAAGGAAGCTTGCCTGAGGATTTGAAAATTGCCTACAAGGACTGTGAGTTCTTCTACGAAGATGGTTTTACACTGGCACCTGAAGGAACTCTTCTACCACTCGACCTACTTGTAGAAAATGCCGTTGTGCATAGTGGCAATACAGCAACCTCTGCTCTGTTTAACTTCTTTAAAGAGGAAGATAAATACCTGCACAATTACCTCGATAGTCGACTTGGAATGCACTATGCTTCAGATATGACGATCAGCGCTAGAGAGGCTATGCGAGTCTTAGAAGAGCTCTACTACAACAATCAAAACGTGGCTGGTTATGCCAAGATCCTCGATTACATGAAGAGAAGTACTTGGAGTTTCTTCTCGAAGGCGAAAGTTAGCGATGTTTTGATTGCGAGTAAATACGGTTTGTTAGAAGAGAACATGCATGATATAGGGATAGTCTATAGAGAAGAACCCTATGCCTTCGCCGTGCTTACTAATTCAGGTACTGGTTATGAGTGCATAGCTGATATTGTTTGGATAATGGATCAATGGCATCAATACGGCTCAGTTGATTTGACTCAGCTGCCCGCAAGCAATCTGCCAGGTCCAGCTCAGGACTCTCCAAGCTACGAGGAATACTATGAAAACACAGAGTATCCGCAAGCAACTGAAACAACGGTCGAGAGTACAGAATCGCAAACTGAGGAAACTACTACAGCTGTGGTGGAGACAAGCAGACAAACCTATCCGAATACAGAAGAGAGCTGGTCAGATTATCGTGATTACTTGAATCCTACACAGTCTATACCACATTATGATCCAGATGATTTAGCCAGGCCTAATGTGCCCGGCAGGCCTGATTCTAAAGACGACAAATATTTGCCATAAAATGCTTGACAAGGCGAGCTACTAGCTGATATGATTCAGAAGCACTCGAAAAGAGGCGAGGCTTATGCGGGATTAACTCAGCTGGTAGAGTGTCACCTTGCCAAGGTGAAAGTCGCGAGTTCGAATCTCGTATCCCGCTCCAAAACGGGTCGCCTGGGGCGACCCATTTTTTTGGCACCATAGCCAAGTGGTAAGGCAGAGGTCTGCAAAACCTTTATTCTCCGGTTCGAATCCGGATGGTGCCTCCAAGAAACTCCGTTGCGTAACGTGACGGAGTTTTTAATTGTTTCATACTTTTTTATTTCACATGTAAAATACAGCGATTTAAACAATTTTGAACTGCTTTGTCCGAAATGCTTCATGCTATAATCAAAGAGCTTCTATAGGAGTAATACGCTTTATAAGCGAAATCATACTATGAATTTTCTTAGATTGGAGGTTAAAGGTGTATCGGTCAGTTGATTTGTTTGCGGGTATTGGCGGTATAAGACTGGGTTTTGATATTGCCTTTAAGGATCTAATTAAGACTGTCTTTGTTAGTGAATGGGATTTAAAAGCTCAGGAAACTTATAGGGCAAATTTTCAGGACCCTGTAGAAATCCATGGAGATATAACTAAAATTCACGCAAGGGAAATACCAGACCATGACATATTACTAGCGGGATTTCCGTGTCAGGCTTTTTCATTAGCTGGGCATAAACGAGGATTTGATGATGCGCGGGGTACATTATTTTTTGATGTAGCAAGGATTGCGGAATATCATAAGCCGAAGGTTGTTTTTTGTGAAAATGTAAAGAATTTTGTGAATCATGATAAGGGGCGAACTTTTAAGATAATTAAAACAATCCTTAATGATCTGGGCTACGTGGTCTTCAGTAAAGTTTTAAACAGCAATGATTTTGGCGTGCCACAGAACAGGGAACGCATCTACATTGTAGCTTTTAGGGAAGACATTGCTCCTGTGAGTTTTGATTTCCCAGTAGGTACTAGCTCGGGAAGTAGAATCAGCGACATACTCGAGGAAAACGAAGTTTCATCGAAGTATTATTTATCTGAAAGATACCTAAATTCCTTGCGTGCGCATAGAAGACGACACGAATCTAAGGGTAATGGATTTGGTTATGAGATTAGAGAAAATGATGGTATTGCTGGAGCGATTGTATGTGGGGGTATGGGTCGTGAACGGAATTTGGTCATTGATAAGAGATTAACTGATTTTACTCCTGTTACCAATAAGTCTGGCCCACTAAATAATGAATTTGTGAGGACCATGACTCCGCGCGAATGGGCTCGACTACAAGGGTTTCCTGATAGTTTTAAGCTGGTTGTTGCAGACACCCACCTGTACAAACAGCTTGGTAATTCTGTAACTGTTCCTGTGATAGAAGCGATAGCAGAACATGTAAAAGCTATTTTAGAAGGTAGCGTTATTGAGAAACCCCTTGAACTGGCAAGAGGTGAACAAATGAACCTCTTTGGAGATATATATGTTAACGGGTAATATAGGTGAATGGTCTGAAATGTACACATTCCTCAGGCTCCTAGCTGATGGGAGAATATATGCTGCAGATGAAAATCTAAATAAATTAAAACATATATTTTTCCCAATCGTTAAAATTCTAAGAGAAGAAGTAAAGGGTCATCCGAAGGAATATAAAACAGGTGAATATGTTGAAATTTTTGTCGAAGGCCAGCAAATTTGTAATATTCCTGCTGGGCGTTTCGATCGGGAGGCTTCTCATCTGCTGACCCAGCTGAGAAAATCTGGTAAGGGAACTTTATCATTTTCAAAAACTGAGAAGTTTATGGATGAAATCGGTTGTAAAAAGATCTCAGCTTCTTCAACTGAGAAATCAGATATCACTTTGCAGATTTTAGATATAAATACTAGATACAGCCCTGTTGTTGGATTTAGTATCAAATCTGATTTGGGTAGCAAGCCAACTCTGTTAAATGCCAGTAAGGCTACAAATTTTATTTTCAGAGTCGATAAAAATGATCAGTTCAAAATAGAGGAATACAACAATATATATTCTATAGTTGGAGGACGAGAACATACAGATGTTGCTGGTAGGATCCGCAAAGTATATGAGGATGGATGTAAGTTAACTTATGTGGGGATGGAAAGTTCTGTATTCAGCAATAATTTGGTGCTGTTGGACAGCAGGATGGATGAGATTATTGCGGAAACCCTTATATATAGATATAAAGACGGGATCGTATCCTGTAAAGAGTTAGTAGATAAGCTACAGACTGTTAACCCTATGGGATTCACAAACGAGCACGCGTATGTCTATAAGTTTAAAAAACTATTGGCAGCTGCCGCTCTAGGAATGAGGCCAGCGACCATATGGGATGGTTTAGATGAGGCTACAGGTGGTTATATTATTGTCACAAAAGAAGGTAACGTTCTCGCTTATCATATATACAATCGAAATTTCTTCGAGAATTATTTGCTGCTTAACACAAAGTACGAAACACCATCAACCACTCGCCATCAATATGGAAACTTTTATAAGGAAGATGATAAAGCTTTCATCAAGCTCAACCTCCAGATTAGATTTAAGTAATCAGGCGTACAATTATATAGTTATGAGGTAAATATTGTCTTTACGACCGATTGTGGCCAGTCCACTAAGAAGTTAATCGAAGACCGTATCTTCGATACCTACATTCAAAATAACGGAGCATAGTTTACAGTGAAAGTGATGCTATACGAGAGAGGCTTACATCTGCAGAGATTTACAGACCTTATCTAAAAAGGTTAGATAAGGAAGGTTTCATAGGCGGCGCAGAATTAGCCTCCCACCAACAGGTCAATTTCGATTTACAAAGCATCTGATCCTAAGTCCAAATTATACTCGAACTAATTTTGAGGAGATTGCTGAAGGTTTTGCCATAGTATTGCAAAATGCCATATTGGAGCTAAAATAAGTTGCAGATTTCATCTACGTTAGTAAACAATGAAGATGGTCTAGCCTTTTGCTTAAAGAGAAATAGCCTAAAGGATGGAGGTTTAAAATGAAAAAATTAACTCTGGTACTAATGCTAATAGCATTTGTAGGTCTGTTCTCCGCTTGTGAGGAAATTAGGAAAGAGTCAATCAAAGAAGAAGTTGGTTGTGACTTGATACCAATGGTTCAGATTGACGGTCATCTGTATCAAGACACGGGCTTTGTTAATAGTGCAGTTACTTGCGGCACAGCAGACGGTGAAATTAAGACTTCTGTAAGTCAACAAGAGAAACCCATGCAAGACGATGAATCAAATTTTGGTACGGGTTTTGAGTATCAATTAATGGATAAAATTCATGTAAATGTCTTTTTAAAGGACAGGTGGATTATTTTTAAGAGTATCGCCGTTAGCAATGATGAAATCCCTGAATCTGTTGCTAATTTCAAGGCTGAAGTCATCGACAGTGAGGACTCCACTTTGCTATTGAGAATAACTGAAGTGCCAGATTTATTTAAATACCTCTTTAAGGATAAGGATTTAGATCAATTCAAGCCAATTAGAGTAGGCACGGACAACCTTGTCATATACTCTCACCAAGATGTCAAAAAGGATGAGCTAGTGGGGAAACTAGTTCAAGTCTGGTTTGACGGCCAAGTGGAAAACGCTGATGCGAAATCATCCTCACCTATGGAATTGGGGGATGTGTACCGAATATCTTTAGTTGATTAATCTGTCTGTAGATTAATGTATTCATCAAAATGCCTGTGACAGATAGGAAATATCGCTATTTGTCACAGGCTCTTTTTTTAACGATGATTTGTCTATCTAGGGCTGCTCAGCAATAATTTTTGCTAATTTTTCAATTAGTTTAGAACTCCATCCAGGAGCTTCACCTCGGGCAGTTTGCTCAATCTGAAGCTTTCCAGCAATGATTTTCACATGGGTGTAATACTGATCTGTAAAACCACCCTCATTGATTGAGATAAAGAGGTTTCCTAAATTATTTGCGGCCTCACGTAGAAAATTAAGTAGTACCTCCTGATCTTTTTCGTTACTTGGATTGTACGAATCATCTGTGATAAAGATATTAATACTAGGTAAACTTCGCTTAGAATTATAGCCAAATGAAATTGCGTAGCTAGGAAAGTGCTTAAGAGCAGGGAAGTCGGTATTACCCAAGAATATCCTTGCCTGCTCAAGGCAGTCTTCAGGTTCTATTCTAAGCATTTGATAGGAATCCTTTGAGTCAGCGATCTCTATTTTTATTTTAGGGTAGATATCTTTTTGCTCATTAGCCAAAATCTTGGCTTTTGCCAGTTTATTTGCCTCATTGTGGGGTACCCTGAGCTCTAAAAGATTCGCATAATTTTCCTTGTTTAGAAATATCTTAAACTCGCCAGAAAAGTCTTCAGAACTCTCGATAAAGCTAGGTAGTAGTTTATCTATAGCTTGGTCAGTAAGGTCGTTGTAATTGTCTCTAAAGCCTAGATCTATACCACCTAAATAGCGCCAAATAATTTTAATGTTTTCACAGATGATTTTTACAGAAATGCTATCGTTTACCTCCCCAAGGTCATAGATAATGCTTCTAACCTTCTTAGTAAGATCTAGAAGTTTTGGCTTGGCATTTACGAAAATATCAATATGGCCATTGACGTCTAACTCTATATTAGATATCCTGCTTTCCGTTTTGCTTACAGCCTCGAGTTTTTCAATTTTAGAAGAGATAATTGCCAGGTTGTTCTTAGCCTCTTGAATTTTTCTGCGCTGGACAAGTTATAGGGTTTACTAGAGATAGAAAGAGGCAATTTTAGTGGAAGTAGTGGAGGCGGATTATTTCAAGGTTTTAGCTGTAAGTTTTCGCGAACGGGGAGCTGGTTTATATTAGCTGTATGTGGCTCTTTAAATAGGCGAGTCTGGCATTAAAAAAGTGATGAAATATAGGACCCAGCTCGGTATCATTGCAAACTATCGAGTGGGTCCATATTCATGAATTATTTAATCAGAGCTCTTTTCTTGCCTTGGCTGTGATAGTAGAAGTAGCCAAGAGAGCAGAGGACAAGACAAAAGATGGTGAAAATCAAGGTGTAGATGGCATTTAATAGGAAACTACCGAATAGTGTTGAAAGACTACCTAAAATTGCCAAAAGAGGCGCAATCAGACCTCGGAAGCGACTATTAATTTCACCCTTTAGATACATGCGAAGCACTCTGAAGTAAAGTACGATTAGACTAAAAAGGCCAAAGCAGATGGCGACCTCACTGATGTCACTGTTTTTTAAGAGCTCCAGCTTGACGGCTAGAAAATGGAAGAATAGCCAAAGTAAGGAGAGAGCTAAGGCAAAGAGGCAAGATAGCCCAGACAGCCTATACTTCTCATGAAGCTGATCCATCCTGCCGTGGCCTGGTAGCATATATTTTAGCGCCATGGCCTCTGGCATTCTGATGAAGCCTAGGGTGATACCGTTTACAACACCATAGACCGAAACGATTATCAACAACTGGATTAGTCTGGATCCAAAGTTTCCAAACAGTTTTTCGGCGGCTGCGGCAGGAGCGTTGTTGCCGAGGGCGAGTAGCTGATCTGGACCTATTAAGCCGATGATTCCTACAAAGTAGAGAATGTAGACGATAAGCACTGTCAAAGGAGCAATGACTAAGGCTCGCGGTACGTTGCGCTTGGGATTTTCGATTTCTGTAGAAATGGCCAGGGATATTTGCCAGCCATCGTAGGCGTAAGCCACAGGAGCCAGAGCGCCAAGGAAAAACACACCTCGTCCGACAGCAGACTCGCCGCTGGTCTGAGCCAGGCCGGAAATAGATTGGCCAGATAAAAGATGGTAAAGGCCTGCCGCTGCAATAATTAATAGTGGAATCAGCTTAACAGTAGCTGTCAAGTTCTGAACAGCACCTCCGAAGCGCAGTGAGAAGAAATTAGATGCGAATAAGAACAGAATAAGTAAGGCAGTACAGATTATCTGCATATCAAAACTCAAGTTCCAGCCAAAAAACTGATCCGCATAGAGAATTACGACCCAAGAGACAATGGCATTGATGCTGGGATAATAGATAAAGACCTGATACCAGCCGTAGCCAGAAGCAGTGGCGGGACTGATGCACTCTTCGAAGTAGCTAACAATGCCTCCTTTAATGTCAAAGCGAGCAGCTAAAGTTGATAAGCTTAAGCAACCAAAGACAATGCTCAAGGCCGCGATTACAAAAATACTTATGCCTTTTAAAATATTGCCGTTGCTGAGATATAAAATATCATCGGCTTTAAAAAATATGCCCGAACCGATGACTATACCTAGAATCATTGTGATAGCTGTGAATAATCCATAATGGCGTTCGTGTTTCATAAAAATTTACAGACGCAAAGAAGTTAATTATTGATACTTAAAGACTTGACGCTGCTCCTCCTCAATGGTTTGACGTAAAAATATGTAAGTATTTTAGGAGTATAACATTGCGATTTCAAGGAAGAATATACATTTTGTAAATCTGCAAAAAAGATTATGTAAAATTTTAAATCTGTTTGAACATTTTACTTATTCTTGAGTCGAAAAGCGGAAAACTCATCCAAGCTTTCACTTCTCAAGGAAATTAAAGGTATCAATAATAAAGGGCAGCCCCATTTGGGAACTGCCCTTTTAAGCTCTGTTATATCTGGATTCTAGAGCCAATCGTTGTAGCGTTTGATGTAGTAGTGCTTGACTACGGTTACTAAGAACATATAGCCGAGCACGATGGCGATCAGGGTGGCAAAGAATGGCCAGCCGAGTGGTGCCAGATTCAACAATTCTGCCAGAGGGGAGAAGGGGAGGTAGGTGAGAACTACAATGCCAGCTAGCGTCAAGAGAGTAACAGGCCAAGAAGCCCTTGATTCGATGAAAGGTAACTTAGGAGTTCTAATCAGGTGAATAACCAATGTCTGGGTCCACATGGATGTTATGAACCAACCTGATTGGAAGATAGCGATAAATAGAGCTATCTGACCTGGACTTGTCAGTTCATGGAAGGGAGCACCGACCATTGCAGGACAGATAAAAAAGTAAAGTAGAGCGTAAGACAAAATATCAAAGACCGAAGAGGTTGGCCCGATCCAGAGCATGAAACGGCTGATAGAGTTGGCATCCCAAGTTCTGGGCTTCATGAGGTAATCAGAATCTACATTGTCCCAGGGGAGGGCTGAGCAGGTTATATCGTAGATCAGGTTCAGGACCAAGATCTGAATCGCCATCATGGGCAAGAAGGGAAGAAATGCAGCTGCGACGAGCATAGAGAAGACGTTACCGAAGTTGGATGAAGCCGTCATTTTGATGTACTTGATCATGTTTGCGTAGGTCTTACGCCCTTCGACTATACCTTGTTCGAGGACTAGCAGATCTTTTTCCAAGAGAATTACATCGGAGGATTCCTTAGCAATATCTACTGCAGTGTCAACTGAAATACCTACGTCGGCATCCTTTAGGGCTGGCACATCATTGATGCCATCGCCCATATAGCCGACGCTGTGACCATCTGCCTTGAGCAGGCGAACTATTCTGGATTTCTGAGTAGGAGAGAGGCGGGCGAAGACTCTTGTTCGTCTGGCCTCGCGGGTTAGTTCTTCATCCGATAACTCTTCGACCTCGTCACCAGTAAGGATCTGGCTGACATCGAGTCCGACCATTTTACAAATAGCTTGGGAGACGCGTTCATTGTCACCAGTTAAGACTTTCACTTCGACGCCATGGTCGTGGAGCGCTTTGATTGCATCAGCGGTGGTCGTCTTCGGTGGATCGAGGAAGGCCAGATAACCAATGAGAACCATCTCTGCTTCATCTTTAACCGAAAATACTCCGATTGGAGAGGGGTTTGTTTTCTGGGCTACGAGGAGAACTCTCAGACCCTTATCATTGTAGCGGTCAACATCTGCACGGACACGTTTTTCCATCTCGCTGTCAAGCTCCAGAATTTCATCGTCGATTTGCACGAATGAACAAATCTGCAGCATTTCTTCGAGTGCACCCTTGGTGATCATCTGGGTCTTCTGATCTAAGTCCTTGACCACGACGCTCATTCTGCGGCGCTCAAAATCAAAGGGAACCTCGTCGACCTTGGTGTAAGATTCACGTAAATTCTGCAAACTATCAATTGTTTCAGCCTCAACATCGGTTCGCTCAATAATAGCTCTGTCCATTAAGTTCTTGAGACCAGTTTGGAAGTAGGAATTTAAGAAGGCATGCTTCAAGACCTGTGGTGTCTCCTTGCCGTTTAGATCTAGATGATATTCCAGGGCTACCTTGTCTTGGGTGATTGTACCCGTCTTGTCCGTGCAGAGTATATCAATGGAGCCAAGGTTTTGTATTGAATTTAGATTCTTAATAATGACCTTCTCCTTGGACATTTTTACAGCACCCTTAGCGAGGCTTGTGGTGACGATCATTGGCAGCATCTCGGGGGTCAAGCCCACGGCAATCGAGATTGCAAAGAGGCCAGCTTGCAGCCAATTACCTTTTGTTAAGGCGGTTAGCAAGAATACTATGGGAACCATGATCAGCATGAAGCGTATTAGCACGCGTGAAACGTGGTTGACGCCACGCTCGAAAGAGGTCGGCTCTGGCTGCTTATTTATTGACTCGGCAATTTGGCCGAAAATTGTGTCTTGGCCAGTAGCGAGAACCACACCGACCGCGCTACCTGAGATGACGTTAGTGCCCATGAAAGCGAGATTTTCATAGTCAAGAGGATTCTTCGAATCGAGTTTTGATACTGCGGCAAATTTTTCTACATGTTCTGACTCACCTGTCAGAGCGCTCTGACTAATAAAGAGGTCCTTAGCTGTCAAAATACGCATATCAGCCGGGATCATATCACCAGCGGCGAGGCGGATGATATCACCAACGACAGCTTCTTCCATGACGCGCTCTTGTTCACCATCTGTTTGACGTATAATGGCGCAGGTGTTGACAATCATATTGGTCAGCTTATCAGCCGCGTTACCTGAGCGCAGCTCTTGGACGAAGCGGAGAAAGCCTGACATTAGGACCATAGCGCTGATAAGAATTACCGTGATATAGCTCTGTTCTTCTGGTGGGGCGAAAATGATATCGGTCATCGCAGAGACCACCGCCAAGGCCAGTAAAATCAAAGTAAAGGGGTTTATAAAGGCAGCATAGAGGCGCTGGAAGATGTTTTGCTTCTTGCCTTGAATGACGACGTTGTCGCCATATTTTTGGCGACTTTCAGATACGGCTTCAGGGCTTAGGCCGTTGATATTGCTGTTGAGTTTCTCGAGCACCTGTTCGGCATCGTGTTGAGCCGCATAGATCAGGCGTTCTTGCACTACTTTGGGTGCTTCTGCTGGTCGTTGAAGAGCAGTACGTCTTAATTCTTCCTTATTACTCTGGTGTTCATTCAAAGGCATTTTTCCTCTCCTTAAAATTACTGAACATTCAATATAACATGAGTTGAGAGTAATAATTGGAAGATTGAGGAATGGTAACACTTTAAAAAAGAACAAGGACTTTTATAGTAGTATAAATACTCACTTTAAGGAAAAATTTACTTAGGCTATGATAAGAGCAAATATAAATTTTTGGAGGTCTGATTTTGATGAAAAGAATTGGTCTTTTACCCAGGCTATTGATTGGTATAGTCTTGGGTATTATTTTGGGTTTAATTGCTCCGCAATGGCTCATGAGGGCAATAGTCACGGTCACGGATCTCTTTGGCAACTACTTGAATTTCATTGTGCCATTGATCATCGTGGCTTTTGTCGTGCCAGGTATTGCCGATCTCGGCAGAGGCGCGGGGAGGGTCTTAGGCTTCTCAGTATTTATGTCCTACGCCTCAACTGTGCTCTGGGCTTTTGCAGCCTTGGGGATTTCTATATTGCTCATTCCCATGATTGTAGATGACACACAGCCACTTAGTAGTGCAGTATACGTAGCACAGGATGTTGCTGCTTATTTCTCAATTGACATGCCACCCCTAGCCAATATAACTTCGGCAATCATTCTCGCATTTATGATTGGAGTCGGTATTTCTCTAACTAAAGCCCAGGGCATGCGCTCACTATTTAACGAATTTCACAGCATTATTGCCTTGATTCTCGATAAGACGGTCATACCCTTTCTGCCAGTGTTTATCGCTGGTATCTTTGCTCAATTAGCATACTCTGGCGGTATAGTGAAGATTCTTGGCATCTTTGGCAAGGTATTCCTCCTAGTCGTGCTGTTCCAGTTCTTAGCTAATTTTTTGGAATACGTTATTGCCTCAATTTATCGCAAGGGTGAACCGAGTGTTGCTACCTTTATTCGCAATCAGGTGCCCTCGTGGATTACGGCAATGGGCACGCAGTCTTCGGCGGCAACGATTCCGATTACTCTGCAGACGGCCGAGAAAAATGGCACATCGCAGGATATCCGCGATTTCTTCATTCCACTATCAGCAACGATTCACTTCCCAGGTAGCTCAATAGCTATCACTATTTTCACAGTTGCAGTTATTTATATGGAGCAGATGACATTGAGTCTTAGCTCGATGATCGGCTTCATACTGCTGATGGGTATTACTATGGTCGCAGCGCCTGGAATCCCAGGAGGTGCAGTCATGGCAGCGCTTGGTCTATTACAAGTTATTTTCGGCTTCAACGAGACACAGCTGGCCCTGATGATTGCCCTATATCTGGCCCAGGATAGTTTTGGCACCGCTTGTTCCGTTGCAGGCAACTGCGCCTTGGTAACGATAATCGACAAGAGGGCAGAAAAATTGGCCAGACGCGAGCAAAAATTAAAGAAAGTCGAGGGTTAAATATGTATAAAGTCAATAGTCAGGATGTAATTTTCAATTTTAAGCCGAATATGGAAGCAGTGCTTAAGGTGCCTTCTGCTTCACTTGTGCACTTCGATTCCAATGATTGCTTCTTTCAGCAAGTTACAAGCAATGATGATGTCTTAAGTGAGGTTGACCAGAACCGGCTCAATCCCGCCACAGGACCAGTCTATGTTGAAGGTGCAGAGCCAGGCGATCTACTGCAGGTGGATATTTTGGCGATCGATGTCGCAGAATCAGGATGTGCGGCAGTGGTACCAGGGCATGGAGCTCTGAAAGATGAGGCTGAAGAGGCCATAGTAAGAGTCATTCCAATTCGTAATGGCGCGGCCCACTATCTTGGACTAAAATTACCAATTCAACCAATGATTGGGGTTATAGGTGTAGCGCCAAAAGCCGAGGACGGAGAATGGCCAACAGCTACCCCTTGGAAGCACGGCGGCAATATGGATACCAGAGATATCAGAAAGGGTACAACTCTTTACTTACCAGTAGCACAGCCAGGAGCCCTCTTTGCCCTTGGTGATGTACACGCCCTCATGGCAGATGGCGAAGTCTGCTTTACTGGTTTGGAGATTCCAGCTGATGTCTTGGTTCGCCTAACTGTACTTAAAGGCGTAAAGAGCGAATGGCCTATACTAGAAACTGAAACTGAAACAATGGTCATTGCCTCTGGTGAAGATCTGGAAGAGGCTACTGCCTCAGCCAGTTCAGCCATGGTTGGAGCTATGGCCAGAGCATTAGATGTCCAGTGGGAAGAGGCCTATATTCTAGCAAGTTTAGTAATGGACACTAGAATTTCTCAGGTAGTGGATCCCACCATGACTGTGAGGGCGGTTTTGAAAAAGGACGTAATCACGACAGAGAGGATACTTGCTAATCTCTAGTGAACTATAAGGTACGCCCAGTGCATGGATACTGGGCTTGCCTATCTTTGGCAAGCAATGAAAGCAAGAAGCTTGATTTTTGATACAAAAAAGTGCATATTTCAATTAGCATATAAAGACTTGATAAAAGTCGTAAAGAGGAGGCACAATATGAAATTAAAACGAGTTCTAGCGCTGGTTTTGGTCTTGTTCATCACTCTTGCAACAAGTTCAGTCCTAGCTCAGCCCTATGCGTCCAACAGGCAGGGCATTCCGAAATGTCAAAGAAGGTACAATGAGAGCTATTATCTAGCTCCTCGAGTATTTTATCCAAATTATTACTCTTATCCCATTGTCAGGACGAGATGCGCTAGAGTAACAGTACCTGAAACTTATGAACAGGTTACAGTCTGTTCCAGGTCAGTTGTCTATCCATATGTACCTGTACTCTATGTACTTAACCCCGACACCTACCAAGTGGTGCCGCTATACAGACCGTACCGGGCACCGGATATCGACTACTTCTACAAAGAGTATTCTGGATGCAAGAAATTCAAATAAGTTTTAATAATCAGTGAAAGCAAGAAGGCGGCTCTACTGAGCCGCCTTCTTTATGTTTTGAATTGGATGAGCTATTCGGCACTTATCGCAGCCATAGTGATGTAGTTATAGGGTTGGTTGAAGTGTGGCAGGAAGAAGATGTCGGTTAGTGCCAATTTGTCTATAGTTACGTGCTCTTGAATGGCAAGTGAGAAGAAGTGGATACCCATAGACATATCCCATTCTGAAGCCATTTGAGCACCGACAACTTGTCGATTATCTGCTCTGTAGACTATCCTGATTTTCACAGGTGGGTTCTTACTTTCAATAAAGGCAGGTTTCTGCAAATCTTCGAAATCTGTGTATTTCACTTCTATGCCAGCACGTTTGGCCTTCTCGACTGTTAGGCCAGTTGAAACCATCTTCAAATCGTAGATGCAAATGCCGTTCGAACCTTGGACACCAATAGATTCGAGCTTAGTGCCGCAAGCGTTATGCGCTCCCACAATGCCCGAGCGGACAGCATTAGTGGCTAAGGCGATATAATTGGAATCATTGATTGAATTATCAAATAAAGTAGCACAGTCACCGACAGCCAGAATGTTTGGATCACTGGTCTCCTGACGACGATTGACTAGGTAGGCGCCATTTCTAAAGGTTTCAAGCTTATCCTTGGCAAGTGCAGTATTGGGCTTGAAGCCAATGCACAAGACTGCCATGTCGACATCGTATGAGCCCTTGTCAGTGACTACCTTTTGTAGCTTGCCATCACCTTCAAGAGCGGTGAGCTTCTCGCCAAATCTTAGCTCGATATTGTGCTTCTTGAGATTCTCCTCCATAAGGTCGGTGAAGGTTTTATCGTAATAGGTTGAAAGACAGGTATCGGCAGCATCAATTAAGATGACTTCTTTACCTTTTCTTTCAAAGGCCTCGGCCAATTCTACACCAATGTAGCCTGCGCCTATAACGGCGACTTTCTGCACCTCCTTTTGCTCCAAGGCATCAATTACTGCCTGAGCATCTTGGAATAGTTTGACGTGGAAAACATTCTCCAGATCCATTCCTTTTAAGTTCGGAATATCAATGGGCAGTGAACCAGTAGCAAGAATCAACTTATCGTAATGATCTCGACGTTCGGTACCATCCTTTAGGCGTACTAAAACTTCTTTCTCCTCGGGGAGAATGTCTAGGACTTCCGCCTCCATATTGACTTCGGCTCCCCCTGCGCGTAATTTCTCTGGGCTGGAATAGAAGAGACCTTCTGAACCTCCTATTTGTTCGCCGATCCACAGGGCCATACCACAGCCCAAGAAGCTGATATTGCTATTTCTGTCGTAGACTATGACCTCGGCATCTGGATAATGGCTCAGCATAGTGTTAATGGCTGCTGTGCCTGCGTGATTCGCTCCAACAACGATAATTCTCATGTTTTCTCCTTTTCTAATTGGCCAGCCTTCTGACCAATGGCGAAGATACCTTTATTCTAGCATATAGCGCTGGTTGATAAGCTCTAAATCCCAGGTTTGGACGAGCTCATAACCAGGGGGAATTACCGGCTCTTGGTGACTGATCAAGATGATGAAGCGAGCTTCTTCTAGGAAGATCCGCTTGGAGATCAATTCGAGACTAAGAGGATCGATGTTGGCCAGAGGTTCATCGAGGATGAGGATTTCAGCTGGCTTCAAGAGAGCCCTTAATAGTGCTAGACGCCTTGCCTCGCCACCAGAGAAACGCTGTTCAGCGTGGATTAGGACTTCGTCCAGACACTCGGCTTTTGCCAGCTCTTCAAGACCTAGATTAGCAAGTTCTCCATAGATCTGTGCGTCGCTGATTTGAGGATTATACATGGTCAGGTTATTTCGCAGAGTGTCGAGCAGGAAGCCGGCTTCTTGTCGCATGATCGAGATGTGCTGGTTTAGATTGTCGACCTTCAAGATGTCGGTATCATTGATGAGAATCTGGCCACCGTCAGTGTGGTAGTAGAGTTGAAGCAGGTTAGTCAGCGTCGACTTACCAGAGCCAGAGCCGCCTTTTAGCCAATAGACCCCAGGCTTGTCGAGCTTGGCCTGGAACTGATTGATGAGGGGAGTTGTGGCTGTCTTGTCGTAGGAGAAACTGACGCGGTCAAACTCTATGGTGTCGATTTCTCTGAGACAGAGGTTCGGCGCTGGCAGTGGCATCAATTCGGGTTCATCTATGGCTGTTAGTAGTTTGGTCTCGGGATCCTTCGAAACCATGATGGCCTGAATGTAGCTCGTGATCCACATGGCACCCCGACTCAACATCCCCATGAAGCCCATGGCCGCAATGAATTGACCTGTGTCGATGATGCCTCGACGGATTAATTCTGCGCTGTAAGCAATGGCGATGATCACGGTGAGGCCAGAAACTAGCTGAGAGATATTTTGACTGATGAAGTGAGCTCTCATGAATTTACTTCGGGACTTGACTTGCTCGTTTAGATAATGGCTGAACTGCTCTTCAATTTCAGCAGTTGCGTGGTGGTTTTTTACCACTTCAAAGGCGCTTATTGCCTCGCTAAAGCGAGTGAGGTTGGTCTGGTAACTGTTAATACTTGCGCTCATACGCTTCTTCAACATGCCTCTAAAGAGTAGTGGTAGGAAGATGGTGGGGAGCATGAGCAGGATGATCAGGAACAGTAGCCTGATATTGATCAGGAGGAAGGCAAACATGACGAAGACGAATTCCGTGATGATCTGCATAAGGCCATACCACGATTTGTGACAGGAGGAGGTATAAACTGCGATGGTCTCCGTCATGTTGCCTAGATAATAGCCCTGTGGATGGCTGTTGAAGGAGACGAAGCTCCTACCGAGGATTCCTGTAAAGATCTTGCTGCGAAAGTCTCTGGCAATTGAGTGCGATAGATAGCCCTCGTAATAGGCGTAGAGATAGTGGGTGTAGGACTTGAAGAGGGCCAGAAAGAGCATGGTGAGGACAGTGATGATGAGACTTCTCAGATCACGATCCAAGGCATGATTGAGTAACAGTCCTCGAACGTAGTTCAGGTAGGTGAGCGTAATCGAACTAATACAGATGAAAAAGAAGGCCAGGAAGGTCTTTAATTTATAATCTTTAATTAAATACTTCAATTTCAGAACCTCCTTTAAATTCGATAATTTGGTCGAAGGCTTGTCTGAATTCAGCCGAGATCTGATGGGAGATGACAATGACCGTCCGCTTGTCAATTCCGGCGATGTGTTCCTCAATCTTTCTGATATTGTCGCTGTCGATATTCGCGAGTGGTTCGTCTAATACAAGTATGGGCGTGTCTCTGAGCAGTGATCTTGCGAGCGAAAGTCGCTTCTTCTCACCACCTGAGACATTGCTACCCTGATTGTCTAGTTGCAGTTCTAAGCCCTCTTTATTGGCCCACTTGCCAAGTCCTAAATCCCTGAGGACCTTAAATATTGACTCATCATCCACACCTGGCTGATAGAGACACAAATTATTGCGCATAGTATCACTGAGTAAGACGGCTTCCTGCCGCGAAATACTGACCACCGGGGAGACGTCACCAATTTCAGAGACCGGAGTATTGCCAATCGTGACCTCGCCTTTTGCCAGGGGATAGTAGTTCAGAAGTAGGTTCACGAGAGTGGACTTGCCCGAGCCACTGGGTCCATATATTAGACACTTGGAATTTTCTGGGATAGTGATGGAGAAGTCGTCAAGGAGTGGTTGCGTAGAAGAGAAGCCGTATTCAACGTGTTTGAATTCAATAGTATAGCCAGTGGGGAGTTCAGGTTTGGCCGCTGCAGACAAGTGCTGTTTGAGATTCTCGGTGAATTTTAAGTAGCGATCCCTGGCGGGGGCAGTAGCGACCAGGGCCTGCCAATCCTTCGCAATCCAAAACAGTGGTGCGGAGCAGGCAAGACCGATGGAGAGGACAGAGAAGAACTGACCTGGATCTAGTTCGCCACTGTAGACTAGATAGGCGGCAAAAGCGGCAGCTGCCACCTGTCCAACCAAGGTGCCGATGAAGCTGAAACCAACCCCTACGGCCTGAATCTTCCCGAAGGCCACGCCCTCTTTACATAGTCGTTCATTGGCCTCATTAAACTGACGCCCGACAATACCTTCGATACTCATGTTCTTGATCAATTCAAAGGCCTTGAGATAGGCATCTGTAGATTCAGTAAAGGTCGTCAAGACCTCAGTGTATTCGCGGCCTCTGCGAACAATCGCCTTCTCAATAATTGGCGGTACAAAGAGTGGCAAGGCCAGCATGGCGATGAATACCAAACCTAGCTTGAAGTGCATGTTGAGTAATGTGATGGCGGCAAAAGCCACGGTTAGAATGCGAAATACCAGGTTGCATAAGGTCTGCAGGTATTCTCTATCGATCGTAGCTACGTGATTGGCGTAGAGTGCTACGACTTCAGACTTGGATAAAGACTGAAACTCGCGCATTCGCCGTGCATAAAAACTTCTAAAGAAGTCCATGCGTAGGAGGAAGCTGGCACGCTCCTGGAAGTGCACTCTGATTAGATAGTAAAGATAGGTCAGGGCCAATGAGATGATCAAGAAGATAAGGAGTTTCGGAAGGGGGCCAGTCAAAGCTAAAGGCTGACCTTCAAGTACGGAGTTTAAGACGTCACCCTTTAATAATTCGAACTTCATACTAGTGGCAATGCTGAGAGCTGCAAAAACCAACATTAAGAAGAAGCTCAACAGATTGCGCTTAATTAACTTCCACATACTCACCTCTAAAAGTTAGCCTAGTATAACACGATAAATCAGATGATTAAAATTACATTTTTTACAGTGGTAAATGGTGCAGTATTTTACTGCCGATAAGGTGCTAGAATGGGCCTGGAGGTAGCTATGCGTATTGAACGTGATTCTTTTGGTGAAATAGCAGTGGCCGAAGAGGTCTACTGGGGTGCGCAGACTCAGCGCAGTTTAGAAAATTTTAAAATCGGCGAGGGCAAGATGCCGATTGCCGTCATCTATGGGTTAGCAGAAGTCAAGGCGGCTTGTGCTAAGGTCAGCTGGCAACTAGGGCGACTCGATGAGGCTAGGGCCAAGGCGATTATTGGGGCTGCAGAGGAGATAACTAATGGGAAGTTAGATGACAACTTCCCTCTGAGAGTGTACCAAACGGGCAGTGGCACACAGTCCAATATGAACGTCAACGAGGTGATAGCTCACCGGGCCAATGAACTATTGGGTGAGGATTTAGTCCATCCTAATGACCATGTTAATCGTTCACAGAGTTCTAATGACACCTTCCCCACAGCCATGCACCTAGCCGCCTATAAGGCGATTAGAGAAGGGGTGCTGCCTGAACTCGGCGCCATGATAGAGGTGTTAGAACAACTCGTAGAACAGAATACGGAATATATAAAGATCGGTAGAACTCACTTGCAAGATGCCACGCCAATTAGTTTTGCTCAGGAGATCTCGGGTTGGCTAGGTATGATGCAGGCCAATTATCGCCAGCTATCTGAGAGTGTCAGTGAGCTGCTCGGCTTGGCGATAGGTGGCACGGCAGTTGGTACCGGCCTCAATGCGCCGGAGGGTTTCGGTGAGTTGGTAGCCAAGGAATTGGCCGAAAAGATAGGCTATCCGTTCTATTCAGCAGCCAATAAATTCCATGCTCTGAGTTCAAAGGATGCCTTGGTTTATGTACATGGTGCGCTTAAAAGTCTTGCGGCCAATGCCATGAAATTTGCCAACGATGTACGCTGGTTGGCCAGTGGTCCACGCTCTGGACTGGGTGAAATAACTATTCCAGCTAATGAGCCAGGCTCTTCAATTATGCCAGGCAAGATAAACCCTACTCAGGCTGAGGCCTTGACCATGGTCGCAGTGACAGTCATGGGTAACGATGCGGCAATCGGCATAGCAGCATCACAAGGTAATTTTGAGTTAAACGTCTTCATGCCAGTGATTATTGATAAATTCTTAGAGTCGGCGACCCTCTTGAGTGCAGGTCTAGAATCTTTTAGACTCCACTGCGTAAGCGGTATTCGAGCCAATCCGGAGAGGATGGCAGAAAATTTAGAGCGCTCCCTAATGCTGGTTACAGCACTGGCACCTGAAATCGGCTATGAGCTTGCGGCAAAAGCCGCCAAATATGCTCATGAACACAAGCTTTCCCTTCTACAGGCTTGTCTTGAGCTGCAGCTGGTCAGCGAGGAAGAATTTAAGAAATTTGTTCGCCCCGAAGAGATGATCTGATGTATCACAGGTATCAATTTTTTAAATAAAGTTAGTCCAGGCTAATTTTTGTTTTAACATTTTCATTTAGAACAAACTAAATGGAGGTGTTATGTGACCAAGCTTGTCATATTTAAAGAGAAGGCGGGCGAAACCAGGGTCGCTCTGGTACCCGCTGATGTGCAAAAACTGCTTGGACTGGGTTATCAAATTTCAGTGGAGGCTGGCGCAGGAGAGCTGGCGTCCTTTAATGACGATTCCTATAGAAAAGTAGGGGCCGAAATAGTTGAAGGCGATGCTTTGCAACAGGCCAAGGCCTCTGCTGATGTGCTTGTGAGAATCCAGAAACCAAGTTTAGAAGATTTGGATGGCTTGAGGGAAGATGCCCTGCATCTCAGCTTCCTTGATCCATTCAAGGAAAAGGAATTGCTCCAGGCTTTTGCCAAGGGCCACATCAAAGCCGTCAGTTTGGAAATGATTCCCAGGACGACACTGGCGCAGAAGATGGATGTCTTGAGTTCGCAGACTTCGCTGGCAGGTTATGCTGCAGTTATTCTCGCAGCTTCTAAAATGCCACAGATCTTCCCCATGATGATGACGCCTTCTGGCAATATCAGTCCCGTGCGAGTTTTCGTCATCGGTGTCGGTGTAGCTGGCCTACAAGTTATTGCTACGGCCAAGCGGCTCGGGGCGCGGGTTGAGGCCTTCGACACGAGGGTCGCCGTGGAAGAACAGGTCAAGTCTCTGGGTGCCAGATTCTTGAAGATTGATCTAGGGGAGGACGCAGAGGATGCCAAAGGTTATGCTTCTGAACTGACTCCCGAGCAAATCAAAAAGCAGCAAGATGCTCAGGCCAAGGTCTGTGCGAAATCTGATTTAGTTATCACAACAGCCAAGGTATTTGGACGCCAGGCGCCGATTCTATTGACCGAGGAAATGCTTGCGGCAATGAAGCCTGGCTCCCTGGTCATTGATATGGCAGTAGCTACTGGTGGCAATGTTGTCGGCAGCGATCCCGAGCGTGAAATAATAACTGAAAATGGCGTCAGAATCATTGGTGCTGACCAATTAGAACGTCTAGTGCCACTTGATGCCTCAAATATGTTCTCGGGTAATATCAGGGCCTTCCTTGAACATTTCACCGATTCTGAAACCAAGGAATTGCAATTGCCCCTGGACGAGAAGATACTCCGCGAGTGTCTGATTACCACGGGTGGTGAAATTGTGCACGAGCGCTTTAAGAACTAAAGGAGGTCTCCATGTTATTACTATTACTATTTATCTTCGTCTTGGCAGCCTTCCTTGGCCTCGAGCTGATTTCGAAGGTTCCCTCGCAACTGCATACTCCATTGATGTCCGCGACTAATGCTATCTCGGGGATTACTGTAGTCGGTGCTCTAGTGGCCTGTGCCAGTCAAGAACCTGGCTCTGTCGGCATGATCATTGCTTTTATCGCCATCATCTTGGCCAGTATCAATGTTGTCGGGGGTTATATGGTCACCGATCGGATGCTCGAGATGTTCAAGCAGAATAAGGAGGATAGACAATAATGACTCAGACATATGTAGATATTGCTTATATTGTCGCCTGCGTCTTCTTCATTCTGGGGATCAAGAAACTTGGTCGTTCACGCACAGCTAGACAGGGTAATCTCTTCTCGATGATTGGTATGAGCATAGCCGTGGTGGCAGTGTTCTTTGAATCCTCGTTTATGGATTCTTGGTCGCCAAGATTTCTAAATAACGGTTACTTCTACGCCGTACTGGCACTTGCCATCGGTAGTTTGCTTGGAACTATATGGGCGAAGCGGGTCCAGATGATCGATATGCCACAGTTAGTAGCTCTGTTCAATGGTTTTGGTGGTCTATCCTCGCTTCTCGTCGCCTTGGCAGAATTTAGTAAATACTATGCCCAACAGAGTTTTACCACAGCTAACAAACTGAGCTCAATCGCTCTCGGTCTCACAATAATCATCGGTGCGGTTACCTTTACTGGTTCAGTGCTCGCCTGGGCTAAGCTCGCAGGCAGAATGAATGGCAAGGCCATACGCTGGCCTGGCCAAAATTTGATGAACTTCGTATTGCTGGTCCTGGCGCTAGGTGCTACTGCGGTCTATGTCCTACCAGATTTTGCTGCTAATTTGAAGTTGCTGGCAATTGTTGGTTCGGCAATAATCTCTTTGCTATTGGGTGTGACCTTCGTCATTGCCATCGGTGGTGGCGACATGCCAATTATCATCTCCTTACTCAATAGCTTTTCGGGTCTGGCCGCCTCAATGGCTGGCTTTGCGATCGATAATAATGTCTTAGTAGTTGCGGGCTGTCTAGTCGGGGCTTCTGGTATTATCTTGACGATCATCATGTGTAAGGCGATGAACAAGGCTCTATTCTCACTCTTATTTGCCAAGTACAAGGCTGGCAAGAAGAGTGATGGTGACTATGTCGAACCGAAGTCTCTAAGTGTGGAAGATGCTTTTCCAATTCTCGAAGCTGCCCAGTCTGTCGTGTTCATTCCAGGTTATGGTATGGCGGTGGCACAGGCTCAACACGTAGTCAAGGAGTTGGCACAGAAGCTTGAAGATAACGGTTGTGAAGTATCCTATGTCATCCATCCAGTTGCTGGTAGAATGCCAGGGCATATGAATGTCCTCTTAGCTGAGGCCGATATAGATTATGATCAGCTGCTGACCATGGAGGAAATGAATCCCCTGATGGGCCAGCAGGATCTAGCGATTATCATTGGTGCCAATGACGTCGTCAATCCCGTTGCCGAGGATGATCCAGACTCGCCAATATATGGCATGCCAATCATTCAGGCGTATAAGGCCAATACTGTCTTCGTATTAAAGCGCGGTCAGGGAATGGGCTACTCTGGATTAGAGAACACTCTCTTTACTAAAGATAACACTGTCATGATCTATGGCGATGCGAAATCGACGATTTCAGCCTTCGTTAAAGAATTTCAGGATCTCGCAGACTAGCTAATGAGCAGAAGTTACCAATGGCCGCCCTTTAGTGGGCGGCCATTTTTAATGCTAGAATAGGTGGCAAAACTTGCTGGAGGTTGCCGTGCAGAAAGATACCAATAGGCTGGGCATTGACCCACTGAATAAATTGATTTATGAGCTGGCCATGCCAGCTATTTTCGCGCAGTTTATCAATCTTCTGTATAACATTATAGATAGGATCTATATAGCGAGAATTCCAGAAACTGGGTCACTGGCACTTAGTGGTCTAGGAATTGCGTCGCCGTTGATTTTAATTGTTTCGGCTTTTGCCGCATTTTCTAGTTATGGTGGTGCGGCCTTGACTTCACTGAGTCTAGGCGCTGGAGAGCAGGCTAGGGCGGAGCGTTTGATCAATTCCAACGCTGTGTTTAGTTTCGGCATAGGTATTCTTGCCATGGTGCTCGTCCAAGTTTTCATGCGGCCTCTTCTCATTTTCTTCGGTGCTAATTCCAGCAATTTTATCTTTGCTGAATCCTACCTACGAGTCTATTTACTGGCCTCGCCATTTGTTATCGCAGGTTTGGCATTAAATGCGTTTATTGCAGCGCAAGGGGAATCGAAGATCGCTATGCGAACTGTGCTTATTGGTGCTGTCACTAATATAGTTTTGGATCCGATATTCATCTTTGTCTTGAAACTTGGGGTAAAGGGTGCGGCAATTGCCACAGTGATAGCACAGATCGTGAGTTTTGTCTCTGTCTTGCTTTTCTTGCGGGCCCCGACAAGTAAATTACGCCTAACTGGTTTCGAGTTTTCCTTGCGCCTGATTGTCGATAGTTGCAAATTGGGCGTTACAGGCTTCATCATGATTGCTACAGAGTCGGCGATTATCACTGTCTTCAACCGTCTCCTCGGGCTCTATGGTGGTGACTTGCATCTTGCAAATATGGTAATTTTGCAGAGTGTTATGCAGACCCTCTTCATTCCCATGAATGGTTATGTAGCTGGTGTCCAACCTCTGCTTGGTTTCAACTATGGAGCCAAGAAAGTGGATAGAGTAAAAAAGATATTGACCAAGTCTTTATTGATCTTGTTTATCTATAGTTTCAGCCTGGCCCTCTTGGCGATCTTTCTGCCAGCTTTGTTTGGCAGGGTTTTTACAAGAGAGGCTGCCTTGCTGTCTCTAGTCAAGCAATACCTGCCAATTTTCATTTTCGGAATGACTATTTTCTCGTTACAGGAAGTGGCTCAGATGTTTTTTGTCGCTACTAATCAGGCGTTGAAGTCAGTGTTTTTGGCCTTGCTGAGGAAGGTCATACTATTGATCCCTTTAGCAATTTTCTTGAGTGCAAGAATGGGCGTATTGGGAGTGTATTTGGCTGAGGGTATTGCAGATGCCTGTTCGGCCACAGTAGCTGGTATTTTATTTCTTATGGCGTATCGGAAGCTTGACAAGAAAATGGAGAGAAGGAGTGAGTCTTGCCACAGTTAGTATCAATACTTGCCTTACTTGTATACTTTGTAATCTTAATTTACCTTGGCTTCAAAGACCGCCAAGCTAAGAGCAGCTCAGATTATTTTTTTGCAGGACAGAAATTGCCATTTTGGGCGCTGTCAATAACTTTCATTGCTTCCTGGTGGGGTGCAGGTTCCGCATTGTCATCAGCAGATCTAGCCTTCGCCGAAGGTCTTGGTGCATTTTGGTACTACGGTGTGCCCGTACTACTCTCGTCTCTAATGATCTTCCTGTTATCTGGTGCTATAAGACGTCTGCCATACAAAACTCAAGGGGAGATGATGGAGGCTCGCTATTCGCCATTAATAGGGAGATTGATCTCTTGGTTTATCTTGCTATTTATGACTTTCGCAGCTGCTTCACAAGTGGTTGGTGTGGGCAAGTTTTTCTCGGATTATCTAAATATCTCCTATGAGGCAGCGGCCATTATTGGTACTTCTATCGTGGTATGCTACTCCCTATTTGGCGGTTTTCGTGGCGTGGTTCTCACGGACATTATTCAATTTGTCCTCTTACTGCTGTCCGCCTTAATCGTTTTCTTTGCTGCCTGGAAACATGCGCCTGGCTTGGGTGAAATTGCAGAAATTGCTGCCAGGCGTGGCAATGCTGATTATTTGGCCTTTTTCTCTCGCTGGCAGGACTATGTAGCTTATGTGCTTAGTTTTTCTCTTGCCTGGGCAGTTCAAGCCAATATCTGGCAGCGAGTAACAGCTGCAAAATCTGTAAGGGATGCAAGACTCATGAGCTTCTTGAGCTTCATTTTATTTATCCCGCTGTACCTTATTGTGGTTTGGACTGGTATCTTTGCTATTGCAAGTTACAGCGAAGTGCCAGTAGCAGGAATAATTCCTGCTCTAGTCAGCAATCAACTGTCACCTGTATTGGCAAGCCTAGTTTTCGTTGGTATTTCTGCTGCTATTATGTCCACAATGGACTCCTTGATCAATACAGGAGCTCTCAGCCTGACTGTGGATCTATGGCAAAAGCATGGTAATGCTGCGGTCAGAAGCTCTCGACTGGCAACGGCCTTGGTTAGCGGAGTCGCCCTGCTAATTGGCCTAAAGATACGCAGCATTCTGGAAATCACTTGGATCGCTTCAGACTTTATCACTACAGGTACATTGATTCCTTTGGTCATGGGTTTTGTCTGGCGTCGAGGCAATAGTAAGGGCGCCTTAGCTTCAATTATCGTCGGTTTCTTATACACAATATTTCACCTAGCCGTGAGTCTTGGCATGCCGATAGACTTACCTTATGAGCTACATTCAGCTGGACAGATTGGACTTGGCCTAGCGATATCTCTAACGACCTATATATTATTTAGTCTGCTCACGCCAGCAGAGTATGAGCGTGCTGATGCATTTATTAAATTTACCATGAAAAAATGAGATAAATGAGAATGATTCTAAATTGCATAATTAGGAAATTTTGAATAATACGAAGATGAATATAGTATTCAATTTCTATTATTCATAAAATGTATAAAACAAGGAATATAGTCATGAAAATTGTATATTTTTCCTTAAGAGATGAGGACCTTCCTGCTCTTAACGAATATCGAAAAAACATCCAGAGATTGAGATAGAAACGCAGAGGCAGATCCTTTCCGAGGCCAATATGGATGTTCTCGATGCTGCTGATGGCGTTGCGGTAGCTCAAGGAGGCTTCTCTGAAGCAGTATACGCAGGTCTGAAGAAATCTAGTGTGAGATTTATAGTGACGCGATCTGCGGGCTATGAGAATTACGACTTGGAAAAACTCAGATCCTCTGGTATTCGCTTCTGCAATGTGCCGAGCTATTCACCTACTTCAATTGCTGAATTTGCTTTCGCCACAGCGCTTGCCATTAATCGTCGAATTCCCCAATTTGCAAGGCGGGCCAGGGAAGGAGACTTTCGTTAAAATCCAGAGCTAAAAGCCATGCAGATGAAGGATAAGGTGGTTGGTATTGCTGGCATGGGTAGGATTGGGAAGGCGACAGCTAAACTCTTTAAGGCTATAGGGGCTAGGGTTATAGGCTATGACCACAAGCCTTCGCCTGAGGAGCAAGAGCAAATAGAATACAGTTCAGATTTTAAGAGCTTCCTCAGTCAAGTTGATGTTCTTTCACTGCATATGCCTGCTACTGCAGATAATTATCACATTTTAAATGCACAGAGCTTAGCCTATCTTCCCAGAGGGGCGATTATCATCAATACCGCACGCGGCAGTCTCATAGACACAACAGCTCTTTTGGCTGCCTTGGATACAGGAGCGCTGGCAGGCGTGGCTATGGACTGTTATGAGGCAGAAGATGCAATTATCAACAAGCAGATAGATTTGGGCAATATAGATAAAAAAATGAAGCGAATTTTGGCTAATGAGAAGATTTTGTATACGCCACACATAGCTTACTATACAGACGAGGCAGTTAGGGCTCTAGTATTAAATGCACTGGATTCCATAGTTTGTCTATATGAAGCTGGAGAAACGGAGGCTGAGCTTAGATAAAAGAGATAAAAGAATTTTTAAAAAACGGAGTATACCGAATTATTTCTGCATATAATAAATTATTATTGCGTTAACCAGAGTGCAAAAAATTATAATTCTTACTTGTAATTTATTCATGTTTCAGATATATTTCACTTGAGCAATGAATATAAAAGCCTAATAAATGCAAATATTCATTCGCTGATTTTATCACTATTACGCTTTGAGTTAAGACTCGAGGCTGACTGCAAGAAAGGAAGCAGACATGAATTTCAATAAGAAGTACGACGTAGTTGACCTAACCCAGGAGATTTACCAGGGTATGCCAGTCTTCGGTATGCACCAGAAGACTTTCATTATGCTCAACCAGACTCACGAACAGAACATGAAAAATACCGGTTCACCAACTCTTGGTTTCTCAGCCAGAAACCTCTTAATTAGTGAGCACGGTCCAACCCACACCGACGCCATCTGGGAATACCTCCCAACCGGCAGAACAATCGAAGAGATGGAATTCGAATATTTCTTCGGCGATGCCATCTGTGTTGACGTCTCACACGTACGTTACCCAGACTATATCGAGATCGATGACATTAAGGGTGCTTTAGAGAAGGCCAACCTCGAAATTAAAAAAGGTGACATCGTTCTGATGTACACTGGCCACTATGAGAGAACTCACCCCATGCTGCATTCCGACGACGACATGATCGATCCACTGAACTACGGTGGTATCAACTCCAAGCATACAGGTGTTCGCTATGAGACCGTTAAGTGGATGGCCGAGCAGGGCGCAATCAATATCGGTATTGATGCTCCAGCAATTGACCAAACACCAGACGACTTAACCTTTGGTGGTCACTTAGCCTGTGGTGAAGAAGATATCACCAACACCGAGAACCTCTGCAACCTCGACAAGGTAGCTGGCAAGCGCTTCATCTACATTGGTCTACCACTGAAGATCCGCAAGGGCTCAGGTTCACCAGTTAGAGCAATCGCACTAGTCGACAAAGAGTAATAGTCAAAACTGAGCCCTCTTTTCGAGGGCTCTTTTTTATAGGAGTAACTTATGAAGAAGTATTTAGCAATGTCACTATCCATCGGTATCGTAGCTGGTCTCTGGTTCTTTACCGCTTCGAAACTTAATTTGATGCCCTGGCCTGCATACATTGGTTGGTCAGTATTCTTCTGGGAAGGCGCCAACTTTGAAGCAGTTAAGCGTGGCTTCCCCGCAATCGTTCTTGGAGCCGTTCTTGGTTTCATTACCTTCTACTGCATCGGTCTACTGCCCGATTTGAATACGGTCAATTTGATCTTTGCATCACTGATGGTTTGCCTCTTGGCATTCACCATGGCTTTTGCCCAGAACATCAAGATCTTCCAGGTCGCCTCGGCAACCTTTATCGGTGCAAGCCATTATTTTGCACTGCGTGGCCACGCGGTCTATCTAGATGACCCCCTAATGGCTTTCTTAACTGCAGCCTTTGTAACCTCTATAGGTTTAATCCTCGGTGTCATCTCTGTCTGGCTCGGCGGCGTGATCAATAAAACAGTCGTCAAGTACGAAGACTATTAAATAAAAAAAGAAGCTGCAATTCACAGCTCCTAAATTTTGTTTAGCCGACGTGGTTTCCCACGTCGGCTTCTATATGTCCGTATTATGCAGTAACTTTTTTAGCCATGCGAGTTTGGATGTCGCGGAAAATCATGAAACCGATCATGATGAAGCCGAGATAGCCGTTCATTCCATAGAGAACATTGACAAGTGCCTTGTACGGTACAAATAAGGCGACTAGGCAACCAATAATGCCACCTACAACAGTCGCAATCTTGTATTTCTTAGAGCCCTCGGTAGCAATACGAGCAACTCCTGTCCAGAGTAGAGGAACGGCCGTAGTATAAATTCCGCAGAAAACGATAATTGCGAAAATTTGACCGAGTACTGGACTGATCGAATTGGCAAGAACAAGGGCTGGAATATCAGCTACACCAGTGCTTGCAATTTGTGAAATTAAAGCAATGCAGCAGAGAGCGGCGGCACCGAAGATAAAGAAGCTCGACATGAACATGCCGCGGTTCACTTCTTTTAATTTATTTTTGGCTCCAATCTCAGCAAGGAAGGCTGCAAACCAAAGTACGACGAAGCCGCCATAAGATGCGCCTGAGAGGAAGGGATTACCATCGCCAACTTGTTCTGGTTGAACTACCCCGTCCGCTAGTAAATCTAGGCCTTCCGAAAAGTGAGTGATATTTTGAATGGTGCTGGTTATAGAGACCACTAGAATGAGCAGAATGATTACGGGTCCAAGTTTGCTCAAAGCATTTAGGATGCCGTCAAGGCCGAATACTGCAGTAGCAATAACGGCAATGGTCAAGATAATAGCTCCTGTACCTTTTGGCAGGCCCCACTGCTCCATGGCGGTAGAATTAGCACCGCCGCACATAACTATAAAACACATGTAGCAGAAAAAGGCGGAGAAGTAGTCGAAAAATGCGCCAATATATTTACCGCAGTAGTGGTAATAAATATCACCGCCTCGCTCTAGTTTGAGCCTGTTGCCGTTAGTGGCAAAGGAGAGATTGGTGTAGAGATAGATAACGGCACAAACTAGGATGACTACTGGGAATAGTCTTCCGTATGAGGCTTGGTACTGCATGATCTCTTGCATGGTCGCGAAGCCTGCACCAATATAGAAGGCGATACAAGCACCACAAATACCAATTATAGCTTTTAGATTTAAATTTTTTTCTTGCATAGAAAACTCCTTACGTTCGGAATCTACCAAAAAGACCGGCTCAGCCGGTCTTCTTGGCAGTGAATCAGGAAAGAATTAAAAATCTTCTTCGAATACTGTCTGTTCTTCAACGGGGATGGTCAGAGTCTTGAGTGCGCGTTTAACTAACTGTTCGCGGATTTCTTTACTCTTCTTTTCGCCTTGAGTTGGATCTCCCAATGGATAGGGGATACCAATAGCGGGGACAATTCTGTTGGCGCCGATAGTCAGGGAGATAGGAACTACCGTACAGATGTGAGCTACTGGAATACCAGCACGATCGATTTCTTTAACCATAGATGCACCGCATCTAGTACAGGTGCCTCAGGTTGAGGTTAAAAGTACAGCATCAACGCCATCTTCTATAAGCATAGGAAGGTATTCTTCTGCAAAGCGCTTGGCATTGTTGGTAGCGGTACCAGTACCAGTTGTCGTGATAAAGTAGTCGACTAATTCGCCGATATAACCTTCTTTTTCCAATTCGCGAAGTACGTCAACTGGTATACAGAGATCTGGATCCTCAGTGATGAACTCGCGATCATAACCACCGTGGATGGTCATGAAATCCTTCTTGTCGGCATGATCCATACCTGCAATTGAATACTTGCCCCACTTGGTAGCGGAAGAGGACTCAATGTGGTCGGGGTTACCTTGTGGAACTACACCGCCAGAGGTGATAAGGGCGATCTTAGCCTTTGATAGATCCTTGATTGGTGGTGCTGCTGGAACGCGGTCGACCTTTGGCATTGGATAATCGGTATAGACTTCTTCGCCACGAATCTTCTTTAGGAGTAATTCAACAGCGCGTTCCGAGCCGCGACGCTCATTGAAGTAGTTGACGCGGATACCACGCTCGTGATAACCCTCTTCCTCTGGACCAAGAACTTCTTCGCCATTGATCTTCTTCTTGAGCAGATTGGCCATCAGTTTAGTACTGCGGCGCATATCTGCTGAGGATCCCTTGGTCTTGATGATCTCAATACTCTTCCTGAACATATCAGTACCAGGATTTTCTTCGAACATGCCTGTAATTGCAGGGATGCCGAGCTCATCTTGAACGGCCACGGCAATTGTGCCGCAAGAGACACCGTAGCGCCCTGCGTTAAAGGCGGGGCCTGCGATGAAGCCATCGGGTTCATAGGATTTAATAGTTTTTAGCAGTTCTTCGACTACGCCATTTTCGAGATTCGAAGAGAAGTAGTTGTCACCGCAGATTACGGTAGCAACAATTTCATAGTCATCGCCAAGGGCGGCTTCAAGAGCTACACCAGGACCAACTACTCCTTCTTTTACTTCTGGGGCGATATCGGCCTTTTCTTCACCGCCAATACCGGCAAAAAACTGGTTAATATAATGAACAATTTTTTTCTTAGACATTGCTATTGCCTTCCTTTCTAAGCTAAATTAATCAACTTAGTAGCCGCGGGCACACAGCTTGTTGAAGCCGTTGGCGATGGTTGAGGCTATGATGATCTGAATTTCTGCATCGAAGCTGCCATCATCATTCTTACAACCTACCCAGCCGCCGATCTGCATCTCAATGGACTCGAGTGTGCCGATGACCTTATCCATGGCAGGGAAGTGGATGACGACGTTGCCGTTACCACAAGAAATCATGGTATCTGCTTCATCTGCCAAGTCGGCTAGGGAGTAAGATTTGCCGTCACGACCAGGGAACTCGTCGGTAATAATTACTACCTTGATACCCTTCTGAGTGACCTTCTTGCAGTTCATCATTAAGTCGGTGTCGGGGTTACCGTAGCCCTCTTCAGTGATGATTACGCCATCAAGCCCCATAAATTCACAGAGTTTAGCCGTCATGTCGGAATGACGCTCCTTGTCCATTAAGAAGACGTTTTCGTTGGTTAAGACGACGCCAACGAAGTTCAGACTCTTACCGTGTTCCTTGAAGAGGTCCTCAATGACGGGGTTGTGTAGATGGTGGTAAGTTGTGACCTTGTCACAAGGCGCAACACAGTTACCCGAGACTATGGCGCCATCGAAGATCTCAGTTGGATACATGATGGTAGGAACGAAGTCCTTGGCATCAACGCCGTAGTAGTAGGTGTCGTGGAGCAGACCTTGGGACTGCAGCATGTGGATGTAGCCAACTTTCGGCAGATCTGGATACTGGGCGACCTGCTCAAGTAGAGGCTTAGTTTCATAAGTGATGGTTTCGTCTGGGGTCTGATCTTTCAGGGCCTTGGCTAAATAAGTAGCGGCCTTTAAGCCTGCCATACGGCCTGCGGTCTCGTATACGTGAGTTTCGAGATCATCTCTTGGCTCGATTACGACACAGACGTTGAGGGTCTTCGAGAAGGGGCAGTATTCAGCAGCTGGGCCGCTCATGTCGATGACACCTTCTTGGAAGCCGACGATTTTACCGACGGTGACTACGCAGACGCCATCCATGCAATAAGTGGTACCTGTACCAACTTCTTGCACCTTGCCCATAATGCCTGGGAAGACGGTACCTGGACCGTCGACCTTTAGACGAGGCTCAATGACGTCCTTGACGGGGGTTATGCGGACGCTCTCGCCTGGTTTGGCGAGCTCGATCCTGCAGTTGACGAGACGATCGTCAGTCAGGACCTCCGCAACTAGCTCTTCTTGGTTCACGTACAGGACATGATCTTCAATCTTGGTCTCTGGACCGAGCTTAACGTCACGTACATGAATCTTTCCTAATTCGAGTTTCATTTGCTCTTCACCTCCTGGTAAGCATAGATAATGAAATCCTGAAGGATTACATCAACTGTTTCAAAAGTGAGCGATTAATAGCTGAATCTAATACTGCGAGGTCGACTGTCTGGAAGTCTTCCAGAGTCTTTTCAGGCCAATTTGGCTTCTCAAAACCAGCAGTAAATTTGTGATAAGCGAAAATACTGCCCTCGATCAGTTCAAGATCGCGAACAGTATTAAATGAAGCTAATTCCTTAGCTAAGAGAATCGACTTATACGGGGTCTGCTTGGGCTTAAGATTACTGGCCTGTGGGTGTGTTACTAGATGCCATCCCCGATGGACAAGGTCTCGAGTTCAAGTCAAGACGTCGAGGAAGGTTTCTACGATTTCGACAGCAATTGCAGGGTGGTCTTGATAGGCGGAAATAGCCTTTGGGTTATTCGTCGTCAAAAGAAACTTCTTGGCCATTAGACACCCTCCTGTCAGCTTTGCTCAAAACGCTAAATAATTCAAATGTAGAATAATTAAGCGAAACTACAATTTAAGATTAGCACAATGAACAGCTTAAAGTATTGAGAGTTTGTGACACCCCTTGTGAGAATGTCTCATATTCAGGTGAAAGCTTGTTAAATTTTCACAAGCCTACTCAAAGACTGCCTCTTTGTCGCGTCTAAATTTATCCTCTCTTAGAGTCTTTACACAAATCTCTATAAAGTGCTTGACAGCAGGGGCCTGCATGCTTTCTGGTGAAACTGCAATACCTAGTGTGATGCTGGCTTCAGGATATATTGGTAGGATTTTAAAGCGGTTAGTGCGACCTTTAGTTATCAGTTCATTGGCAATCATTATACCAAGTCCCTCTTCTACCATTCCCATGGCTGAGTAATTTTCAAGCGTATGAAAAGTGAATGGGATCTGTATATTTGATCTTTGGAGCAAGTCTAAAACGTCTAGGTCCTCACCATAGGCTGGCATGATAATAGACTCGCCTTTGAGTTCTTCTAGCCTTACCTCAGCTTGCTTGGCAAGTGGGTGATCTAGGGGGACGGCAACAATCATGGGATCCTCTCTTAAGGGGATCCAGTTGTGAGTTATGCCCTTACGGAAACTATATAGGCCGACGTCAGCCCTATGCTCTTGCATATAAGCCTCTACCTCTTGCCAGACACCCTCAAATAGGTTGAGGCGAATCTGTGGATACAACTTATGATAGATACCTAGGACTTCGGGCAGCCATTGACTGGCAATGCTGGAATAGGCGGCTATTCTGAGCGAGCCACAGGCCAGACCATTGATCTCACAGACAGTTTGGCGAAATTGCTCTGCGTGCCCAATGATCGTACGCAGCATAGGGATAATACGTTTGGCGTTGGGAGTTGGAATTACTCCAGTTTTCGAACGCTGTAGTAGGGGGAAACCGATTTCGTTTTCAAAGGAGCTCATCATATGACTAATTCCAGATGGAGTATAGCCAAATACCTCAGCCGTTCTTGACAAACTGCCACAGTCCACCGCATATAAAAAGATCTCGGCTTTTAGCAAATTCATAACTAACCCTCTTTCAGTATTCTATTTAGGAAGTAGGCAACCCCATCTTCGGCATTGCTCTTCGTATGATAGCGAGCCTCCTCTTTAAGCTTCGGGAAGGCGTTACCCATGGCGACTCCATAGGCAACTGTTGCAAGCATGGCACGATCATTATCTGCATCGCCGAAGGCTATGGCCTGTTCTGGGGTCAGTCCGAGTGTGGAGAGGACCTCTAAGATAGCATTGCCCTTATCACGGCCTTCAGGCAGAATTTCCAGACCGCCAAGACCGCCGTCTGTGACGGTAAAGGCAGTTAATTCTTCAAGCGCAACTTGGTAAAAATTTTCTACAGAGCCCTCTTTTTTGGGGTAGAAAATAATTTTTAAAATTTTCTCACAGGGCAAGTCTTGGAGATGAGAAACTTTGACGGAACGCATGATGTCTTCGGGATAATTACCTACAGCGCTCGGAGCATTATAGCTATAGACTGTATCTAGTGTTTTCAGATAAATCTCGATATCGACATCTTTAGCCAAGTCTAGGACCTGCCTGACATCCCTGGCTTCAAAAGGATAGGCGCGAGAAGTTTGTTCTTTGCGACCGAAGTCGATATGGGTTCCGACAAAAGAAATTATCCCGACTTCGGGTGCCAAGTCATCTCTAATAAGTTTGGCAAACTGATATGGTCTGCCCGTGACGATGAACACTTCTAGCCCAGCATTGAGGCAGTTCAGAACTGCTTGCTTATTGGCTGCAGAAACTTGGCGCTCTGGGTTGAGTAAGGTTCCGTCTAGGTCCAAAGCGACGAAGCTAAGCTCGTTTTTCATTTTTCTTAAACTAGTCTGATCTAATTCTTGCATTTCAAGCCTCAAATCTTTTATTTATTTAACTATAACATTTAGAATATAGTCGTGATAGCAAGTAAGATATATGATGAACTGTGGCGAGTAGCGCCAATTAATTTAGCAGAGATACTGCTTCGCAGAGACGAACGCCAGTTCGAGCTTCAGAAATTACTGCTGGAAGGCAAGAATCTAGTTGTCTGCCTTGCTTTGAATATTCCAGGACCAGTTAAAAACAGTGCTTCTCTCAAGCGGTTTTTCAATGCTGAAAGTACGGCTCTTCAAACAGAGCTCATGAATAGCGGACATGGTTTAGAGTTCAGTTCTAGGCTTGAACTCAAGACTGGCCCTGAAGCTTATATGAGCATTGAACCTGTGGATAATTTTGAAAAAATAGAGCAATTGAAGAAAAAGTTAATTGCCTTCGAAGAGGCAAAAGCCTGGCGGAGGCTCTTAGATATCGATTTAGTTTATAATGGCAAGTACCTAGGTCGGGAAGTCTATGGCCTAGAGCCGAGATCTTGTCTGATCTGTGCAAGAGCAGCAAGAGATTGCGCGAGAAGCAGGCGTCATGAATTGACAGATCTTCTGTTAGAGATAGCTAAACTAATAGCAATGAGTGGTATAGGTGATTAAGTGGAAGCAATTAGTTTGAAGAAAATTATTGAGGAATTTGACTTGAAGATCTGGGCTGGCGAGAAGGCCATAGAAAACAAGCAAATTCACTCTTTGGAAGTCATGCGTCCTGGGCTACAGATAGCTGGACACTATGCCCATTTTGTGCCAGAACGTGTGCAAGTAATTGGCAATATGGAGTGGGCTTTTTTACAAAAACTATCTGCTAAAGAACGCTATAAAGCACTTGAAAAACTGATGTCTTGTTCGATACCCTGCTTGATCCTAGCGAGGAGCTATAAACCAGATTCTGACTTCATAGAACTTGCTGAATCCTTGAAGGTACCATTGCTTGGTTCCGACTTAGCAACTAGCCTATTGATCTCCAAGCTATTTGAGATACTGGCCGATAAGCTTGCACCTCGTACCTCTTTGCATGCCGTACTTGTCGAAGTATACGGTGAGGGCATACTCATACTCGGGGATTCGGGTGTCGGCAAGTCTGAGACGGCATTGGAGATTGTGAAGCGTGGCCACCGTTTAATAGCAGACGACTTGGTAGAAGTCAGGCGGCTAGCAGATGGTAGCTTGATCGGCAGAGCGCCTGATGTAATCAGACATTTGATTGAAATTCGCGGTCTCGGTATCTTGGATATTAAAGAGATTTACGGCGTATCCTCGGTGAAACCAGAAGAACAAATACACTGCGTGATCAAACTTGAACTCTGGGATGAAGAGAAAGAGTATGATCGCTCAGGACTAGAAGAAGAAGTGCATGAAATTCTCGGCGTCAAAGTACCTGCGATCACTATACCAGTGAGACCAGGGCGTAACTTAGCTGTTATAGTAGAGGTTGCTGCAATTAATTTCCGCCAAAAGAAGATGGGTTATAATGCCGCGCTAGAGCTGGCTAAGCGCCTGTCATTAACTGGCCGAGACCAGGTGGTTCTCGAGGCAAAA
Organism: Eubacteriales bacterium; assembly: GCA_030537525.1. Classification (GTDB taxonomy): domain Bacteria; phylum Bacillota; class Clostridia; order Saccharofermentanales; family DTU023; genus JAFAAL01. The sequence continues at coordinate 38,539 of JAUNVU010000001.1, forward strand.
TCTGATTATCAAAATGAGGGTCAATAAGATGCAGACTTATAAATTTTGGCATGGTCTTGATGAGGAAGATTTTAATCGTGCGAAATTAAAAGAAGGTGTAAAACTGGCCGATATTGTCTATTATCAAGCGGGAGGAGAGGCAAGCCTCTTTTTTGCACCTAGTGAAATTAAAGAATTTGTTAAAGCTCTAAGCTGGGCAAGACAAAATGATGTAAAGACAACAATACTTGGTCTTGGTACCAATGTATTGATTTCTCCTCAGGGCTTGTCGGGCCTAGTAATATCAACTGCTAACTTAAATAGGCTTTACCTTGATACTGATCTAATATGGGCAGAGGCAGGAGTAATTTTAGCTGATCTCATCGAGCAATTCACTAGATTAGGCAGATGCTCCGCACCTGGTCTAGTTGGTATTCCTGGAACAGTAGGTGGTGGTTTGTTTATGAATGCGGGAGCCTATGACAGCGAACTAAGCGCTATTTTAGATAAAATTTTGCTCTATAAAATAGACTCTGGAGAGTGCTACGTACGGGATCACGCAGTGGAAGATTTCTCATATAGGAATTCCTTCCTACAGGCTGGTGAAGAGCTGGTTTTGGCTGCGGCTTTTAAACCTAGTGTGGTTGATAGCGAAAACAGCTTAATTGATTTGTATGAATATCAGAAGCGAAGAAGACAGAGTCAACCCCTAGCTATGCCTTCCTGCGGTTCAGCGTTTAAGAGACCTAAAGGTCATTTTGTAGGGAAATTAATATCTGATATGGGTTGGAAAGGTCATCGCGAAGGGAATGTCGGTGTATCGGCGAAGCATGCGGGCTTTATAGTCAATTATGGTGTGGATAGTTCGCAGGAAATTGCGGACTTCTTTGACAAAGTGAAGAGCGAAGTCTTGAAAAGCTTTAATCTCGAACTTGAGGAGGAGGTAAAATTCCTTGGTGACTGGCAGTCCACAAGAAACTAATTTACAAGAGAAATTACAAGATGAAGCAATAGCGAAGATTAGGACAAATAGCGAGTACTGGGGATTTGTCTTAAAGCTCTTCAAGGCATGTGCACTAAGAACATCTGGTCGCAGCATGAGCTTTACAACCGCTCGCGCTGGTGTTTTCTCGCTATTCGTGGACGTCTTAGAACTCAGAGGGGAAAGTGGTTTTGAATTACGAGAGGAGGGTAGACGACAGCGCATTATTTGGACAGACCGCCAGATCTTACGCAAACTGAGGCAGGAGATTAAAGAGTTTCTTTCAGAGCTTGCTAAATTATCTACAGTTATTGCCGATGAAACACATGCCACGCAAAGAGAAATTCTGCTCTGCCTACTCTATCTGGCTATTGGGTCCTGGTCAGAGCCGCGAGATAATTATCATCTAGAATTTGCCTTTCCAAGAATTTTACCTGCCGATTTAATCAAAGCAGTATTCTCTGAGTTGGGATTAAACTTTAAAACTATTGATCGACAATCAGCAAGGGTTTTGTATCTCAAGGATGGCCGAGAAATAGGTGATTATCTCTTGCTCACAGGCTGCACAAGTAGTTATTTATTTTACCAGCAATTGAGGGTGGAGAAAGAAGTTAAGAATCGAGTCAATAGAATCGTCAACTGCGATTCTGCCAATGCTGATCGCATGGCGACCGCTTCGGCGAGACAGTTCAGAGCAATAGAAGAAATCAAGAAACGCAGAGGTCTTGATTTCCTACCTGAGAAGCTCCGCTTGACGGCTGAATTACGCTTAGCCAACCCTGGTCTCTCACTGGCAGAGCTTGGTGCGAAATTCGAACCGCCACTGGGAAAGTCGGGTGTGAATCATCGTTTGAAGAAAATCGAAGAGCTAGCCGAGAACTTATGATAAAATACTAAAGTATGAATTATTTAAGAGGAGAGTGTTAGATGGCGCAGAAATTGGAATGGGCGGCCTGTGAGTTGTCTGCATACCAGGGAGGGTTTCTCTTGGTGCGTTTTGATTTCGTGCACAATGTTCTTGTTTGGAAGGATTCCAATCGTTGGTTCAATAATTTCGTCAGAGGCTTACCAGAAGCAGACATGGATGTCTTTCGTCAGGTCCTAGAGACCAATCTTCGTGAGTTATTGAAGGAAGACAGTGGTGATTTGCTAGAAGGTCCACAGAGCAAGGTCTGGCGATTGATCTATAAGTTTGCTGACGAACCAGAGATGGAGCACATTTCTTATGATGGCAGTATCAATTCCTGGCGACGTCTAGCGTCACTTTGCTCCGAAGCTGGTGGTAGAAGTTTTGTGCTTTAAGAAAATCAAGTAGACTTTAAGAATGGAATATTGGGAATCAATATTACTGGGACCTGTTTGGTCAGATGCTTCTGGACTGAAAAGAGGCCGCCGTAGCGCGACACTATTTTCGGCTTTTGCTTGGCTAATTGTGACTGTAGCGCTCTTGCTTGTGCCTCAATATCAGCATTTTTTGATACCGCCAAGTCCCTATTCCTTGATTCTAGGTATTGTTTTATTCTTTGCTCTGCCATTTGCAGCTGCGCAATACTACAGGCTGCATATTCTGCTTAGACCGCTAATTCTACTTGGCTATCTACTGATGTTTTACAATCTCTGCTTGAGCATATCTCAGTCCATCTGGCGAAGGATAGATGTGGTACCTGTTGAATTACCAGAACGTATTCTCGACTTCATAAATGCTCGTGTTGAGACTGTCGCCCTATACTTAAAATCTCTAGAAGGTTTTACTGGTTCTATTATTTCGGTAGTTGCAGGCGTCGTCTACGTTGCTTTTATCATAATCTTCATTGTTGTTTTGGCTTTTTTGCTTGCCTGCTTGATAATTCGCTTTATTAGCGTGATGCAGAAGATCTATGATTCCCAGCTACAAAAGATCTTGCGACCAAAGGAAGAATTCTATTAGTTCTAAGTTTTGCCACAATTCTTCACTTCACTTTCGTGATTTGAGGAGAAAATCTGCCTAAAATAAGGGGGAAGTCCAAATAGAAAGGGTTTCCCATGTCAGACGATCGATACATTCGCAATTCAGAATTATCAAAAGATAAAGACCTACAAGATAGCTTTAATCTTAAAAATCAAGATGGTTATTATCACTACGTGCCACAGCCAGAAGCGGCAGCTGCCTCGCAGCGGTCGACGGGTCTCGTTATAACGGCAGTACTTCTTGTACTGATATTTGTTTTCTCTTTTATCAGTATGCTATTTCTGCTCAATCAAAGAATATCCAAGGCAGAAAAGAGTTATAAAGACAATATCGCAATTTGGCGAGAAGAGGACAAAACTTCTACTGATGAGACCTCTAAGGAGAACTCTAAGGTCACTGAGTTTGTAGCTGAGGAGACCCAAGTGCAGAAAGATTACAGGCAGCCTGCATTCAGCCTTGAAGAGGCTACGAGAACAGAGTGCAATGGCGAGCAGAGTATGACCATAGCGCAAATTGCCAGTGATTCTATGCCTTCAGTCGTTGCTATCTCTACGGAGGCTTCAGTTGTCGACTTGTTTGGAGAATTGCATGAGGCAGCCTTTGCGGGATCTGGCTTCATCATATCTGAAGATGGTTTAATTGCTACCAATGCCCATGTTTTAAAAGATGCGAAGAAAATTTTAGTTAAATTAGAAGATGGCGTGGTGTATGTGGCCGAGCTGGTTGCTGAAGATAAGACTACCGACCTTGCTGTAATCAAATTACAAGATTATCCAGAGGACAAGCCGAGCTTGAAACCTGTGCGTCTTGGCGACTCAGAGCAGCTACAAGTTGGTGAACTTTCTGTAGCCATAGGCAATCCTACAGGGCAGTTAGAGGGTACGGTTACAGCAGGAATCATCTCCGCTTTGAATCGCAATATAAGCATTAAAGGACTCGACCTTCCAATGATCCAGACTAGTGCCGCTGTAAACTCAGGTAACTCAGGTGGAGCTCTATTTAACTCTTTTGGTGAAGTCATCGGCGTGATCACAGGAAAGATCTCATCAAGGGGTCAGGGTCCGAGTTATGAAGGGCTTGGTTTTGCCATCCCTATCAACACTGCTAAGCCTGTACTTGAAGATCTGATTCGCTATGGATATGTGCGTGGTAGGGTGAGCCTTGGAATTTATGCTGAAGCTGTGTCGAAGGAGGTCGCTGAGCATTACAGCATTGCCGATAAGGCTGGAGTATTGATTATTGATATTGCACCAGATTCAGCTGCCGAGAAGGCGGGTTTAAAGAAAGGTGATCTCATTGTGACTATGGATGGTGTCGCGGTGACCACAGTAGATGAAATAAATTCTTATAAATTATCTCTGAAACCTGGCGATAAGCTACGCCTAGAATACTTTAGAAATGGACAGCTGGATGAGGTTGACATGCTCTTAGAAGAGTTCGTGCCATAATTTTGGAAAGAATTAGATTTTGCTGTTTGGAAATTTTCCCTAATCAATGAAATTTTCATTTATAGACTATGAGAATTTGTGAATATTGGGTATATTAGATATATCATGCGTTCTTAGGAGGACAAATTGATTAGGGAAGTTGATGTTTCTGAATTAGTGCCAATCATCCGGCAGATGTGCGTTACAGTTAATCGACATCTGCCAGCAGATGTATGTAAGAAGCTTGAAGCAGGTCGTGCAAGCGAAGATTTCGAGACAGCAGCAACAGTTTTAGATGATATTATTGCCAATTATAAACTCGCTTCTGAGCGAGAGGTGCCAATTTGTCAAGACACGGGCTTAGCCTGTGTCTTTTTAGATATAGGCCAAGATGTGCACTTGAGAGGCGATATAGAGGCAGCTGTCAATGAGGGGGTGCGCCAGGGTTATGCAGAAGGCTACCTGCGGAAATCAGTAGTTGGCGATCCGCTAAGGCGAGTAAATACTGGTGACAATACGCCAGCTATGATCTACTATCGTCTAGTTCCAGGTGACAAGATTAAAATCTCTCTAGCGACTAAGGGTTTTGGCTCTGAAAATATGTCGCAGTTGAAGATGCTGCGCCCAGCTGATGGAGTAGAGGGAGTTAAGAATTTTGTCTTAAAGGTCGTGCAGGAGGCGGGGCCTAATCCCTGCCCCCCAATCATTCTTGGTATTGGTATTGGTGGTAATTTCGATCGCGCTGCGGAACTTGCGAAGCGCAGCCTCCTGCGCGAAACGGGGGCCAGCAACCCAGATCCTTATTATGCCAATCTAGAGGCAGAGATATTGGCTGAGGTCAACGCTCTCGGTATTGGTCCCATGGGCTTCGGAGGTCGAACAACCTGCCTAGCCGTGGCTATTGAGACAGCCCCAACCCATATCGCGGGCCTACCTGTAGCTGTGAATATTCAATGCCATGCGGCAAGACACCTAGAGGAGGTGCTCTAATGCGCAAGAAGATTCAAGCCCCCCTGGACCTCGCAGTCAGCAAATCTCTGAGAGCTGGTGACCAGGTATTACTTACAGGGACGATATACACTTCGCGAGATGCAGGTCATCTGAGACTTGTCAACTCCATAGCAGCAGGTGAAGAACTCCCGCTGCCCTTGGAAGGTGCAGTGATTTACTATGTTGGTCCGACCCCACCTGCGCCAGGCCAGATCATCGGCTCAGCAGGACCGACCACGTCCTATCGGATGGATCCTTATGCGCCAACGCTATTAGCACATGGCTTGCGTGGCATGATCGGTAAAGGGAGGCGCTCAGAAGAGGTGATTGAAGCCATGCGTAAGTCGGGAGCTGTTTATTTTGGTGCCATTGGTGGTGCAGGAGCCCTGCTTTCATCTTGTATAGTTAAGTCAGATCTGATCGCCTACGAGGATTTGGGAGCAGAAGCGTTAAGAAGGCTAGAAGTTGTCGATATGCCCCTGCTGGTGGTCATCGACAGTCTGGGTAATAATTTGTATGAGACTGGTCCAGCTGCCTATCTGGCGAGCCAGGATACAGATAATTAATAAAGAAGCGAGGCAGGTAGATGAGCAACGGCAAACATCTAGTAATTGGCGTAATCGGCGCTGATGTCCACGCAGTTGGCATCAGAATTCTCGATTTCGCCTTCCGCGAGGCGGGTTTTGAGGTGACAAACCTAGGTGTCATGGTCTCTCAGGAAGAATTTATCAGCGCAGCTCTGGAAACGGCAGCAGATGCAATTATGGTCTCTTCCCTCTACGGGCATGGTGAATTGGACTGTAGGGGTTTGCGAGAGAAGTGCGAAGAAGCTGGAATAGGCGACATCCTCCTCTATGTCGGAGGCAATATTGTCGTCGGCAAGCAGCCTTTTAATGAGGTCAATGAACGCTTTCTCGATATGGGCTTCAACCGCTCTTTTCCACCAGGTACCGATCCTCAAATAACCATAGACTGCTTGAAGAAGGATTTAGGTGTTGAAGACTAGAGAAGATGAAGAGTAAATATCTTTTAGGGGACTTTGGTTCAACGTGGACCAAACTCACTGCAGTTGACTGTGCGGCAGAAGAGATTGTCGGCACAGCAGCAGCCTACACAACGATTGAAACTGGCATTGAACATGGTTTGGCCGAGGCGAAAGATCTGTTGCTGAGCGCTCATCCTGAATTTGCGGAGGCTGAATTCAGAGCTTGTTCTTCGGCAGCTGGTGGACTTCGAATGATGGTGGCTGGTCTAGTCCCTGAATTGACAGGCGAGGCAGCGAGACTTGCCGCACTTGGTGCGGGAGCTAAGGTTATTGGAGTGTACAGTCATGAACTCACTGAAGAAGATGGTGAAGAGATCATGGCTAATCATCCTGAAATCTTTTTGCTAACTGGTGGCACTGATGGTGGTAACAAGGCGTGTATTATCAATAACGCCGAGGTTTTAGCCAGCTTAAAGCCCAGTTTCCCAATCGTCTTGGCAGGCAATCGATCCGCTGTCAAAGAGGTCAAGGAGATACTGCGAGACTGTGAATACCACGTCTGTCCTAACGTGATGCCGCGATTAGGAGAAATAGAGATTACGAAGGTGCAAGAGAAGATACGCGAGATCTTTCTCAATGAGATTATCCAGGCTAAGGGCCTCAGCAAGATCCAGAGTATGCTCGACAATATTCTCCTCCCGACACCTTCTGCCATCATGAAGGCTATGGAATTATTATCTATGGGTACGGAGAATGAGCCTGGTATCGGGGAACTGCTTGCAGTAGATCTCGGTGGAGCGACCACTGATGTTTACTCCATAGCGGATGGCTCGCCGTCAGCCATGAATACAGTTCTCAAAGGTATACCTGAACCACATGCCAAGCGTACCGTCGAAGGAGATCTCGGTATGCGTTACAGTCTGCAGGGAATAATCGATGCTGCAGGATTGTTGCGTCTAGAAGAACTTTCAGGTATAAAGCGGGAGCGCATTATGGAATTGACTACAGACTTACGCGCTCACACCGACCGCTTACCAGAAACTAAAGAGCTCTTAGCCCTAGACGAGGCTCTGGCGAAGGCGGCGATAGAGATTGCCGTGCGACGTCATGCGGGCTCTTTAGAGGAAGTTTACACTCCAGTTGGCAAGGTCTATGCCCAAGCAGGGAAGGACTTAAGAGATGTCAATAAGTTGGTAGTGACAGGAGGAGCAATTGTGCGCGTGGAGAAGGCGGCAGAAATTGCAAGCTATTGTTTCTACGACTTTAATGAACCAAATTCACTGAAACCGCGCGAGGCGGATATCCTCGTAGATCGCAAATACATACTTTCGGCCATGGGCGTCTTAGCTCAAAGTGAGCCAGAGCATGCATTAAGGATTATGAAGAAGGAGTTAAGTCATGAGTGAGATTAGAAACAAGCGCCTAAGTGATGATGAATTTATGTCAATTCGTCGCGAGATCTTAGGTCAGTGGCCGACAGGTCAAGAGGTGCAAGAGATTGAGGATGGTATAGAGTATCAAAAGTCAATACCGCCTGAGAAGAACTTCACTAAAGTCTTAAATAAGGCAAAGGCGCAGGGCAAAACCCTAGTACAGCCACGAGCTGGAGTAGCCTTGATTGAAAAGCAGATTGAGCTCTTGAATTATTTGGCAAATGAGGGTGAGGCAGATCTCTTACCCTCCACCATTGACTCCTATACGAGGCAAAATCGTTACCAAGAGGCAAAGGTCGGTATCGAGGAGAGTATCAAGACTGGAAAGTCAATGCTCAACGGTTTTCCAGCTGTTAACCACGGGGTCCGCGGCTGTCGACAGTTGACAGAAAATCTCACTAAGCCAGTACAAGTGAGACATGGTACACCAGATGCCAGACTTTTGACAGAGATAACTTATGCTGGCGGCTTTACTTCATATGAAGGCGGCGGCATTTCCTATAATATTCCCTACGCTAAGAATGTGCCCATGGAGCGCACCATAGCAGACTGGCAGTATATCGACCGGCTGACGGGGATTTTTGAAGAAGGTGGGATCTCGATTAATCGTGAACCATATGGTCCGCTGACGGGCACGCTAGTACCGCCATTTGTCAGCCATTCCGTGGCGATTATAGAAGCCCTACTTGCCGCCGAGCAGGGAGTTAAGAATGTCACAGTTGGTTACGGTCAATGTGGCAACCTGGTTCAAGACGTCGCTGCTTTACAAATGTTGCAGGTTTTGACTGATGAGTATCTTGAGAAATATGGCTATGGTGATGTCACTGTGACAACGGTTTTGCACCAGTGGATGGGTGGTTTCCCACAAGACGAAGCGAAGGCTTTTGCCGTAATCTCTTGGGGTTCGGTTGTTGCAGCCCTATCTCATGCAACTAAGGTTATCGTTAAGACACCACATGAAGCCATGGGTGTGCCAACTAAGGAAGCTAATGCTGAAGGTCTGCGCTGTACTAAGCAGATCATCAATATGCTAGGTGATCAGAGTCTCGATGAGAACTCTCTTGAGCGTGAGAAAGAGATCATCAGACAAGAGACCTGCACGGTCGTTGATGCCTGCTATAAATTGGGTGATGGCGATATAGCGATTGGCACTATACGTGCTGTAGAGGCTGGTGTACTAGACATTCCCTGGGCCCCATCTCGCTTTAACCGTGGTCGCCTGCTGCCTGCTCGTGATAATGACGGGGCGGTGCGTGTCTTCAGTGTTGGCGATGTACCATTTAGTCAAGATCTAATCGATTTCCACAAGCAGAAGATGGAGGAGAGAGCGCGTTATGAGAATCGCGAAGCTTCCTTCCAGATGGTTATCGATGACGTCTATGCGATTTCCAAGGGCCGCCTAGTGGGTCGCCCTGGTAAATAATTTTTCAGGAGGACAAGATGAAAATAATTCAAGCAATTCTCTCACCCGCCAGGACTGGTTTCTACTTCGATGACCAGGCTGCAATTAAAGAAGGAGTGGAGAGCAATGGTTTCTTCTATGAGGGAGAGGTCAAGGGGCCTGGGTTTAGCAAGGTCAGACAGGCAGGTGAAGCAATATCAATTCAACTGATCTTAGAAGATGGCGAGATCGCCTATGGCGACTGTGCAGCAGTCCAATATTCAGGTGCCGGAGGTAGAGATCCCCTCTTTTTGGCAGAAAATTTCATGCCGATCTTGCAAGAAGTTTTGGATACTGAAATTGTTGGCAAAGAACTTGGCTCTTTTAGAGAGACGGTCGAAAAAATTGAAAAGCATCAATATGATGGCAAACGCTTGCATACTGCCATCCGCTATGGTTTAAGCCAGGCTCTACTTGATGCCGTGGCCAAAAGCCAGAAGAAGCTGCCTTGTGAGGTTGTCGCTGAAGAATATGGCCTAGAACTAAAGGCTGAGCCACTCGCGATTTTCTCTCAATCTGGGGATAATCGCTATGAGAATGCTGACAAGATGATCATCAAGGAAGTTGACGTACTGCCCCACGCCTTGATCAATAATCTCAAGACCAAGCTTGGTGAAAATGGAGAACTCCTGAAAGATTATATAGTCTGGTTACGAGATAGAATTATGGCTCAGCGTGAGCATGATGACTATGAGCCTGTCATTCACATTGACGTCTACGGCACTATCGGTCAGCTCTTTGGTCCAAGAGAAACCAAGAAGATGGCTGATTATTTGGAGACTCTTTCAGCAGCAGCCAAACCCTTTAAATTGAGAATTGAAGGGCCAATGGATGCAGGTTCTCGCGAAGCTCAAATTGAGTGTCTGGCTGCTCTGACTAAAGAAGTCGATGAGCGAGAATTAAAGGTGGAGCTAGTGGCGGATGAATGGTGTAATACACTAGCCGATGTAAGAGATTTCGTCGACGCCAAGGCCGGCCATATGATCCAAGTCAAGACCCCAGATCTTGGCGGCATCCAAAATAGTATTGAGGCAGTGCTTTACTGTCGTGAGAACGGTGTCGCCGCATACCAAGGAGGTACCTGCAACGAAACCGAGCGCTCAGCTCAGATTTGCGTCCAAATTGCAATGGCTACAAGACCACAGCAAATCCTTGCTAAACCTGGAATGGGTGTTGACGAGGGTTATATGATAGTCTTCAACGAAATGCAGAGAATTATGGCGTATTTGAAGACTCGCCGTGCTTAACTCCTAGCATTAGGCCGAAGGCAATGCCAAAGGCTATTAAAGCGTAGATAAACAAGAGATTATAATCCCCGCTTAAATCGCGGATCCAACCAAACAAAATAGGGCTGGCGATGGATGCGGAGAAGGATGCGAAGTAGTAGAAACCTGTGAATTCGCCGATCTTCTCCGAACCCGCCAGCTCTACTACCATGGGTAGAGAATTGATATTGACCATGGCCCAACCAATGCCGCCGACGAGGAGCAGGGCGAGGACAAGAGCAACACTTCTTAAGAAGAGAATGGGCAAGAAGCAGACAAGCAGAATTGTAAGTCCAGTTAGAATGGTGCGCTTACGACCGAGCTTGCCCGCCACCAGAGCAGCTGGAAAGGCGAAGGCCACAAATGAGAGGGAAAAAGCCGATAAAATCATGGTGGCAGTTCCTGCCTTGACGCCCAACACATTTACGGCGTAGAGGGTAAAGAAGGTTTCGATCGCATTGTAGGCAGCAAACCAGAAGAAGATGGCACCAAGGATCAGGGCAAGGGATTGTAGCTCGGCCCTGCTGAGTCTCAGCTTGCTGCGTTTCTTCTTCTCCTTATTAGTCTCGAAATTCAAACTAAGCTTAGGCTCTCGGACGAACAACAATAGCATGATCAAAGAAAAGACCATAGTGGCTGAGCCCATGCCAAAGGAGATCTTATTAGTTGGATCGTGATTGGCTAGGCGGCCTCCGACAAAGAAGGCTATGATGGCGCCGATTCCACCCATTAGATTGATTAGGCCGTTGGCCTTCGAGCGGAGGGGTGGCGGCGTAAGGTCTGGCATCAAGGCGATGACAGGAGAGCGCCAGAGCGACATGAAGAAGTTGAAGCCGATGATGAAAAACATCATCATTTTTAGTTCACTGGCAGTTGGAATTAAGCTGAAGAAAATTGCAGAGATCGGGAGAGCAAACAGTATCCACGGCATCCGCTTGCCTATTTTGGTATTACTGCGGTCTGAGAGAGTACCGACTACAGGTTGGAAAATGACGCCAAAGATATTGTCAATTGTCATGATGATACCAATTTGACTAGTAGTGAGCAGAAAGCGACTCTCCAACATGGTGGGAACTAGGGCATTGTATAGACTCCAGGCTAAACTGGAGGCCAAGAAGCCAAAGCCTAAGAGCAAGGTGCGACCGTAATTTAATTTACTGCTATTCATATCTATCTCCACTAAGTTACAGCTCTTAAATGAGATTATCATAGAGCTTATGGTAATATTCAGCATACACAAAAAAATAATCAAGTCTAGATAAGGGAGAGTTATGGCTAAAATTAAAGAAGAAATCACAATCACTGGCGATCAACTTGCAGAGCTGATCAATACTCATCAATACCCCGATTACGCTGCTGCGTGCGAGGGCTTCTACGCGGAGCAGATGGATGAGCTTATTGCCGAACTCCTTTACAGAAGAGAAGTGCGCTTTGTGCTGATCTCTGGTCCAACCAACTCAGGCAAGACAACTAGCACGTCTAGACTGATGATGAAGCTCAGCATGAGTGGCCGTGAGTGCAAGATGATCTCTCTTGACGACTACTATGTTGAAGGTGCCGTACGCTACGACAAGCATGGCAGACCAGATTATGAATCTGTCGATACCATCTCACTTAACATGCTTTCTGAAGATCTCAGGCTTTTGCAAGAAGGCAAGCCAGCTTGGATACCGCACTTTGATTTTAAGGAGCGCAAGCGCATCTTTCACCGTGAGCAGAAATTGGAATTAGAACCAGGTGAGATTGTTCTGGTTGAAGGGCTACATGCCTTGTCGCCGACAATTCGGGAGCAATTGAATCCTGAATCTTGTTATGGCGTGATGTTGATGCCAAATTCCAAACTGATCACGAGGTCGGGGATGATAGCTGCGAATACGACGCGTAAGCTTAGACGCATAAGCCGAGATCACGACCATCGCGATACAAGGGCATTGGAGACGATTGACTTCTGGCCGATGGTCGATAGTGCAGAGAAGGTCTTCATCCCACAGTACATGGAAATTGCAGATGTGCACATCAATACGGCATTGCCCTATGAGTACGCGTTGACGGGACCACGGGTTCGCAGTTTAATCCAACAAGATCTTGAGGACTATGAACATGGTAAGTTGCGCAAGTCTCCAAATGTACGAGAGGAACTCTTCTATGCCAATATTGGACAGGCGGTAGAAGAAGCGAAGATGCTCGAGATCTTACTGGGCTCCATTCCCGAGGGAGATCCAAGAGTTATCCCTAACAATTCTGTTTTGCACGAATTTTTATAGGTTTTTTGTCTATTGATACTAGGGTTACTGATATAAACTGCTTCAATCACTATTCTGAGTACAGATTCTGAAGTGGCCACCAAGCTTATCGATTAGCCACTTCTCATACAGGAGGAAATTATGATAGTCGATTTAAAGCTAGATACTTACGAATCCGAAGTTGTCCAAAGTGACATCCCCGTCTTGGTAGACTTTTGGGCACCATGGTGTGGCCCCTGCCAGATGTTAGGCCCAGTCGTCGAGAAATTGTCTGAAGACTATGCTGGTAAGTTGAAGGTCTGCAAGGTCAATGTCGATGAAGAGATGAAATTGGCCCAGCAGTTTAGAGTTATGTCCATCCCCACCATCTATCTTTACAAGGATGGTGAAATCAAGGAGAAGATCATCGGTTCTAGAACTTACGAAGAGATGGTCGAAGCACTCCAGAAAATTCTATAATCAGGAGATACTACGAAGACCCTCGGATCTCGAGGGTCTTTTTCTATCTAAATTATGTCAGCGAACAAAATAGTATTAACAGCAGCACAAGCTCGAGAGCTCGATCGAAGATATTGTGCAGAGACAGGACTGCCCTCCATTGTTCTCATGGAGAGGGCAGCTAACGCCTTGTTTAGAGAAGTGGAGAAACGCTATCCGCACTATAAATTAGTATTTCTCTTGGGTGGTGGTAATAATGCAGGCGATGGCTGGAACTTAGCCCTGATTGCCGGTGCTAAAGGCTATGATCTAGAGTTGCTGGACTTCACAGCAGAAAGAGAGCTGCCAAGTGATGCAGCGAAGATGCGAGAGGCTTGCCGTAGATCTGGATTCACAATCCATTCAGCAGATAGTGCAAAAGCTCGGCTGGCAGAGCTAGCTTCGTCACCTAGACAGAGCTTAATCATCGATGCTCTCTATGGCAGTGGTTTTAATTTAAGAAGGCGGAGTAAGCTTTTAGAGCAAGTAAAAACTCCTTTGGAAAAATTGCAATCAGGCGGGGCCAAAGTCCTCGCTGTAGACTGTCCAAGTGGCCTTGACTCAGAAAGTGGTGGGGCATCTGAGTTTACAATCAAGGCGGATATTACAGTGACCTTTGGAGCACTCAAATACGCATTGGTCAGCAATGCAGGTAGGCGTTTTGCAGGAGATATAGTCGTAGATCCCATAGGGTTTTCGGCTCAATTGCTAGAGTCAGTCCATGCAGGGGATAGAGGATTAGAAATTTATTATGACACCGTCGACCAGTTACGAAGCTTCTTACCCACAGCAGCGGAAAATGCACACAAGGGCAGCTTTGCAAAAACTTGCATTACAGCAGCTTCTAGCTCATACCCAGGAGCGGGACTCCTCGCGGCGAAAGCGGCCTTGATCGCAGGTGTTGCTTATCTGCATGTGAATGTAGAGTCTAAGCTGGCCATCGAGGTGTTAGCTAAAAATCCTGAGATTGTCGTCATGCCTGAGTTCAAAGAAGACTTCGCAGATTTAGCTCACTTGCCAGTACATTTAGTGGGACCTGGGCTTGGCAATCGACTCACGGAGTCGGAACTGGCCAAGTTTATTGAGGGAGCTTCGCAATTAGTCTTGGATGCAGATGCTCTCAATTTAATTGCCAAAAGTGATGGGCGTCTTTTGAAGCTACTAGAAAAACGTGATACACCAGCTATTTTGACCCCGCAACCTCGTGAATTTGGGAGGCTTTTTCCAAATTTAAAGATGACAGATCAAGTAGGCAGGGCAGTTGAGGCGGCGCGACAGAGCCACCAGATAATAGTTGCTAAAGATGCGAGAACGGTTGTGGCTTTGCCAAATGGACGAGCGTATTTTAATTCGAGTGGTAATCGGCTCTTGGCAAAAGCTGGTTCCGGAGATTGCCTTGCAGGCCTAATCACTGGTTTATTAGCAAGGGGCTTGGCGCCAGACAAGGCTGCTAGAATGGGTGTTCTCATTCATGGTAGGAGTGCAGATCTGGCTTATCGCGATCTGCAGACAGATTATGCGGACTTAAGTAGTTTCTTCTTTAGATACTTGCGAGAAGTACTTCGTTTGTCTTAGTCGTCTTTACAAGATAGTTGTGTCGTGCTAACTTATATTTAAATTATATTTTCCGGGGCAGGGTGAAATTCCCGACCGGCGGTACAGCCCGCGAAGCAAGAAGCTTGATCAGGTGAGATTCCTGAGCCGACAGTATAGTCTGGATGAGAGGAATAGTCTTCTTCCTGAGCCCCGTAGGCTCATTTTTTTGCCCGGAAGGAGGTATTTATGAACAAGATCAATAGTACACAAGCTAAGTCTATGACCAATAGCAGAGCGAGAAATCTCTGGATAGCTAAGACTGGAATATTGACGGCGCTATCGGTCATTCTCATGTACTTGGAATTTCCTATCCCTTTGATGCCAGTATTCTTGAAATTCGACTTTGCTGATATACCAGCCTTGCTTGCAAGTTTTAGTCTTGGACCAGGGAGTGGTGTTTTGGTGCAATTTCTCCGTAATTTATTACATCTTCCTGCTTCGCAAACTTTTTATACAGGTGAGTTGGCGAACTTCTTAGTAGGTGGCTCTTTGGTTCTGGTGGCTGGGCTCATCTACAGACGAAAGAAGACGAAGCGACAAGCAATGTTGGCCCTGACCATGGGTGGATTAGTGATGACTGTTGTGGCTGTGGCTTTTAATTATTTCATCAATATCCCCTTTTATATCAAAGTTATGAATCTACCTCTAGAAGGTATTATCGGAATGGTGCAGGCAGCAGGGAATGGCCTGGTCCATGATCTCTTTACGCTACTACTTTTTGTCTTCGTACCATTTAACATCTTCAAGGCTCTGGTAGTCTCGATCGTCATGCTGCTGATCTATAAAAAGCTCAGTCCTTTACTTCATAAAATCTAGAAACTTTGGTGATCACGGACACTGTGATCACCAAGTTTTTTTGCAAGCGCATTCTCATGTATAATTGACCCAGAGTTTAAGAGGGAGGAGAAGCGCTTGCCTCAGTTTTTATTTATTTCACATCTGACCCAGTTTTTCTCTGAGGTGTTCAGAGAGTTGGTGGATGGTCTAATCTTTATTGGCGGTCCACTAGATATTTTTATTGCGCTTTTAGACATTTCTCTCAGCACTTTCATCTTCTACAAGTTGCTAAAGTTGCTTAGAGATTCTAGAGCTTGGCAATTGTTAAAGGGTATTTTACTAATAGTCTTCGTCGCTATTTCAGCCTCTTTTCTCGGCTTATCATCCTTGGGCTATATGCTCAACAGAACTATATCTGTATTTGCCATTGCCATTGTAGTAATCTTCCAACCAGAACTGAGGCGTACTTTGGAAACTGTCGGTCGTTCAGGCTTCAACGTGATTGCACAAGTTACAGAAGGTGCTGAACACCGGGACAGCCAGAGCTATCAACTGATTGAAAGCATAGTCAAGGCCTGCGAAGAAATGTCTGAGACGAGGACTGGTGCTCTCATTGTTATTGAGCGCTCAACTCCTCTCGGGGATCTCAAGAGTCAAGAAAATGCCGTTACTCTTGATGCCGTCTTATCGACAACTGCGCTTAAGCAGATCTTCTATTTGGGCTCACCACTCCATGATGGAGCTGTAGTAATTAGAGATGGGAAAATTGCTGCGGCGAGGGTCCATATACCACTTTCGGACAATTATCACTTAAGGCGCGACCTGGGTACCCGTCACAGAGCTGCCATTGGTGCCTCAGAAATGGGTGATACTGTAGCAGTTGTCTGCTCTGAAGAAACGGGTAAGATCAGCATTGCCGTTGATGGCAGATTATATGTCTTAGACAATTCGGACGCTCTGCGTACCCAATTACATAGATTGCTGGTGCCAACGAAGGATGAAGGTCAACGCTTCCACCTTTTCCGCCGCGACCGCATTTATGGTCCGACGGTTTCTGAGAAGCAAACTCGTAGAGTTCGTTTTGGCCTCTTGTTTACTTCAATACTGCTATCTCTTTTTATGTGGTTTTTCGTTCAAGTACAGGTCAATCCCTTGGAGAGCAAGACCTTCCAAGTTCCTCTGCAATTTGAAGCAATTGAAGAGATGCGAGAGAAGGGCTTTGAAATTCAGTATCCCATGCGAAATGTGCAGGTAACTCTAAGGGCGAGAAAGAGCGTATTGGCGAAGTTACGAGTTCAAGATATCAGGGCATATATTGACCTAGCAGAGATCGATGATCTTGGCTTGGAGCAATTACCAGTGCATATTAAAACTTCAAATAGACTGTACTCTAAGGTTGAAAATTTAAGTCCTGGACAGTTGACGGTCAGTATTAGACCAGCGGATAGTGGCCAGAACAAGTAGCAAGTAGGTTTAGGAGCTAGCATGAAATTATTTGGAACTGATGGTGTACGCGGAATAGCCAATGAAGAATTGACTGCCGATTTAGCTTTTAAGATTGGCTATGCAACTGCTATCGTCATTCGTAAGGAGATCGCGAAGAATTCCAAGGTCATCATAGGCCGTGATACTAGAATCTCAGGTACTATGCTAGAGGCCGCCTTAATCGCAGGCCTCTGTGCAGCTGGGGCCAATGTCTATACTGTCGGCGTGATGCCGACCCCAGCAATTGCTTATTTGACCAGAATATACAAGGCAGATGCTGGCATTATAATCTCAGCATCACACAATCCCTTTGAGTTCAATGGAATCAAGATATTTTCGCATCGTGGTTATAAATTACATGATGATTTAGAAGCTGAAATTGAAGAGCTGGTCGAAAATTATGACAGTTTGCGCCACACCTCATCTACCAATGTCGGCAAGCATGAGCATCAAGCAGATGCTGAGGAAGACTATCTTAGACATTTAGAAGAGGATCTGAGCCTCGACCTCAGAGGTTATAAGATTGCACTTGACTGCGCTAATGGAGCTAACTATAGAGTGGCCCCAGAGTTTTTTAAACGCTGTGGCGCAGAGCTGGTAAGTATTGGGGTGGAGCCTAATGGCTTCAACATCAATGATAATTGTGGCTCGACAGCTCCTGAGGATTTGCAGAAGCTTACTAAGCTAGCTAAATGTGATATTGGTCTGGCCTTCGACGGTGACGCAGATCGCTTGCTGGCCTGCACGTCAGAAGGTGAGCTAGTGGATGGTGATGGTATCATGATGATCCTGGCGCGTTATCTAAAGAACAGAAATCGTCTACTCAACAATGGTTTAGTTGCGACCGTCATGTCTAACTTCGGTTTGGATGAGTTCCTGGAGAAGGCCGATATCAAGCTCGAGAAAACAGATGTAGGTGATCGCCAGGTGCTAGAACGCATGCTGGCAGATGGCTATGTTCTAGGCGGAGAGCAAAGCGGTCACATTATCTTATTAGAGCATACGACTACAGGTGATGGCCTATTATCAGCAATTTACTTGATCAAAGCGCTGCAAGAAGCAGGGCAGAGCCTCGCCGAGGCCGTAAAGAGCTGGACTATTTACCCGCAGATTCTGATCAATGTTCGCGTGCCAAATGAGCAGAAGCCAAAAGTCATGCAGGATCAAGATTTGATTGAGCAAATAGCTGAATTTACGGATCAATTAGCTGGTCGAGGTCGCATACTCGTGCGCCCCTCGGGCACGGAACCGAAGCTTCGAATAATGTTAGAAGGTAAAGACGAAGGAGAAATAGCCAGGATGGGTGAGTTTTTAGCTAATCTAATCTCAGCCAGGTATGGCATCTAATTGTAATGACCCAGCAGAAGGCAATTAAATTATCAGGAATCATATTAGCTGTATCGCTAGCTTTATTATTAGCAATGAGTTTGGTGGCAAAGATTTGGCCAAGTCTCAAGGAGCCTGGAGAGATACAGCTGAGCAAGCAGAATGTGAAGTCTACAGACTTGCCTTTGGAGGAAGAAGATGTCAGCGCGGCACGCCCCAATAGCTATAAGGTACCTGCCTGGTCGTCGGAGTCTGTGCTACCTATTTTCCACAACAGCAATTTGGAACTAATTGCCAAGCGACAGAAGAATGAACAGGCGCTAAATGGTGTGACAATATTCTTAGATCCAGCTTTGGGCGGGGATGAGAAGGGCTACACTCTCAGCAGTAATGCTAGTGGAAACTTCACCAAGGTCTACACCCAGGCTGAGCTCAATTTACTCTTAGCAGAAAAGATAGCTAAAAAGTTTGAATCTCTCGGTGCCCAGGTCATTTTAATGCGTTCTACAGATATGACCATGTCAGACTATGAGAGGGCAGCAAGACTCGCCTACTACATTTTAGGCGAATTCCAAAAAGAGCTGAAAGAGCAAAATTTTACGAGCGAGCGCTTGTCTGACTTGAGAAGAGTAATTGGTGCAGAAATTGCCAAGGGCCAGGATGCCAACTACCAACAGCTCTTTACCAAGCCTGGGGCGAATTCCAATTTGAGATTGATTCTAGATATAGAGAAGCAGTTTCAAGAAATGTTTTATTTACGCATCAACTATGCTCATGACAGCAAGAATACTGATAATAGAGGTTATCAGCTGAAGGTTATCAAGCCGATTTTAGCGGCGGCTGAAGGTAGTAAAGAAACACCTGCCTACATGGGTTATCTGGCTGCAGAGAGCAAGGCTGTAGCAGAGAACATGAGTGCGGAACTTCTAAAAATTATCCCAGAGCTCAAGAATTCTGATAGCGAGGGTGTTGTTGAGACCGTTTCTGACCTCTTCAGATTCATCAACATACCTTTTGTTGAATTCTCGCCAGGCTATCTTAGTCATGCCCGTGACTTATCGATAATTATCAGCTCTGAGCGTCAGGAGATTATTGCTGAGGCAGTGGCCAATTCGCTCTATGCTTATCTATCCGAGATAGAAATTGCAAAAACAGAAGATGAGCAATAGATTTCTAGGGGATGATTAGATTTGAATAGATATCGCCTTAGGCTGAACCTACTGCGGAAAGACTCTTTTGCTTAAGGCCTTTTGCTCTGAGTATAACCCTATTCTTGTGACAGATTAAAATACCCCTTTCTCTGGACTAAAAGAGAAAGGGGTTTAGTTTTGTATTCGTTTCCTTTTACTAGGAGCTACTCTCTAAAGATTACTTGCAAAGTTCTTTAGTTGCGTGATAGAGAATAGCAGCACCAGCGCCTGAGGCTCCTGCTGGATAACCTTCAGTAGGACCGTCTAAGTAGGCTGGACCAGCGATGTCGATGTGAGCCCAGGGTAGACCACCAGTGAAAGCGCGGACGAAGAGACCTGCAGTGATCATGCCGCCCCAACGGCTGCTACCAGTATTGGAGATATCAGCGCGTCTGGACTTGTTGAGTAAGGCATACTCATCATCGTTTGGCATTCTCCAGACCTTGTCACCACTGAGGTCAGAACCGAGTTGGATGGCATTGAATATCTCGTCGTCGTTAGAGATAACACCAGCGATATCCGTACCGAGGGCGACTACACAGGCACCTGTAAGTGTGGCGATATCGATGATCTTGGTAGCCTTTTCAAATTTCTGGGCATAGGTTACGGCGTCGGCAAGGGTTAGACGGCCTTCGGCGTCAGTGTTGAGGACTTCAATAGTCTTGCCGGCGAGTGAACCGATAATGTCACCATTTCTGTTGGCATCACCAGAAATCATATTCTCACAAGCTGCGACGATTGCTACTACGTTGACCTTCTCCTGGCAGGCGGCGAGGGCGGAGATAGCGCCAATTACGGCTGCACTACCACCCATGTCAGCGTGCATGGTAACCATGCCTGAGGCTGGCTTGATGGCGTAACCACCTGAGTCATAGCAAATACCCTTACCGACAAGAGCGATTTTCTCGTCAGAATCTGGGTTATTGAGATAACGCATGACGATGAAGCGAGGGGGATTGTCTGAGCCCTTGGCTACGGCCCAAAAGGCCTCCATACCCATGTCGATGATCTCATCTTTTTCCTTAATTTCAATTTCAAAACCGTATTTTTCAGCAGCCTTCTTAGCTTCTTCTGCTAGAATCTCTGGAGTCATGAGATTAGCAGGCTGATCTACTAGATAGCGAGACAGCTTAACTGCTTCTGCTAGTTTAAAGGCCTCGTCAATAACGACCTCCTGGTTCTCAATTTCTGAGCTCAAGACCAATTTTAGATTGCTCAATACGTGAGTTTCTGGCTTCTCTGGTAATTCGTTATTGGGGTTTGGATTAGGACCGCCGTGACCTAAGTGCATGTCGAAGCGATAGGTGGCGAGATCCAGCTGATTTAAGAGACTGGACAGACCCTTGGCGCAGAATTTGGAGCCGATCACTAGGGCGAGATCTTCGACCTTGCGCTCGCGCAGCTTGCACTCTAATTCGCGCATGGCCTTGCGTCTGACCTGGATGTGGGGTCCTTCTTGCAGCTTGACTAGGAAGAAGCGGTGCTTCTTGCCCTCTCTGCTAGTGAGGAAGTCGATAACTTTGGTTTCATCAGATTTTAGCTCATAGTCTTCTAATAGCGACTTGAACTCAGTTCTGAGATTTTCTTCTAGGAAATTTAATTCCTTGTCCTCATCCTTGATGAGAATAGCGATGTTCTCATCTTGCCAATCGTAGTTTTGGAGTTTGACTTGTGAATACTGCATGAAAAAATCCTTTCAGAAGTATATTTCTAGGATAAATTATTGCATATAAACGCCAAGATTGCATCCCATGAGATTAGGCTAGTCTAATTAGACCAGAAGTTACAAACCAGAGCAGTAGTCCTGCAGCAATTATTCCGCAGCAGACGGCCATTACTGTCTTTTTAAAATCTAGCTGAAGCATAGAGGCGCCAAGAGTTCCAGTCCAAGCTCCTGTGCCAGGCAGGGGTATGGCAACAAAGAGAAAAAGGGCGATGTAAAGTCCAAGTCCAGCTTTGGCCTCTATTTTTCGTCCCGCTATTTCGCCGCGTTTGAGGCAAAATTTTGCAAAAGACCCAAAAATTGGCCATTCCACCCCCGCCACTAAAATTTTATGTGCAAGATAGTAGATAAAGGGAACTGGCAGCATATTACCAAGAACTGCCACTATTAAAGAGGGCCAAAATGGTAGTCCCATAACGCGGGCGTAGGGCATTGCCAGCCTGAGTTCGACTAGAGGTAACATAGAGATAAAAAATATCTTAAGGTATTTCACATATACTCCTTGGCTTCGATTTCTAGGCAAGTATAATATAAAGTCGAGGTTGGAGCTATGAATAATGTATTTTATTTGAATGAAAAGCAGCTTACTAGTTTGGCTGATTTTAATATCCAAGCCTATCGCTTCACAAGGGATAGTGGATTATTAGAGAGCATGGATTTAAGGGAGGTCCCTATTGGTCGTCTTGTCTATGATTCTCGAAAAACTCAGGCAAGGGATTGCTTTTTTGCGCTTCCAGGTCGGCTAAGAGAGGGTTCTAAATTCATTAAAGACGCTCTAAAAAATGGGGCGACAACTATTGTTTCTGAGGGCTCAATAGAGGATTTAAGATCGGATTTGGACGATGTAAATAATGATTTTCAGCTCATTACTTGCCAGGAGATTCGAAAGGTTATGGCCTTGATGGCGACCTTTTACTATGGGGAGCCTTGTGCGAAATTGCACTGTATTGGAATTACTGGTACGAAGGGCAAGAGTTCCTTGGCTTCTTTACTTAGTCAGATCTTAGAAGCAGCGGGCAAGAAGACTTTACTGATTGGCACTACGGGAATTTGTTTTGCTGGAGAGAATCACGTCAGTGTCAATACTACGCCAGAGAGCGTGATTATTCAGAAAGCTGCTAGTGCGGCTTTGGCCAAAGGGGCAGAATACCTGGTTTTGGAAGTTTCTTCACAGGCCCTGGACATGGCCAGAACCGTTGGGATAAGCTTCGATCTCGCAGTGTTCCACAATATTAGTAGGGATCATATAGGCCCTTTAGAGCATCCTGACTTTGACTCTTACGTAGCTGCCAAAGAATTAATTTTTGAACAGGCGAAAAGAGCTCTTATAAATCACGATATGGACTTGTTCGGGCGAGTTTATGAGAACGCAAGAAAATATCTTGATTGCGAAAATATCTACACCTATAGCTCAGAAGGGGATTCAACAAGAGCAGATTTTTGTGCTAGTGAAATTAATTTTTTAGAAGGTGGAGTGAGCTTCAAGGCATTTGGTGAGAAATTGGTGCTGATGCCTGCAGCAAATTTTCTTGTCAGCAATGCCATGGCGGCGCTGGCCTGCTGTGAGTTAAGTGGCTTAGATACGGCGCAGGCTGCTAAATTACTGGGTAGTTTGCAAGTTCCTGGCAGACTTGAGTATTTTAATGGGCCAAATGAATCTTCTATCCTAATTGACTATGCTCATAATCGCCTGAGTCTCAATTCGCTTTTAAGATCTTTACAGTCAGTTCGAGATAAGGGACGCTTGATTCTTCTGATAGGGACGGTTGGCGACCGCTGTGAAGAGCGTCGAATCGAAATTCCCGAAGTTGCCGAGGCTCTAGCCGACTTTACTTATTTAACAAGCGATAATCCAGGGCGAGAGCCAGCGCTTAAAATTTGTCAAGAGATGGCAGGGAATTTTTCAACAGATTATCATAACTATAAAGTTATCGTAGACCGGAAAGAGGCAATTAAGGACGCTGTTTCAAATTTGCGAAAAGGCGATCTACTAGTACTCGCAGGCAAGGGTCATGAGGAGTATCAGTTAATCGGTGAGAGGAAAATCCCTTTTTCAGAACGAGAAATTTTAAAAGATTTACTTGACGAGCACTAAAGCTTAGTAATATTATGTCTAGGCACCTTTTTAGGTGACTACTAGTCGGACATTCGTGTCATAAGCCTATTTGCAGATACGGGTTCGGCTAAACGAGGTGAAATTTATGCGCGAAGGAATCCATCCTAAATATGGCAAATGCGAGGTCCGCTGTGCCTGTGGTGCAACATTTGAAACAGGCTCAACTCTAGAACAAATGACTGTTGATGTCTGCTCTCAGTGCCATCCTTTCTACACTGGTCGTCAGAAGCTAGTTGATACTGGTGGACGCGTTGACAAGTTCAAGCGCCGCATGCAGAGAAACAAGAATTAAGTCAGAAGGAGGAGAGGCGGACGCCATCTCCTTTTTCATTTGTAGATGAAATTAAACAGTTATTTAAGACAAATCGCACAAACTGAAGATCTGGATCTACAAGAGTTACGCAAGCTCTGCAGCTACTTACTGGACTTGGATCTCACAAGGCAGTTGAAAATGGATCTTGTCGAGCTGAATGACAGCAATCTAGCGGCACTTAATATCGCAGTAGAGAAGCTGAAGGCTGGCCAAAGAGTAGAGAGAATTGTCTCAACAGCCTTTTTTTATGGCCATGAATTTCATCTCAATGAGGCCTGTCTGATCCCTCGTCCTGATTCTGAAGTGTTGATTACTGAAGCTAGGCATATATTAGAAGAATATTATCCAGAGAAGGTTTCGGTCTTAGATATCTGTGCGGGCTCAGGCTGTCTTGGACTTGCCTTATTAGCTGCTTATGAAGGTCGTGCTGAGCTGGGCTTCATAGATGTTAGTGCAGCAGCGCTGAGCATGGCAAGGCTTAATCAAGAAGCCTTGCTTCCTGGCTTAATTACCAGAGATTGGCAGCTGGATTTATTGCAGGTGGATTCGCTGGTAGTAGCAGAAATACTGGAAGAACATGATATAGTACTCTTCAATCCTCCGTATTTGACGACAGCAGAATATGAGGAGAGTACAGAGGAATTCAAGCGGAATGATCCCGCCGAAGCATTGGTGGCAGATAATGACGGCCTGGGCTTTTACCAAAGGATTAGCGAAATCTTTAGCCTAGCAGCAAAATTTAGCGGGTTTCTCGTGCTAGAACATGGCAGTCTTCAAGGCGAAGCGATTTATGATCTATTTTCAAAAGCCTATGGTTCACGAATTGAGCTTAGACTCTTAGAAGATTACGGTAAGAAGCGTCGAGGTTTGGCAATTCACTTTTTGCCTAATCATTAGTAAACTTATACGGGTAGATATTTTTTATGGACTCTGAAAGGAGAGATTATGGCTCTGCCGATGGAACGTTTAGCCGCTATTGCAGCACATTATGATGAGCTGGAAGCGCAGATGGCTGAACCAGATTTAATAAAGGATCAAGAAAAATACATAGCGGTAATGAAAGAGTATCACGAACTACAGCCGTTGGTACTCAATATGCGCAGAATTAAGGAAATTGAGATTGAAGTAGAAGAAAATAAAATCCTACTTACTGAGAATGAAGATCAGGATTTTCGAGACTTGGCGCGTTCAGAGATCAATAAATTGGAGGATGAACGTGAGCGGCTAACCGCCGAGTTAATTGATCTCATGGCACCAAAGGACCCCAATGATGAGAAAAACGTAATAATTGAGATCAGAGGTGGTGCTGGCGGTGATGAGGCAGCTTTATTTGCGGCAGATCTCTATGGTATGTACACGTCTTCTGCTGAGAACAATGGTTGGACCCACGAGATTGTAGATCTCAATGAGACTGAGATTGGTGGCTTCAAGGAAGTTGTCTTCATGATCAAGGGAAAGGGAGCCTATTCACATTACAAATTTGAATCAGGGGTACACAGAGTGCAGCGTGTGCCAACCACTGAAGCTGGCGGTAGAATCCATACTTCTACCGTCACCGTGGCAGTGCTCCCTGAGGCCGAAGAGGTAGAGATCGAGATCAATCCGAGCGACCTTCAGATAGATGCTTTCCGCGCATCTGGAGCTGGTGGGCAGCACGTCAATAAGACCTCATCGGCGATTCGTATTTTGCATGTGCCTTCAGGCTTGGTAGTAACTTCTCAGGATCAGCGGAGTCAGCATCAGAATCGTGAACAGGCTATGCGTGTTTTGCGAGCGAAGTTATACCAAATGGAACAAGAAAAGAAGTCGGAAGCCATTGCTTCAGAACGCCGTAGCCAGGTGGGTACGGGGGATCGTTCTGAGCGTATCAGAACTTATAACTTCCCCCAGGGTCGAGTAACTGACCACCGAATTAACTTGACTCTTTATAATTTGGATCAGATTCTAGCAGGTGAAATAGAGCCGCTTGTAACAGCCTTACAGGCTGCGGCTAGAGAGGCCCAGATGGCCTCGGAGGGTAATTAGCGGGTGTATCAAACAGAGATTATCCAGGCTGATAAATTAGAGCTTGCAGCAGAGGCGGTTAGGAGTGGAGGGCTAGTAGCCTTCCCAACCGAAACGGTTTACGGTCTGGGAGCTCTTTTTGATAGCCAATTAGCAGTTCAGAATATTTTTGAGACGAAGGGTAGACCGCAGGATAATCCACTGATCGTTCACCTTGCTGATATTGAGCAATTGGCGCAGGTAGCTGAGGGTGATTTGGCCTTGGCGAGAACATTATTTAAAAAATTCTCTCCTGGTCCACTGACTTTGGTTTTAAAGAAGCGAGAAACAGTGCCCGCGCTAGTCAGCGCTGGACTTAGCACTGTGGCAGTAAGGATACCCAAGCATCCCTTGGCACTGGCTCTGATAGAGGCCGTGGGGAAGCCTCTTGTTGCTCCTTCAGCCAACACTTCAGGCCGGCCTTCGCCCACCTCGGCCTTGGCAGTTTTGGAGGATTTAGCTGGGAAGATACCCTACATCCTTGACGGTGGTAACTGTCTAGTCGGTCTGGAGTCGACAGTCCTCGATATCTCTCTAGACAAGGCGGCTATTCTTCGCCCAGGTGCGATCGGGCCAGATGAGCTCAGTAAAGTGCTTGCCTATAGACCTCAGATAACGACGATAAAGGCTGGTCAGGCTCCAGCAGCACCAGGAATGAAATATAGACATTACGCTCCTAATGTGCAGGT
This sequence comes from Eubacteriales bacterium, assembly GCA_030537525.1. Lineage (GTDB taxonomy): Bacteria > Bacillota > Clostridia > Saccharofermentanales > DTU023 > JAFAAL01. The sequence continues at coordinate 64,967 of JAUNVU010000001.1, forward strand.
AGAGATTGTCGAGAGAAATGTTTCTGGATTATTGGAAGTCTGTGCACTGGAAAAATCTCCTGTTGCATTCCTGCTCAGTGCTAAGAGTCTCTCAAAGCTGTCACATAGTGATATTCATGAAAAATATAAACGTATAGCAAGTTTCGCGGAATTAGAAGCACTGCAGACCGCCAAATCTTTCGACTCTGAACAGTTGCCGCTAGTCTTTGCGTATGCTGATGCCGTGCAGGCAAGCCAAGTCTTATTTAGTTTTTTCCGTCTAGCAGAGAAGCGAGCTACAAAAATCTATGTAGAGCCACCGTCCGCAGGTCCTTTGGCAGATGCTTTTATGAATAGATTGAAAAAGGCTGCATTAAGATAAAGAAGTCAAGAAATTTATAAAGCTGTGAAAATAGATCTGCTAAACGCCTTGCGTTCAAGCTTTATAGCTGTTATTATTCCTTCCAGAAACTTCCCATAGGGAAGAATCCTCGCTCAGCAATGAGCCATTAGTCCGAGAGGAGGTGAAACGATGAAGCAGTACGAACTAGTTTATGTTCTCAAGCCTGATCTAGGCGAAGAGAAGTTGGAAGCCGCCCAAGAGCGAATTCACGACTTAATTAAGGAACATGGAGAGCTCGGCGAAGTCGATGTCTGGGGCCAGAAGAAACTAGCCTACGAGATCGAAGATTATCGTGACGGACACTATGTTCTAGTTCATTTCAACGCTGCTGCTGATTTCCCGAAAGAACTCGAGAGAGTACTTCAGATCAGCGACAGTGTCTTGCGTTACCTGATTGTTAAGTTAGAAGAATAGTAGTCGAAACAGGTTTAAGAAGTTAGAAATCAGGCACATGCCTTTGACAGAGAGGTTAAAATGAACAAAGCAATTTTACTAGGTCGCTTAACGAAGGACCCAGAACTCAGAACCACCCAGAACAATGTTTCATATTGTTCCTTTACTCTGGCGATTGATCGCCCCTACAAGAACTCTAGAGGTGAGCGGGAGACCGATTTCATCCCCTGTGTGTGCTGGCGTTCGACAGCTGAATTTGCTGCGCGTTACTTCCGCAAGGGAGAACGCATGGCTCTAGTTGGCTCAATCCAGCCTAGACACTGGGACGATGAGCAAGGTGAGCGACACTACATTACTGAAGTGGTCGCTGATGAGGTCTATTTTGCTGATGCGAAGCGCGAGCAGCGTGACAGTGGTGAGAACCGTTTTGAGCGCAAATCAAGCGATAGTTTCATGCCAGCAGTTAGCGATGATACCTCTCTACCTTTTGACCTATAAACTACAAATTAATTAAGGAGTAAATCATGGCAAATCAAAGAAGAGGCGGTAGATCCTTTAGACCCCGTCGTGGTAGACGCAAATCTTGTGCCTTCTGCGCCGATAAGGACCTAAAGATCGATTACAAGGATACCGCCACTCTCAAGCGCTTTTTGGCTGAGTCCGGTAAGATACTTCCTCGCCGTATGACAGGCCTCTGCGCCCAGGATCAGAGCAAACTGGCAACCAATGTCAAGCGTGCACGCCAGCTGGCCTTGATCCCCTATACTGAAAATTAATTAAACGCGGCGGTCGAGTTTTCTTTACCGCCCTTTTCCCTTGCTAATAGCTATACTATTAGAGAGCAGAGCATTCTGCGGAGGTAGAAATGAAAGTAATCTTAGTTGAAAATGTCGACAAGCTAGGTGTAGCTGGCGACATCGTTGATGTGAAGCGCGGTTATGCGCAGAACTATTTGTTCAAACAGGGTCTCGCGATGCCGAAGACCCCTGAGAACCTGAATATTGTGAAGACCAGGAAGAAGGCCTTTGAAGCTAAGGCAGCGCAAGCTCTGGCTGATGCTGAAGCTCTGGCCAAGGAACTGGATCAGAAGGTTCTGGAAATGCCAGTTAAGGCTGGTGAGGGCGAGCGTCTCTACGGTGCAATTACTGTTGGTGACATCGCACAGAAGATTCGAGAAGAGGGCTTCGAGGTCGAAAAACGCCTGATCAAATTGGGTGAGCCAATCAAGACTCTTGGTGAGCATAAGGTAGAGCTGAGGCTTCACCCACAGGTTAAGACAGAAGTCATTATCAAACCAACTCGTATCGAGGAATAAAATTGAATTCTTCCTCTATGGGTGAAATTAAATATCCCGCAGGGAGAATCCCGCCGCAAAACTTGGACGCTGAGCGTGCTGTTTTAGCGGCTTCTATTTATTCTGAGGAGAGTTTTGACCAGGTGATCGGCGTCGTAGAGCCAGAAGATTTCTACGACCGCCGACACGGTCTGCTCTATAGTGTCTGCCTGGAGATGCGGGAGCAGAATATCCCGTTGGATCTCGTCAGCATCACTGAATACCTTGAGCGTAAGAATCAGTTGGAAGCTGCTGGTGGTGTGGAGCTTCTCAGTGATCTTGTAGCCCCTGGGATGTTGCTAGAAAATGCTCGCCACTATGCGAAGCTGGTCCACGACAAGAGAGTGCTGAGAGATATAATTGCTTCACTTTATGAGGTCATAGATACGGCCTATGGTGATAGCACGGTGCTTAATGAAGTCTTGGATTTGGCGGCTAAGCGCTTAATAGAAGCTCGTAATGACGGTGATAACGAGGGTTTTCGCAAGCTCGGTGAAATTCTTGCTAAACAGCTCAATATCCTGGAAGAGCAGGCCAGGCGAGAGCATGAAGACAGTGTTAAGTCTGGCTTCCCACTTCTTGACAAGACTCTCGGAGGTCTTAAGAAGGGAGCTCTCATCGTTCTGGCATCTAGGCCAGGTATGGGTAAGAGCTCATTTGCCTTAAATGTTGCTCAATTAGCGGCTATGGTATACAACAAGCGCACAGCTATATTTACTCTGGAAATGAGCAGAGAAGAGATTGCAAAGCGCTTTTTAGCTTCATATCTCAGCATAGATTCCAAGCGACTATCAACAGGAGATCTTGAGCCTGAAGAGTGGGAGAAGATGGGTAATGAATTCCCGACAATTTATCCCACGCCAATTTTTATTGACGACAGGTCAGGCATAACTGCACCAGAGATGCTTGCTAAATGCCGTCAGCTTCAATTAGAAGAAGGCCTCGACCTCGTGGTCATTGACTACTTGCAATTGATGCAGGGTACTAGGCGCAACAGTGACAATCGTCAGCAAGAGATCTCTGACATTTCCCGACATCTGAAAATCATGGCCAGAGAGCTAGACTGTCCTGTTATTGCCCTATCACAGCTATCTAGAGCTTGCGAGGCAAGGGCGGATAAACGTCCCATGCTCTCTGATCTACGTGATTCGGGTGCTATTGAGCAGGATGCCGACGTCGTTTTATTTCTTTACCGTGATGCCTATTATAATGAGCGCGAAGAGCTTAGTGAGATTGAAGAAGCTGAATTAATTGTGGCCAAAAACCGGCACGGAGAGACGAGGAATATAGCTCTTGGTTGGAATGCCAAATATACTCGTTACTTCGAGCAGAGCAAGCGAATCCAAGCAGCTGCGGAGCCGTCAGCACCACCAGAGAAGCGAGCAGGAGACCTGCCCTTCGATGTCTAAGCGTGCCGTTCCTTCATTTCTCTTTAAGGCAATTCAAGAAGCTAAATCAGCCAATTTAGTCTTAGCGGGCGACTGTGTAATTGCGGCTGTTTCAGCGGGGGCCGATTCGATATTCTTGCTTGAGCTTCTAGATGAGCTAAGAAGAGAAATTGATTTTGAACTCGCAGTAGCTCATTTTAATCATCATTTGAGGCCTGAATTCGATGCGGAAGAAGAGGCGTATGTCCAATCTATAGCAGCAACTAAGGGCTTGAAGTATTTTTCAGGAGAAGCATCTGCTGAGAAAATTCGAAATAGTAAAGATGGATTGGAAGCGGGTGCGAGAAGGGCTCGTCAGGCTTTTTTCAAATCCTTGTTACTAGAGATCTGGAGGGACGGTGACCGGGATCCCGATTCAATTAAGATAGCTCTTGGACACCATGCAGATGATTTAGCAGAGTCAATGCTCTTGCAGTTGACCAGAGGCACTGGGATACAGGGTTTAATCGGAATGAGAAGCAGCGAGGCGCACTATATCAGACCTCTTTTAGAGCTCAGGGCCAAGGATTTGAGAGAGTATTTGGATGTTCAGGGCATCAAGTATTTTGATGATCATACAAATAGTGACTGTCGTTACCTAAGAAACGCAATCCGACATCAATTAATACCGTATTGGAATGAGCTTAGTGGACATGATCTCGTGCCCAAACTCTGCCAGACATCAAATAATCTTGAGGCCTATGCACTTGCTGCAGATTACTATATTGAAGAGCAAATTAGGCGGTTAATAGGGCCAGCAGGACAGCTAAACAGTAAGCTTCTATTGCAGTACCCAAGAAGTTTGCAGACTTTATTGCTGCATCGTTTCATCCGGGGTAATGACTATCGTCTGGCACCGAGCGCTAGGCAGGTTTCGCAGATTTTAGACAGCCTAGAGGGCGAGCGCCAAGATCAGTGTTTTGAACTGGGTAATAAACGTCGTCTGCTGCATTTGGGCGGTATCCTGATTCTGGAATCAGAGTCTGAATACTGATACAATGCTCTTTAGACTATTTATTGAGGACCAATTATCGGAGGAGCTCTTATGAGTAAAAAAGTAGACGGAATTTTGGTTCCAAGCGATGAAATCCAGGAGATTTGTCAGCGTCTAGGGGCTGAGATCACCAGAGATTATCAGGGACAGGAGATACTTTTAATTTGCATATTGAAGGGAGCTGTGGTTTTCATGGCGGACTTGATGCGCGAGATTAAGGTGCCCTGTGAAATCGATTTCATGGCGGTTCAATCATATACTGGCACGAAGACCAGTGGGGTGGTGAGGATTATTAAGGACTTAGATCTGGACATTGCAGGTAGACATGTTTTGATCGTAGAGGACATCATCGACTCTGGACTGACTCTAAGTCATCTGATCGGCCTATTGAAGACCCGAAATCCAGCTTCTCTGAAAATAGTCGCCTGTTTTGACAAGCCTGAAAGAAGGCGAGCGAAACTCGACATCGACTACATTGGCAAGGCTATTCCTGATGAATTTATTGTTGGCTATGGTCTGGACTATGAAGGGCAATATCGCAATCTACCTGATGTCTCAATTTTATGTGGCACAGGTGAGGAGGATTAAATGAAAAAACGCCGTGGATTTGATGCTGGCTTCTATTTTGTATTAATTGCCATTATCATTGTGTCGTCTTTTTTCATGTCGCGAGTTGGCAAGGCGAGGGACGCCGAGCTCTCAGCACTGATCAATGACGTGGAAAGTGGCAAGGTTGAATCAATTGTCGTAAATGGCAGTAAATTAGAAGTTGAACTCAAGGCCGAAAAGGGCAAGGAGCCAGAGCGTTATGTCAAAGAAGTACATACGCTTTTAATTCCTGAAATTTACAAGACTTTAGATGACGCTAGGCGTGAAGGTAAGATCAAGAGCTATGATTACCAGCAACCACCTGACTTCTCATCTATTTTCAACTCAGTCTTAATTATCCTGATGATGTTGGGCATGAGTCTCTTCGTCTGGCTTACCTTCTCGCGCCAGGGCGGTGATGGCCGCACTGCGATGAATTTTGGACGTAGTAAGGCTAAGCTGAATCAGCCGAAGGAGAACGATGTCACCTTCGATGACGTTGCAGGAGTTGAAGAAGAGAAGAGAGAGTTACAAGAAGTTGTCGACTTCCTCAAGAATCCCAATAAATATAGTGAGCTAGGAGCAAAAATACCAGCAGGCATTCTACTAGTTGGGGCTCCAGGTACTGGTAAGACCCTCTTGGCAAAAGCCGTGGCTGGTGAAGCTGGCGTACCATTTTTCTCAACCTCAGGTTCGGAATTCGTCGAGATGTTCGTTGGTGTTGGTGCTACGAGGATCAGAGACCTCTTCGAAAATGCCAAGAAGCGCACTCCCTGTATAGTCTTTATCGACGAGATCGATGCCGTTGGCCGTCATCGTGGTGCTGGTCTTGGCGGTGGTCACGATGAGCGCGAACAGACACTAAACCAGCTCCTAGTTGAAATGGATGGCTTTGGACCCAATGAGGGCGTCATTATCATGGCGGCAACAAATAGGCCTGACATTCTAGATCCAGCCCTCTTGAGACCTGGCCGCTTTGATCGTCAGATCAGAGTTATGCAGCCAGATCTAAATGGTCGTTATGAGATTCTCAAAGTTCATGCCAGGAAGAAGCCACTTGCTGCTAATGTCGATCTCATGGAAGTCGCTAGAATGACTCCAGGCTTCACAGGGGCAGACTTGGCCAATCTTCTGAATGAGGCGGCCCTGTTGGCAGCCAGGAAGAATGCGAATATCATCCAATACTCTGATATTTCTGAGGCAGTCTTCAAGGTCACTCTAGGCCCTGAAAAGAAGAGCCGAATTATCAATGAGAAGGAAAGAAAACTTACTGCATATCACGAGTCTGGCCATGCTATAGTCTTACGAGCAGTTTCACGTACACAACGTGTCGAACGCGTGACGATTATTCCCGCAGGCGGTGCTGGTGGCTATACAGCTCACAAACCGCATGAGGATTATTACTATATGACGAAGGAAGATCTTCTTGACAATATCAGATATGCTCTGGGTGGTAGAGCTGCTGAGGAATTAATTCAAGGAGAGATCTCTACGGGTGCCTCGAGCGACTTACAGAAGGCCAATCGTGTTGCCCGTGAAATGATTACTAAATATGGCATGAGTGAACGACTCGGCAACTTCGTCCTCGGGGAGTCTAATGAGCCCTTCGTGGGTCTCGAATATGGCCATGAAAAGCAATATTCAGAGGCAACGGCAGCACTGGTAGATGAAGAAGTAAAGAAGATCCTAGAAGATGCTTATGCCGAGACTCTGGAAATTCTCAGGGAAAATATTGATGTATTGCACGCCCTAGCCAAACGACTGTTAGAGGTCGAGAAGATCGAAGGTCCAGAATTTGAACGAATCTACAAAGAACACGCTGCAAATTGGCAGCCTGCACCTGGTGCCGATGATCTCTATCTGAGCGAATTAAAGGATCAGGAAACAACAGAGCTTGAGACAGAAGGGCTCGCTTCTTCAGACGAAGAATTTGTGCCTACAGCTGTTCAGCCTGAAGATCCAGAACCGAATTCAGATGAGGACTAGCTCAGTGTTTGCGGCCTGCTAGCTGGTCAGCAAGACGTCTTACACTAGCGCCAATGAAGAGAGCTAGATCGCCTGCTTGCAGCAGGGATCTGGCTCTCTTTTCTGCGCTCTCAAGATCTGGCAAATATTTAGCGCTATAGCCCTCGGACTGCAGACGATCGACTATTGAAGAAGTCGAGAAGCTGCGATCCTGCTCACGATTATCGTAGACTTCTAGGAAATTGATTTCATCAGCTAGTTTTGCTGCCTGGTAGAAACCTTCGGCGTTAGCTCTGGCCCTAGAAAAGGTAATGGGTTGAAAGAATAGCACTAGGCGCTTTGGTGACAGCTGTTTGGCGGCTTCCAGAGTCAATTTGAGTGACTCTGCATAGTGGGCGTAGTCAGCAATAATATCGGCACCTTGAAATTGACCGCAGAGCGTAAAGCGTCCTTCTGCACCATGGAAGTTTTCGAGAGGTTCTTTTAATGCTTCAAGCTTAGCTCCTTCGACTAGGGCAGCAGAAATGGCTGCTAGTGAGTTTTCCAAATTAAACTTTCCGGGGATGGCTAATTGATAGCTGAGAGAGTCAGCTTGATAAGCTACCTGGGCTTTTGCATAAGGACCTTCATAGCTGAGTTGGATAAGGCTTAGATCTTCTTGCTTTCGATTTAGCAGCTTAAATATGCGAGTAGCAACTTGCTCCTTGGCCTCATCTCTTAAAGAGGCGGCATAGCCATAGAGGAAGATGGGATGTTCTAGAGGGTAGTTTGGTTTGATGGCTAGAAGCTCAGTTAAGAAGTTGGCAATTTCCACTTCGAAGGTCGGGAGTATGAGACAGGCTCCCGCATCGAGGCTCAAGGCAAAACGGCAAAAAATCTGACGACAAGATCTGAGATCTGGGAAAATATCTACATGATCGTGATCAATGTTCAAGATGACAGCAGATGTGGAGCGGAAGCTCAAGAAGGAGCCACCAAATTCGCAGGCTTCAGAGACCATTAATTCAGCTTGATCAGAAATGCGGACTGTGCCATTAAAGGGTCCATATTCAGCGCCGAGGTGAACAGCTGGATCGAAACCTGTTGAAACTAATAATTGAGAGCACAAGGCTGTAGTTGTAGTTTTCCCATTGGTACCAGCGATATTGATAACTCGTCGATATTGACGATTGATTGCACCTAGGAAGACAGCGCGCTCTACGGTAGGTATGCCGAGCTCTCTTGCTATTTGAAGCTCTGGGTTGTCAGCGGGTATGGCTAAGGTGTAGACAACGAGATCAGGCTTGAACTCTTGTATATGACTGACATCATGACTGTTGTACACGGTCGCATTGAGTGACTCGAGTTGTGTGCGGATATTGTCAGCAGCAATATCAGAACCCGCGATCTTCATCTCATGGCTTGCTGCAATTTCGGCAAGACCCAGCATAGAAATACCAGCAATACCGATAAAGAATACGCGTTTACCAGGGCTTAATAAGGCTTGTCTAAGCAGCTCATCAATTTGCCTGAGATGCTCTGTCTGCTTAAAATCATTGCCTAAATCTCTTTTATCCATAAATAACTCCTTTTTGCTTGACCTGTATTAATTATATATGCTATTCTGCCCTTTGCGACCGCACCGCTTCGGTTCAAGTGTCAATGGACCACCGCCGCGGGCGAGACTTATTATAGGAGGTACGCAATGTACGCTATTGTGGAAACAGGCGGTAAGCAATACCGCGTCAGTGAAGGCGATGAGATCTTCGTTGAAAAATTGGCAGCCGAAGAGGGCGATAAGATCCAATTAGAGAAGGTCTTGGCAGTCGGTGAAGCCGACAAACTGCGCATCGGAACCCCTTATGTAGAAGGTAGTTCAGTGGAGTGTGAAGTTTTGAAGCAGGGTCGTGGTAAGAAGATCACAGTATTCAAATACAAACCCAAGAAGAACTATCGCAAGAAGCAGGGCCATCGTCAGCCATACACTAAGTTGAAGGTTACGAGCCTCAAGGTCTAGTGATTAGCTGCTGCTTCTATGAGGTCGATGGCAGGCTCGAGGCCTTTGAAATTTTAGGCCACGCGGGTTATGCAGAGTACGGAAATGATGTCATCTGTGCCGCTATTAGCACTTTGGCGCAAACGGCAATCAGGACCTGTATAGAAGAACTGAAGTTAGTGGTGGATTATGAGCTAGACAGTGAGTCTGGCAAGATAGTCTTGAAGCTCAAAGACAGACCTAAAATGCAGAGGCAGCTAGAAGATTACCATTTAATTCTCGCCAATACCCTTATTGGCATTAAGATGGCCCAAGAGGCCTATCCAGACTTCATAAAGTGGGAAGTCAAGTAGGAGGACCACAATGATGATTTTTAAATTTGATATTCAGCTCTTAGCTAGTAAGAAGGGTGTCGGTTCAACCAAGAACGGCCGTGACTCAGAGTCCAAGCGCTTAGGTGCCAAGCTCGGTGATGGTGAGTACTGCCTCGCAGGCAATATCATCTTCAGACAGCGTGGAACTAAGATTCACCCAGGCAAGAATGTCGGCAAGGGCAAGGACGATACACTCTTTGCTAAGATTGATGGCCGGGTAGCTTATGAGCGTCTGGGTCGTGACAGAACTCAGGTCAGCGTCTACCCAGTAGCCGAATAGTTACAAGTTCATGCTATTAACTGAGAGCCCGGGTCTAGCCTAGGGCTCTTTTTAAAATGGAGGTGCCAGATGTTTTTTGATCGCGTTAAGTTATATTTAAAAGCAGGTGATGGAGGCGATGGCGCCGTCTCTTTTCGTCGCGAAAAATATGTTCCAAAGGGAGGTCCTGATGGGGGTGATGGTGGCCGTGGTGGCAGTGTCATCTTAAAGGCTGATGCCAATATCAACTCACTACAGGCCTTTCGCTTCCAGAAACATTTCGAGGCCGAGGCTGGTCGGCCTGGTGAGGGTGCCAAGCGTCATGGTAAGGATGCTCCTGACCTCGTAATCAAGGTTCCTGTTGGCACTGTTGTAAAATTAGCAGATGAAGAAATGATCGTGGCTGACCTATATGAAGATGGTCAGGAATTCCTAGCGGCAAAGGGTGGCCGAGGCGGTCGTGGCAATGTGCATTTTGCAAACTCAGTACGCCAAGCGCCACGTTTCTCGAAGTCTGGCGGCTTGGGTGATGAAGTCACCGTTGAGCTCGACCTCAAACTGATAGCTGACGTGGGCCTCCTTGGCTTACCGAACGCTGGGAAGTCAACTTTTATAGCTCATATTTCAAACGCTAAGCCGAAAATTGCTGACTACCCGTTTACTACCCTCAAACCACAGCTAGCAGTTGTTGATCACTATGAACAGAGAGCCCTGTTTGCCGACATCCCAGGTTTGATTGAGGGTGCAGCAGAAGGTCTGGGTCTAGGCCACGATTTTCTCCGTCACATTGAACGTTGTAGGATTCTGATACATCTAGTTGATATTGCTTCAGCCACTCCAGAAGAGGCTTTAGCCAATTATCATTTGATCCGCGAGGAATTGGCAGCATATGACAGTGAGCTAGCGGCAAAGGCGGAGATCTTAGCTCTCAATAAGGCTGATGCCGTAATGCCAGAATTGCTAGACGATTATCAGCAGCTCTTTGAGCAGGCTGGTCTTGAGTTTAGATTGATATCAGCTGTCACTGGTGAGGGTATTCCTGAATTGATTGCCGAGGTGTTTAATATGCTTGCTGCCTTGCCAAGACCCGAACCGCTACAAGTGGAAGATTTCAAATTGTATCGAGATAGGGATGTCCAGAGCTTCACCGTAGAAGAAGAGGAGCCAGGTCATTTTAGAGTGCACGGCAGAGCTATAGAATTGCTCTTGCTTCAAACGGATTTCGAGAACCCCGAATCATTTTATTTCTTTCAAAAGAAGCTCAGAACTTTTGGCATTATTGATAAATTGAAGGTACAAGGTTTAAGGGAAGGAGATACGGTGGCAATTAATGATTGGCAGTTCGTTTTCCAAGAAGAGGACTTCTAATCTCCTAATTGGGCCAATAGAGCCTCGAGAATTGCCTGATAGATTTTAGCTGAATCCTCATCCCAAATTTTCTTAAGCTGGTCTGCCAGATTCAAATCTGGCAGATTTATTTTTAGTTCTAGAAGATTTTTGTGACCCTCACTGGCACTGATTAAAAGAGCTGCTGTACCGTCACTTAACAATTCAATTTCCGATGTTTGGCGATTTTGCCAGGCTCCATCTTCACGTAGCCTGAGCTGGCGTAAATAGGTCTGCATATTTGCAGGTAATTGAGCGGAGAGATTCTTGGCTACCAAATAGCCTTCTGGCGTTGCATCAAAACGCAATACCTTCTTACCCTGAGCATCACTTTGCAGCTCATTTTTGCGCTCGCTTTGACGGGCCAAACCTCTAGCAAGTAATTTCTGTAAATTATCTCGGGCACGAAAATAGTCGAGGTAGAGCGAGTCAGTTAGATGTCTGACTAGCTCGTCTTCGCGCAGCCCAGGAAAAAGGGTCAAAAGACAAAGTGTAAAGATCAATGATTTATCAGCCATATTAGTCACTGCTGATTTTAAACTGTCCAGTATAAAAATCAAAGTAGCGACCGCGCTTAGCCATTAGCTGGTCGTGAGAGCCTTCTTCGATGATCTTGCCTTGCTCAATAACGATAATTCTATCTGCCTGTTTGATGGTTGATAGGCGATGGGCGACGACAAGAGCAGTGCGATCTTCAAGGATTTTTTCTATGGCAGTTTGGATCTTCTTTTCAGTTTCTGTATCAATGGATGAAGTTGCCTCGTCTAGGACGAAGAAACTTGGCTGTCTAATTATTGCTCGACAGAAAGAGACTAATTGCTTCTCGCCTGTGGAGAGTAAAGAGCCAAATTCACCAACTTCAGAGTTGAATCCCTTACTTCTTTGTTTGATGAAGTCATCAGCACCGAGGAAACTCGCTGTTTCTGCCAACTCTTCATCAGTGGCCTCGAGTTTGCCATAGCGGATATTATCGGCAATAGTGCCCGAAAACAGTTGTGGAGTCTGTAGAACATAGCCTAAATTTTTGTAGATCCAGGCTTTTGGATAATTTCTATAGTCGATGCCGTCAAAGAGAATTTGACCTTCTTGAGGCTCATAGAAACGGCATGCAAGATTGACAATACTCGATTTACCAGCACCAGTTTCGCCAACTAGAGCAAGGGTTTCACCTGCCTCAATAGTCAAGTTGAAGTTTTCAAGAATTGGCTCATCTGGCATATAATAGAAACTGACATTCTTAAATTCTATTTTACCCTTAAACTCTGGCCAGGCCTCCTCACCTTCGCCGTCATTGGGACCAAAGCGCTCCAGAGCTTCGGGAGAATCATCTATTTCTACAGGCGCATCAAAAATATGGAAAATACGCTCAATAGCGGCTTGCGCTGATTGCAGTTCGAGCATAGATTCTGCAATGGAGTTCAGTGGCCCCCACAGCCTAATGGTATAAAGTATTAGTGTTGCCAATACACCGATTGTCGCTTCGCCGTTGTTGACCAGTCTGATACCAACAAGAAGTAATAAGGAAGTGCTGAGTACCGAGAAGGAGCCGATAATAATTTGAAAAAGATAGTTAAGTTTGCTGACTTGAAGGTGTAAGCGCTTATTGTAGTTATTGAGGAAGCGAAACTCTTCCTCCATACGCTTCTCCAATTTTAATGTTTTTGCAGTTTCTAGTCCCATGATACTTTCGGAGTAGGCTGCAGTGATGGCAGAATTAATGCGTTTCATCTCCCGCTGCTTGATGAGCATCTTATGCTCGAAGCTCCTAAATAGGACAATGGCAAATGGCATGAAAACTAAAATGAGCAGGGACAGACGCCAATTCAGTAACAGCATGATAATTGACAAGATGATAACTGTGGAGAGTGACCACATCGCATTGGTTATTTCCCAGGCTAATAGCTCTGTGACGTTGGTCACGTCATTAATTAAGCGAGAGAGAAGCCAGCCGACAGCAGTCTTATCGTAATACGAGAAGCTCAGTTTGTTTAATTTGTGGAAGCCTCGATCTCGTACATTATAGGCAATATCTGATTCCAAAACTCCACCACGTAACATAAATTCACGATCTAGAAAGCTGATAGCAAACACTATGACTACGATCGCTAAGCCTATGTACGGCAGCAATTCAATTCTTCCTTCACCGATGACATTGTCAATACAGACGGTGATCAGAAGGGGCATGGCGTTATCCGCTAGAGAAAGTAGGACCATGATGATTAAAATCTTGATGTAGCGGCTAGGCTTGGCCTTGCCGAGAGCAAAGAAGCGTTGCCAGCTACTGATATTAAAATCCGCTTGCGCTTTATAATCCTCAACGGTAGACAGCGACTCTAAAAGCTCTTTCTCACGTTCGTTCAGGGCTAATTTTCTCTTATTATTGCTAGTTTCAAACATTATTGAGCCTCCTCCCAGTTCATCTGCATTTCATAGATGCGCTTGAATAGGCCGTCTTGTCTCATCAATTCCGAAGGTGTGGCAAAAGCCTCGATTTGTCCATGATTCAGGATCAGTATCCTATCGCACTCCATTAAGGTGGAGACGCGATGTGAGACGATAATCGTCGTGAGGTTCTGCTGGCGCTTCTGGAGTTCATTGCGGATTTGCTTATCTGTCATGGGATCAACAGCTGAAAGAGAGTCGTCAAAGATTAATATCGGACAGCTCCTAATGAGACTTCTGGCAATAGCCAGACGCTGTTTCTGGCCTCCAGAGAGTGTAACTCCACGCTCCCCAACGAGGGTTTCGTAGCCCTGTTTAAATTGATTAATATCATTGTGCAGTCTCGCTGACTTTGCCGCTTGTTGGATTTCAGAGTCTACAGCATTGTCAACGGCGATAGCGATGTTCTTCTTAATGCTCCTAGAGAAAATGAAGGATTCTTGCAAAATTAAACCGACTTCTTGCCTGAGCTGCTCACGGTCAAGCTCGTCTATAGGGATGTCATCAAAGTAGATAGTGCCACTGTCGGCATCATATATTTTTTGAAGCAGAAGGAGGAGAGATGATTTTCCGGAGGCAGTAGGACCAAGAATACCGATGTTCTCTCCAGCATTGATCGTGAAGTTGAGGTTTTTCAAGACAGTTTCATCACCATCGGGATAGCTGAAAGAAACGTTCTCAAAGCGGATATTACCTTTTAAATTCTTCTTTTGTAAATGGCTCTCATCTGCTTCCGCTTGGGCACCTAAGATCTCTTGAAGACGCTGCCAAGCCACTTTGACTGTACTAGTGGCAGTAATCGCTCTAGCGGCGATTCGCAGAGGCTTGATGACCTTATCAGAATAGAAGATGAAGAGCAAAAGAGTACCTGGGGTAATTGTTCCTCGATAGGCCATTAAACTGCCGAGGACAAGTATAATGCCAATTTCACCCTGGGTAATAATATCTAGCTCAAACCAGAAATTGGCCATCTTGCGAAAGACGTCTAGACCATAGTTATAGAGGTATTGGTTTTTAGTCTTAAACTCTTTATATTCATAATCTTCACGGCCGAAGGCCTTGACCACGCGAATTCCTGTAATGGTCTCTTGCAGCCTGGCAGAGAGGTCGGCTTCAGCTTCTTCCCAGAGCTCCCAGGCCAGAAATCGTGAACGGTAGTAGCGAGTTGAAATGACGACAACCAAAGGAGCCAAGGCGAGGGGGATTAGCCCCAAGCGCCAGTCGAAGGAGAGCATGAGGATTGTAGCCATTAAGAGTGTAGTAACAGTCTGTAGAATGTGCATTATCTGACGATGGAAAAAATGGTTGATCTGTCTAACATCAGAAGTACAGCGCTGAATTAGATCACCCGTATCGATCTGCTTGTGCCAGGCGACAGGAAGTAATTGCAGCTGCCTAAATAGAGCATTTCGCAGAGCCTCTGTACCAGTTTGTGCGAAGGTCGCAGCGCAGATATTTCTGAGATACATAATGCTTGCGCCAATTATGTACCGGATGATCATCAGGAGGCCAGGGATCCACAGTCTAGCAAGAAAGTATTCGCGGCCTAAGTTGTGGTAGATCTTAAGTAGGAAGCCTGGTAAAGCGGGTTCCTGGCCCAGTAAAACACCATCAACGGTAAAGGCCAGAATCATAGGCACTAGCATAGAAATCATGACCCAGATGATAGTTAGGATACAGGCTAATATGAAGAGCCCTCTATATTTACTGTAATAATTTTTAAGTTTAACTTGCATACTCTTCTCCTAGCTTACGGTGAAGAGTATAGAGATTCAAATTGCTAGTTTTAGATACTTTTGTACCGTATAGGAAACTGCTTTTCTTTGCTCTTATGCTATAATTCGAAAATGAGCGGGAAGGAGTAAAAATAAAAATGATTATGGATTTAAGTCTAATCCTAATTTTGGCATTTTTTATTTACAGGGCCTTTCGGCGCGGTTGGCGCCATCAGACAGCCCTCTTTTTCAGCTCCATTCTTAGCGCAAGTCTGGCCATGGTGATAACTCCTGCTCTCAACGAAGTAACAGCTGCCTGGCTGAGTAAATTACAGCTTGGGCAAGCCTTTATAAGCAAGGTTCACGAACTAGAGTTTTCTGGATCTCAAAGTGGTTATCTAAAACTATTTATTGCGCTATTGGGAAAATCTGCAGGCATGGACATAGATACCTCCTCCTTGCTTAATGAAAATTTAAAATTAGGGCAATTAAGTAATGCCAGTGGGCTGAATGCGCTTCTCACAAACTATCTTGCAAGCTGCATTAGCTTCTTATTGCTCTTCTTCTTCACTCGATTAATTGTCTTATTATTTATCAAAATACTCAGCAGCGGACTTGATAAGGTAGAGGGCTTAGCAATAGCTAGACGTCTATTTGCAATACCACTGGGAATCATTAATTTCTCAGTCTTCCTCATGATCTTTGCCTTGATTGCTCCAGCTTTAGCGGTGGTCTGGCCACGCCTATCTACAATGTTTGACAATTCTTTTGCTCTACTTTTGATTTGGCGACTGAAGATCACACCTGCTCTCATGTCCTTAATTTTCACCAAATAAGCGACTTCAAAATTCTTCACAATTATGTCACTTCTTTAGCTTGACAAGGGTCATAGCTGCCCTTATTCTGTGATAGCTAGCACTCTTCGACCAAGAGTGCTAAAAATTCACTGACTTCGTCAGTTATATGATCAGGAGGGTCTAAATGAAAATTAAACCTTTAGCAGATCGCGTAGTAATTAAGATGCTAGAGACAGAAGAAACAACCAAGGGTGGCATTGTTCTGCCAACCTCGGCCAAAGAGAAACCACAGGTAGCTGAGATCACGGCTGTTGGTCCAGGTGGTGTAGTAGATGGCAAAGATATCATCATGGAAGTTGAAGTTGGCGACCATGTATTAATTTCTAAATATGCTGGCACAGAAGTTAAAATTGATGGCCAGGAATACACAATTCTCAGACAATCCGACATTTTAGCAATTGTTCAGAAGGACTAGTATAAAGGAGTAGATAATGGCAAAAGATCTAAAATATTCTAGTGAAGCAAGACAGGCCCTGATGGCTGGTGTAGACAAGTTAGCAGATACCGTAAAAATTACCTTGGGTCCCAAGGGCAGAAACGTGGTCTTGGACAAGAGCTTCGGCTCACCATCGATCACCAATGATGGCGTGACTATAGCACGTGATATTGAGCTTGAAGATCGTTTTGAAAATATGGGTGCTCAGCTGATCAAGGAAGTTGCGACCAAGACTCAAGACGTCGCAGGTGACGGCACAACTACAGCAACTGTGCTGGCTCAGTCCATGATCCACGAGGGCATGAAGAATATTGCGGCTGGCGCCAATGCCATGATCCTCAAGCGCGGAATGCAAGAAGCCCTCAATGCAGCTGTTGAAGCAGTTAAAGAGCAGTCTAGACTAATTGAGGGTAAGGCTGATATCAGTCGTGTAGCTGCCATTTCAGCTGATGATGAGATAGTTGGCGAACTTATTGCGGATGCCATGGAGAAGGTCACCTCGGACGGTGTCATTACTGTTGAAGAGTCTCAGACCATGGGTACAGAACTAGAGGTAGTTGAAGGTATGCAGTTTGATCGTGGTTATGTATCTGCCTACATGGTCACAGACACCTCTAAGATGGAAGCTGTCTTTGAAGACCCCATGATTCTGGTAACAGATAAGAAGATTTCTAATGTACAAGATCTCCTGCCTCTGTTAGAACAATTAGTACAGAGTGGCGGAAAACTCGTTATCATCGCTGAAGATCTTGAGGGAGAGGCTCTCTCCACCTTAATTCTTAATAAGCTTCGTGGCACCCTGAATGCCGTGGCAATCAAGGCTCCAGGCTTCGGTGATCGTCGCAAGGAAATGCTCCAGGACATCGCCATCCTGACTGGTGCTCGCTTCATCTCCACAGATCTCGGTCTAGAGCTCAAAGATGTTCAGGTCGATGATCTTGGCAGAGCTAAGAAGGTCAGAGCAGATAAGGACAACACCATTATTGTCGACGGCGCTGGTCAGAAGGATCAAATTGAAGCCAGAATCAATCAAATTAGATCACAGATCCAAGAAACCGAGTCAGACTTTGATCGCGAGAAACTTCAAGAGCGCCTAGCCAAACTTTCAGGCGGCGTTGCGGTCATCAAGGTCGGCGCAGCCACCGAAACCGAAATGAAGGAAAAGAAGCTGAGAATTGAAGATGCTCTCTCAGCCACTAGAGCTGCAGTTGAAGAAGGTATCGTCCCAGGTGGTGGTACTGCCTTCATCGGTGCTATCAAGGCAGTTCAGGAGCAGGTTGAGAAGCTGGAAGGCGATCGCAAGACTGGCGCACAGATCATCCTCAGAGCACTCGAGGCTCCACTACGTCAAATTGCCATCAATGCTGGCAAGGATGGCGGTGTCATTGTTGATCACGTAATCAATGCCGATGCTGGTACTGGTTTTGACGCCCTGAATGAAGAGTACGTCAAGATGTTAGACAAGGGTATTGTAGACCCAACCAAGGTTGCCAGGTCTGCCCTGCAAAACGCTTGCTCTATTGCCTCGACTCTCTTGACAACAGAAGCTGTAGTAGCTGATATCCCAGAGCCCGAAGCTGCTCCAGCCATGCCACCAATGGGCGGTATGTACTAATAAGAGGAGCTCAAACTAGAAAACAGAGCTGTCACAAGAATTTGTGGCAGCTCTTTTTATACCTAAGGCAATGACTATCAGTTATAATATTTGAAGATAGAAATAGCGAGGTAGAAATTGGCAAATTCAAAGAGTACATTTGATCGGCTTATGCGGCAGCCTATTTTATTGTTGCTGATGGCTTTGATGGCAATAGCACTTGTCTTGCTCATTGTCTTTTTATGGCAGCTGCCGAGCTCTCGTGAGTATCAAGCAGACGTCAATAGTGAGGCAATTGATAGATTAGAGAAAGTTTTAAGTTTCTCCTATGATGAGACTAGAAATTTGGAATTATCGGAGGAGAGAATCTTAGGTCTGCATGCCGATCACTTCCGTTTTATGAATTTAGATGGGATCGAACTTGGCGAAGAAAACCTTAATCTCAAGGAGCTTGGCTACAGAAAATTTAATTCTGGCCTGATTTTTGGAGATACTGCCGAAGCTGGTAATAATGTCTACTATTATGAGGCGGATAAGTTATGCTGGTCGAGTCCGCTTTCTGGTGTCTTTGCTGGTGCTGTGAAAGGCAAGGATGAGATTGCAGTTATCGATAATCCGGATAAGTCATACCCTTCCTTACATCTTCTGCGGCTTACTGATGGAAATCGAATTTACAGCTTGAGTTTTGCCGAGTCTGGCTATATCAGCGATGTTCAGTTTACGCCTGACTTTCAGGCCTTGGACGTCCTCTTGATCAACACGAAGAAGAATGAGTTGCAGGCGATTATCAAGCGCTATGATTTGCAAGGTGGTCAAATGAGCCAATACACACCTCTCACAAAGGGGCGATTTTACCACAGTCTCGCTTACATGGGTTCGAAACTAGTCTTGGCCTCAGATGAAGCGATTTTACTGATTGATCGCGAGGCCGATGAAGCGGAAACTGAATTGAAGTATGACGCTGTCTATAAGCTTATATCTAGAAATAATTCTGTTATAGCTTTGGTGCGAAAAGAGGCTGGGAGAGCTCAAGAGCTCGTAGAAATAACGCCTGATGCAGGGGAGAAACAATTGCTCAAGCTGGACTCGAGAGTGCAGGTTATCAGCGAGCACAATACTCAACTCTTCATTGCAGCTGGTCGTAGACTCTATATATACAATCTTGCCAGAGGTGAGATACAGGCTGAGGTCAAGCTTGGTGATGAGGCAATGGCACTAAGTTTTGGCAGCGATGGTATAGTCTATTTACTGACGGCGACTGGTGTTCACAAGTTAATTTTGTCCTAGTTGGAGTATTAGATGAAAATTAAGGCATTAATTAATCCAAACGCAGGTAGGCTGGGAATGGCCAATAGTTTAATTCGCGGCTTACAAGATTTTCAAAGGAATGGCTTGATCCGCACTCTTGAAATCATCCAGACCAAGTCGGAGGCTGACGCGAGATTTGAAGTTATAGGTTCCGATCATGCTGGCTTTGACTGCCTATTAGTAGCAGGTGGTGATGGTACTGTAAACAATGTAGTCAACGGTATTATGGAAGCAGGGCATAAAATTCCCTTGCTGATCTGTGCAGCAGGAACAGTCAATGACTTTGGCGTTGCCAATTCTCTGCCACAGGATATGCGCGAATTAGAAGAACTTCTAAAAAATCATACAGTAATTCCTGTAGATGTCGGAGTCGCCAATGACAGACATTTTTTAAATGTTGCCGCTGGGGGCTTCTTGAGCGAAATTTCCTTCATTACTCCGCGGAATATGAAGATGGTTTTGGGCCAATTTGCCTACTATCTAACGGCAATTTTCAATATACAGCAGATTTTTACACCTTATCGAATTCGCATTCAAGGGGAAGACTTTGACATTGAAGATGATTTCTTATTCTTTACCTTCGGTAATTGTGAATCGGTAGGTGGATTTAGAAATCTGGTACCAGAGGCCGATGTTCAGGATGGTAAGTTCGACTTGCTCTGCCTCCGGGGCGACCCAGATTATCTGAAACCCAATATCATCCCGCTATTGATGGATGTTTTAAATGGCGAGCATCTATCACATCCAGCAATTTTCCATCGCCAGAGCAGTTTTTTACGAATTGAAAGTGAGCGGGAAATTATTGTTGATCTCGACGGAGAGGAAGGTCCGAAACTTCCAGTTAATATAGAAGTTAAACCACGAGCACTGAATTTGCTTGTGCCGCGCAGCTCAATACCTGAAAGTAAATTAGAATTAGTATAAGATATGCGAAGGAGGATGTAGAAATGCGTAGACTACAAGAATCTGGTGAAAATTATCTGGAAAACATTCTGATCTTGGAGAAACGTTTAGGAAATGTACGCTCGGTAGACTTGGCTCGGGAAATGGGCTTCTCTAAGCCCTCGGTTTCCAGAGCTATCCACCTACTGCAAGACAAAGGCTATCTACAAATGGTAGATGGTGGCTATCTTAAATTAACTGAGGCTGGGCGAGCGCTAGCAGAAATGATCTATGACCGACATATTTTCTTAACTCAATACCTGATGGGCCTAGGAGTGCCAGAAGAGATTGCTGCTGAGGACGCCTGTCGTATGGAGCATATAATTTCCGAAGAATCCATAGAGAGATTGCGACAGCATGTGACGTTTTGCACCTTTAAATGTCCAGCTGCGCGCTCCGATCGTCGCTTCTTCGACTTTAACGTCCAACGCTATATTGAAGAGTCACCAAATCCAGCTGAATTGCTAGTCGAAGCCCAAGACCAAGAGTAGCTAATCCAGACTTTCTAGGATTTCAGCGAGTTTCAAGTAGAGTTCTTCAAGTTCTTCTTCATGGGCTTGTAAGAGGGCATAGTCATGGTAAATTTCGCTAGATTTAGCCGAGCTGAAAGTTTCTTCCATAAGCTCTTTTTTGAGATTAATCTTATCTAGTCTATCTAAAATTTCACGATCAATGCTTCTGGCCTTTGCCTTAAATTGTCTAAGCTCAGCTGGGCGCCTTAAAGATTTTGGCAAAAGCCCCAGCTCGGGGCAGAGTTTCAATTCGTTTTCTTTCCAGGATAGTTCAGTTGTGCCGTCCTCTATCAACTTTTTTGGCTCAATAGTTTTAGTTTCACTTGGACTATCTCGTTCGGTATTTAGTAAGTGATCTCTATAATCATCCCAGGAATTGTAGTTTCTAAACTCCCCTTCCTTGAAGCCGATAACCCTGGCCTCTAATT
The DNA here is from genome assembly GCA_030537525.1 of Eubacteriales bacterium. GTDB lineage: Bacteria > Bacillota > Clostridia > Saccharofermentanales > DTU023 > JAFAAL01. The sequence continues at coordinate 86,277 of JAUNVU010000001.1, forward strand.
TCTCAATAAAGTGCCTGTCGTGAGAAATTGTGAGGATAGCACCAGAGAAATTACTCAGAGCCTCTTCTAAAACTTCTTTTGACTTCAGATCCAGATGATTAGTAGGCTCATCTAAGACTAATAGGTCAGGTTTGGTCAGCAGTTTCAGCAGGAGTTTAAGTCTACTGCGCTCTCCGCCAGAAAGCTCAATTAATTTTTTAAAAACCTCCTGATCGTAAAAGGCAAAGCGTGCCAGATATGATCTAGCTTCAGTTTCAGAGCTATTTGGAAAGTGTCTTAAAAACTCCTCGAGAATTGTTATTTGCTCATTATCAAAAAGCACATGTTGATCGAGAGTGGCGTATTTTAGCTTGTCGCCATATTTGATTTCAGCGCTGGCCTCTGGTAGTTCTTCAAAAATCGCCTTGATGATAGAAGTCTTACCGCAGGCGTTGGGTCCCGCAATAACAATTCGCTCGCCGACTCTGACAACAAGATCTAGAGGAGAGAATAAGGGACCATTGCCGTAGTCTATTTTGAGTTCATCGACCTTTAAAAGAACGCGCTCACTCCGCTTGCCATCGAGTTCTCGTTTGACCTCGAAATTAATCTTGACCTCTGGCCGTTTAGAACGAGTTTCTAATTCCTGAATTTGCTGACTGAGCTTATCTACTCGTTTCTGGCGCGAGTGGTAGCCTGAGATATTACGATGTGAAAAAAGCGTTTGTGTAATCTCTTGTTCTTTTTTCAATTCCTGTTTCAGCTTGCTGATTTGAGTTCTAAGAGCGTCATTTTGAGTGTTCTCCCAGCTTAGTCTAGTGGAGTAGTTACCAGTTAATTTGTGTAGCCGATGTCCGACAATGCTTACTGTCGTAGTGGCCACCTTATCAATTAAGTGTCGATCATGAGAGACGAAGATCAAGCTGCGATTGTAATTCTTCAAGTATTCTTCAAGCCACTCAACAGCAGCGATATCAAGATGATTTGAAGGTTCATCGAGGATTAAGACATCAGCTCTTGAAGAGAGGACTCTAGCTAGCTCAGCACGCATGCGCTCGCCACCTGATAAATTTTTCAGCGGCTCAGTCAGCTTAACTCTGGGCAGCCCGAGTCTCTCCGCATTAGCGTAAAACTCATCAAGTGCATCATAGGCGCCCAGACTATTGAATTTAGCAGTAGCCTGATCGTAGGCAGGGAGCAGCTGTGACTGGCCTGCGGCAATTAAATCGCTTAGTTCATGAATTTTGGCTTCAACGATTTTCGTTGGATGCAAGTCCAAGGCGCAAGACTCTAATATATCGGGATTGAGCTGTTGGGCGAGATACTCAAAGACAATATTGTTGGCCCATTTAACTGCAGGCTTAGCCTGATCGCCTGTTTCCTGTCCGACTAAAATCTTTAACAGAGTGGTCTTACCACTGCCATTTGATCCCAATATGGCGACTTTCTCGCCCTCGAGAATTTGCAGGCTCGCAGCTACGAAAAGAAGGCGGTCCCCATATGATTTGTACAGATTGTCAACTTCTAGAATCACTGTCCCATCATAGTGGAAGCCAGAGAATTACTCAATCTTCAAATTTGGCGGCAAGGGCTTGCAGAGCAAATTCACTCGTGTTATCATTCAGTCTGTCGTCAAGACACATAGCCGAATAGTGTAACGGTAGCACACCTGACTCTGACTCAGTTAGCCTAGGTTCGAATCCTAGTTCGGCTGCCAAATGAGACCCCAGTAGCTAAGCTTCTGGGGTTTTTGTTTTTTTATAGTCAACTTTTTATTTTTCTCTGAGATTATTAAATGGGGGATAGAGTGATAGAACACAAGAAGACTTGAAAGATTATTGATTTGGCCAAGACAGCTTGCTAGAATTTTAACAGACTTCAGAGTACGTCTCGACTCTGAACAGGGGATAAGAAAGAGGTAAGAGATGTTAGAATTCATCAATAGTATAGATAGCGTACTGGGTGGCATCATTCTAATTGTCATGCTATTTGGCTGCGGTATCTTCTTCACCATCGCCCTGAGAGGGGTTCAATTCCGCTATTTCTTCAAGGCCTTTAAATTAATGTTTACAGGCTCAGGACGTCAGGAAGAGGGAGGTCTGTCCTCATTCCAGGCTCTATCAACGGCAGTAGCGGCACAAGTTGGTACAGGTAATGTGGGAGGCGTGGCCACAGCCATTGCAACTGGTGGACCTGGTGCTATCTTCTGGATGTGGATAACTGCAATCCTTGGCATGCCAACGATTTTTGCTGAAGCTGTTCTTGCTCAGGCATATCGTCAGCGCAAGGATGGCATCCTAGTCGGTGGTCCCGCCTATTATATTTCCAGAGGTCTTGGGCAGAAGAACAGGACATTAGGTAAAGTACTGGCAGGTATTTTTGCTGTAGCAATCATCCTGGCCTTGGGTTTTGCTGGCAATATGGTGCAAGCTAACTCGATATCACTGGCCGTAAATAATTCATTTGGTATTCCCAAATGGGTAATTGGTGCCTTTCTCGCAATCTTAGCTGCGAGTATTTTTATTGGTGGTGTCAAGCGTATTGGCCGTTTTGCTGAACTCGTAGTCCCATTCATGGCAGTAGTCTACATCATTGCTGCCATTGTACTTTTGTTTAAGTTTAGGACACATATAGGAACAGCTTTCGGAGAGATCATCCATGGTGCCTTTAACCCTACTGCCGCGGCAGGTGGTTTCGCTGGTGCTGTAGTGCGCCAGGCGATACGTCTAGGTGTGCAGCGTGGTCTATTCTCCAATGAAGCTGGTATGGGTTCAACTCCTCATGCTCACGCCGTGGCAAATGTCAATCACCCAGCCGAGCAGGGCTTAATTGCTTTCTGCGGTGTTTTCATCGACACAGTACTAATTTGTTCTGCTACCGCTTTGGCTATTTTGGTCACTGATTCATACAAGGTTGCAGGTCTTGAGAGTGTTGAGATCACTCAGAAGGCATTTGAAACTGGCTTCGGCACGATCGGTGCAAGCTTATTGGCCATCTGCTTAACCTTCTTTGCCTTCACGACAATCATTGGCTGGTACTATTTCGGAGAGTCAAATATCGTTTATCTTTTCGGAAATAAGGGCTTAATGCCATATCGTGTGCTCGTTATAGCGGCGATAGTCTTTGGTGCTATGACTAAGGTGGAATTGGTTTGGGCTCTAAACGCACTACTAAATAACCTAATGGTCTATCCAAACGTCATCGCGCTTGTGCTCCTTGCACCTATGGTCATCCATATTTACAAGGATTACAATAAGTGCCTCAAGAAGGGTATAGTTGATTTCAATTACGAACAACAATAGCCTCCATTTTAATTAAGTGAAAGAGCCTGGCCCATATCCCCGCCAGGCTTTTCTTTATTTGATAAACTAATGCTGGAGGTAGTTCATGCAGAGAATATTTATAGTAGAAGACGACTTTGACTTAGCTGACGGAATGGCTGAATTTTTAATCAAGGAAGGCTATGCAGTTGACTATTGTCGCGACTTCGAAAATGTTGAGAGGGCTGTCGATGAATTTTCACCAGACCTACTATTACTCGATTTAAATCTCCCTGAATTTACTGGCTATCATTGGTGTTCACAGCTTCGCTCTAAAAGTCAGATACCGATCATGATCATTTCGGGCAACACGGAAGATATCCGTCAAGAAATTGCCCTTGAATTAGGTGCTGATGACTATCTGGAGAAGCCGTTTTCTCTTTCTTTATTACTGGCAAAAGTTAAGGCCCTGCTGAGAAGAAGTTATGTTTACGAGTTAGGAGACAAGAAGACACTCTCACATCTTGGTTTAGAGCTTAATCTCGCAGCTGCCACAGTCGCCTACGAGGGTAGACAGGAGGAGTTATCTCAAAATGAATTGCGGATAATGGCCATGCTCTTAGAGGCGGCTGGTAATTATGTCAGCAGTGAGAAATTGGTTGAGTCTTTATGGGGTCAGAGTGATTTCGTTTCGGAAAATACTTTGGCTGTTAATATCTCAAGGATTCGAAAGAAAATCTTGAAGCTTACCACGAATATCAGTGTGGTAAATCGCAAAGGAATAGGCTATGCAGTTCAGAGAGTGTAAATTTGAGCGAAAGAGATATTTTAGAATGAGATCGGGCCTCATTGCTTTTCTATGTCTCTTAGGAGTGGTCTTTTATATTTTCCTCTGGATTCTGCGAGTCCCAAGCGAAGCGGCTATTTACTTCAGCTTGGTTTACTTGCTTTTTGCTGTTTTGTACATAGCAGTGGATTATTATCTTACGAGAAGACAGTATCTCGCGATAATGAATTTTTCGAAAGATTTTAACTGGCAGCATCTGCAAAATATTCGAGCTATTGACAATCTCAATTTAGGGCTCCTCTATGAACTCTTATATGAGCGTGAAGCAAGACAGAAGGTAGTAGTAGAGGTCAAGGCAAATGAGCGGCGTTATCGAGATTACTTTAGCCTCTGGCTGCATCGAATCAAGAATCCTCTGGCTGTCTTGCGTATTCAAAACGAATTACAGAGTAGTCCTCGTCAAGAGATCATTGAGCGCAATCTAATAGCAGTCGAACGTTACGTTGGCCTGGCTTTTGCCTATGTCAAGATGCAGGGAGCTGAAGATGATCTCGACTTACGTAATTTTGAATTAAAGGAGTTAGTAGAGTCAGTAATTAAGAGGCTTGCCGACTATCAGCAGATGCAAGCTGTGACTCTTAAGCTTAGTCTAGAACCCACAGCTGTGCTAGCTGACCAGAGCCGGCTCGCAGTCGCCCTCGAGGAATTTTTAAATAATGCCTATAAATACGGTCGTGGAGGACAAGTCGTGCTTGACTTGAAAAACTACATTTTAGAAATCTCCGATGAGGGCCCAGGGATGTCTGAAGTAGAAATGGAAAAAGTCGGACGCTTCGCTTATAGTGCGGCAAAGATTGAAAAACAAAGCGAGTCTACGGGCTTAGGCTTATATTTGGCAAAAGTCTTCCTCAGCGACCTGAACGTCGGCTACGATCTGGGACGTTCTGAGAGCGGCGGACTCAAGGTGACCTTGGATTTGAGCTCGCTTAAGGCCGATTCTTACAAGAATGTAAGTATTCACGACTGATAGTCAGCTTAGATAGAAGAATAAGGTTCTCCGCGGCTAATACAATAGGTGTAGATTAATTGCTAAGGCAGAGAAAGGATCTAGCCATGGAGAATATTCTAGAACTAAGAGAAGTCCAAAAGGATTATAGAATACGAGGTCAGCAGAATGTGCTACCCGTCTTACGAGGTGTCAATTTAAGAGTCGCCCCTGGCGAATTCGTCGTCATCATGGGTGAGTCGGGTTCTGGTAAGACGACGCTTCTAAATATGGTCGCAACCCTCGACCAGCCAAGTGCTGGTCAGATCTTGTATGAAGGTAGCGACATTTCCAGACTGAATAATAGCGAACTTTCTACTTTTAGAAGGCAGAAGCTCGGTTTCGTCTTTCAAGATTACAACCTACTTGATCAATTTGATATCGCAGATAATATACGCCTTCCGATGATCCTTGAACGGATGGAGAGTGGTGAGCGTGAGCGCCGTCTACAGCACTTCATGCGGGCGCTGCGCATTGAAAATAAGGCGGACAAATATCCCTACCAGCTATCTGGTGGTGAGCGTCAGAGAGTAGCCATTGCTCGCGCACTCGTGATGCAACCACTGCTCCTGCTGGCAGATGAGCCAACAGGCGCTCTAGATTCCCGCAATGCCGACCACCTATTAGAACTCTTCGAGGGTCTCAATAACAGCGGTCAAACTATTCTGATGGTTACGCACTCCATTAGAGCAGCAGCCCACGGTAAGCGCGCCTTGTTTTTAAAGGATGGCCGTATCTACTACGAGCTCTATAGAGGTAAGCAGTCAGTAAGTGAATTTAGAGAAAAGATTGCCGAAGCTATGGCTCTGCTCGACAGACAAGGAGTCTAGCATGAGTAAGATTCGACTATATTTCAACCTGGCCAAGCGCAACTTCGCCGCCAATAAGCGCTTGAATGTGCCCTTGATCCTGGCAGCTTCGACTCTAATCCTGGTCTATGCCGTTTTAAACTCGAAGGTCGCCTCCTGGGACAGTGGCACACAGCGCCTCATCGCCACGCTTGGTAGCATTATCATTTTGGTATTTGCGTTTATTTTCATCAGCTTTGCTAGATCTTTCATCTTGAAACAGAGAAGTAAGGAGATGGGCCTCTACGCCACCTTAGGTCTTGGCAAGGGTGAGTTCATTGCCATCTACTTCATCGAGCTAGTCTTTACCCTGATCTGCTCTCTCGTGGTCGGTATCTTGCTTGCCTTGCCGTCTATCCCACTGGCTAATTACCTCTTACAGAGGGTGGTAGACTTGCCATTGAAGCTCAGCTGGGGATTTTCAATGGACGTGGTTATCGAGATCATCATCCGCTTTTCAATAGTCTTTGTCTTGGGCTTTATTCCAGAACTCAGAAAGTTACTCGTCTATACCCCGAAGCAGCTATTTGAACGGGATCAGCCAGTATTTCGTGAGTTTAAAGGCAGACCAATCCTCTTCGTATTGGGAGTTGGCTTACTCGGTGGCGCCTACTATCTCTCATCAGTTATCGGAGATGCCGATAAGGATATAGTGATTGGTGCCTTTCTCTTCATGTTGGCAGTTATCATGGTCATCGTGGGTACTTATCTATTCTACTTAGCTGTAGTGCCAGCGGTGTTAAAATTTCTGAAAAATCGCGATAGTTACTATCACAAGCCTGAAAACTTCATCAAGATCTCAGCCTTGTTATCGAGACTCGTAGCTCATGCGAGAGGCCTGGCTGACATTACCATACTCTCCTGCATGATTCTTATGACCATGTTCGTCACAATTCACACCTTCCGGCAGCGACCCGAGGCCACTTGGTCAGAACTAGACGATCTAGGTTTATACTGCTACTCCTATGGTGTAAAAGGTGAGGAAGATCTAGAGGTAGATAGTCAGGCTCACAGGGCCTTGATGAAGGAAAAGGGCCTAGAGTTCTTGCTTAAACCGCAAGACAGTAAAAAGGCCGTTGAACTTACGAAAAACACTGTAGCCAAAGTCCACGACATTCCTGAATTTGAGGTCAAACCCCTAAACTCCCTGATTCTGAACGCCGAAGGCGAGAAGTTCTACCTAGTGCTAAATGAGGATTTAAACAAATTCTTCGGCGAACAGAAGTATCAAGGTTCAGGTTACTTTGGCAATTTCAGCACCCTCAAATTCCATACAAAAAAGTTTGCGAAAATTGCTAATCTGCAGGTAGCGGAGCTGGAGAGGCAGATACCAGATAGCAAGTCTTCATACGGCTTCGGTAAACTCTATCTCCATGTGCCGAAGGATCAGCTTGAGGAAACACTAGACCGCTTCTTGGCAGAAGGTCAGTTAGTGAATCAAATGGGCTTCAACACGGCGCTCAATATCGTACCAAAGTCGGCAACTGAGTTTAGCGTCGATGAGCTCAAGAGTATTCTGGGACAGCTCACTAATGAGGATATATCTGCCTGGCACAAGGCCTTACCAGGAGGGTATAGAATCTCTTCAATCTATCCCAACTCAGACAAGATTGACCATCACCAGATGAAGATCTATATGGCGGCTTTCCTCTATCTCGGTATTATCTGCTCACTGACCTTCTTTGTCGGCTTGTCCGTCATCAGTTGGTTCAAGCAGTATTCTGAGGCTGAAGTGGAGCGTTCAAGAGTGCAGATCATGGAAGAAATTGGTCTGCCAAAGAAGATCATCAGAAAATCGGTAAACAGCCAAATCTATTGGTTATTCCTGCTGCCACTATTTGTGGCCTATGTGCACTGCCTCTTTGGCTATTCTTACATCAAGCAACTGTTTAGCAAGATTTTCTATCTGACCGTTGACAATTACATTCTCAGAGGCTTGTGGCAGTCCTTCCTAATTGCTGCTGGTATCCTCTTTGTCGGCTATTTCTTAATCTACAAGCTGGCCACCAAAGCTTACTGGCGCAGTCTCCAGATCAACCGAGATCAGATTTTCGTCAAGAATTGGCGCGAACGCTAGGTCTTCAACAGAGTGTTAACTTACTCCGCCTCCTGTAAAATAGGAGGCGGAGGTTTCTTCTGCCGAAATTTTTCTATGCCGAAGTTTTAAGCCCAGGAGCTGTATTCCGGCTGTCGGGCGAGAATGATTTAAGCCACCTACAGAAGGCCAGGCGGATTTCGGAGGGCTCGCTGATCGAAGTCTACGATGCTGCTGGCTCATTGTGGCAGGCCAAATGCCTCGAGACAGTACCCGCCCAGTTCATAGAGTTAAGGGCAGAGGAGAGGCTTAGGGTAGTGTCAGAAGCCAAGATCAGACTAAGTCTCTATCAGGCCTTGCCACAGGGTAGTAAGTTCGACTTAGTATTGGAACTGGCAGGTAGTTATGGGGCTGCAAATGTTGTGCCAATAATCACTGAAAAATCTCTATTTAAGATGCCAAATAGGGATATAAGTGGCAAGTACAGTCGCTGGCAGAAGATCTTGGAAGCTCAGTCTAAGCAGACGGGGCGTGCTACGGTGACAGAGCTTTTGCCAATTTGTGATTTGGCAAACCTGGCAAAAGCCGAACTTGATCATGACCTTATGATCTTTGGCCACTTCTCACCAGAGGCTGCAAGTCTTCGCAATTATTTGGCAGAGCATAAGGAGCGAATTAACGAATCAGCAAGCCTATCTATGGGTCTATTTGTCGGCCCTGAAAGTGGGTTTACGCAGGCTGAGGCGGAGTTGCTGAAGAAGCTTGGGGCTACTGAAGTGAGCTTTGGGCCTAGAGTTTTGAGAAGTGAGTTGGCTGCTAGCTTTGTACTCGCCAGTTTAACTTATCTCGAACTCATTTAATTTGCCGATCTCGCCCTCTAAATGTATAATTTATAAATTGAGCAAGAAGGAGGTAGCATATGCAGATCAAGGCTCCTAAAGGTTGCCGCGATATCTATGGAGTTGAGGCTGGCCAACTGCAATATCTCGAGCGCGTGTATTACGATTTGGCCAAGAAATTTGGCTTCCAAGAGATCCGAGTTCCGACCTTCGAACAGACTGAGCTGTTTCAGCGCGGTGTCGGAGAAACTACGGATATAGTTAATAAAGAAATGTACACTTTCGAGGACAAGGGTGGTCGGTCCATGACTTTGCGGCCAGAAGGGACGGCACCTGTTGTCAGGGCCTATCTTGAGCATGGCATGGCTAATTTGCCTTCTCCGCTCAAGCTGTTTTACAGCATGAATGTCTTTCGCTATGAGCGTCCGCAGAAGGGTAGATATAGGGAATTCCAGCAATTCGGCATGGAATTAATCGGGGCTAGTGGTGCTTTGGCTGAGGCCGAGATACTGAGTTTTCTCGATAGTTTTTTCAAGAAGCTTGGACTAGTTGACTATCAGCTGGCCTTAAATTCACTCGGTTGCAATGCATGCCGTAGTGCATATAACGAGAAACTTAAAGATTATCTGGTGGAACACAGTTCAGAGCTCTGTCCAGACTGTGTAGGAAGGTCTCAGCGTAACCCACTACGCTGCTTGGATTGCAAGAATCCGAATTGTGCGCCTGTTTTAAATTCGGCTCCACTACCAGCAGATTTGCTATGTTCAGATTGCCAGGCAGAATTTACTAAACTTCTTGCGGCCCTAGATCAATTGGGTATCAATTATTATTTGGCGCCACGTCTGGTTCGCGGCCTAGATTATTACACTGGGACGGTTTTCGAATTTCAATCTGATAAGCTCGGAGCACAGACAGCAATACTTGGTGGTGGTCGCTACGATAAGCTTATTGCTGAGCTTGGAGGTGAGCCAACGCCTGCTGTAGGTTATGCCTTTGGGGTCGAGCGGCTTAGGTTGGAGTTAGAAGCTGGCGGGCTTTTGCCAGAGTTTCAGCCAAGAGCTGATCTCTCTATTGTCTCGTTTGCAGATACAGGAGTTGAAGCACTTGTGCTAGCTAATAATTTGCGAGCTGCAGGGCTGGTCGTGGACTGTGATTTAATGGGCCGGAGTTTCAAGGCTCAGATGAAGCAGGCCAATCGTCAGGGAGCGAGATATCTTCTGGTGCTCGGAACAGATGAATTGCAGGCCGAAGAGGTCGAAATTAAGCGTCTTTCGGATGGCAGTACTGCAATGGTGTTGAAATCAGAAATTACTAAATATATAAAGCAGTCGGAGGAAGCAAATGGCAGATAGAAAATGGCGTCGAACGCAAAGGGTTGCAGAAGTAAGTGAACAGGATCTAGGTAAAGAGCTCTGTCTCATGGGTTGGTGTGCCAGACAGCGAGATCTTGGCAATATCGTCTTCATCGTCTTGCGAGATCGTTCTGGGGAATTGCAGCTGGTATTTGATGAGGAAGCTGGTGATGGACTAGTTGAGCAAGCCAAGGCACTGCGCAGTGAGTATGTCATAGGTGTCAAGGGTGTTTTACGAGAGCGTGAGTCAGCAAATCCAGACATGCCTACTGGTAAGTGGGAGCTTGCCGTAAAAGATCTCATCGTCTACTCGAAGGCCGAGACACCGCCGTTTTATATCGAGGACACTGATAATTCGCGGGAGTCCTTGCATCTAGAATATCGCTATTTGGATCTAAGACGTCCGAAGATGCGGGACAAAATGATCTTCCGTCATAAATTTAATAAATTCACTAGAGACTGGTTTGATGCTGAGGGCTTCTTGGAAATTGAGACACCTTATCTGGTCAAGTCGACGCCAGAGGGTGCTAGAGATTATCTTGTACCATCGAGAGTTCATCAGGGAAAGTTCTTCGCCTTGCCGCAGTCACCACAGATTTTGAAGCAGATTTTAATGGTTTCAGGCTTTGACCGCTATATGCAATTGGCCCGCTGCTTCCGTGATGAGGACTTGAGGGCTGATCGACAGCCAGAATTTACCCAGATTGATGCAGAAATGAGTTTTGTGGATCAAGAGGATGTATTCGATGTAGTTGAGCGTTATTTTCACGACCTCTTTAAAGAACTTCTGGATTACGATATTCAGCTGCCAGTACAGCGTATGACCTATGCAGATGCCATGCGAGATTATGGTACAGATAAGCCAGACCTGCGCTTTGATTTGAAATTAGTTGATATCACGGAGCTAGTGCAGGACACTGATTTTAGAGTGCTGTCGGCTAATACCAAGCCAGGACACCGAGTAGTAGCGATCAAGGTCTCGGGAGCTGAATTCTCGAGGAGAGAAATTGATAAGTTGACGGAGGTAGTTAGAACTTACGGTGCTAAGGGCTTGTTGTGGATTCAGAAGACAGCTGCTGAGCTGCGCTCTTCATTCAGCAAGCAGGTGACTCCTGAACTACTCGGCTCCATCGCCGAGAAAATGCTTGTACAGGAAGGTGATTATATTTTCATTGTTGGTGATGAAGACCTAGTGGCCAGTCGAGCGCTTGGTCAGCTGAGGCTTGAACTAGCGAAGCAATTAGAGCTGATTCCTGAAAATACTTGGGCACCGCTCTGGGTCATTGATTTCCCAATGTTTGAATACGATGATGAACTAGAGGCCTATGTGCCAGCTCACCACCCATTTACATCACCTCTGCCAGAAGATCGTGACAAATTGCGTACAGAACCTGAGAATTGTCGAGCTCAGAGTTATGATTTCGTCTTGAATGGCAATGAATTATTGAGTGGTTCGATCCGAATTCATGACGCCGATTTGCAGCACGAGATCTTCGACTTATTAGGCATGTCTGAAGAGGAAATTCAGAAACGCTTCGGCTTCCTAATTAAAGCCTTCCGCTATGGTGTGCCACCACATGGCGGTTTCGCTATAGGGCTCGACCGCCTCGTCATGCTGATGACAAACTCGGATAGTATTCGAGATATTATAGCCTTCCCGAAGGTGCAAAATTCTGCTTGTTTGATGAGTGAAGCCCCTAGTAGCGTGCCTGAAGCCGATATTGAAGCGCTTGGCCTGGAGCTAAAAGAAGCAGCCAAAGAGGATAAGAAATAGATGCCAGATCAATTTGTTGAACATACCGAGCAAGAGCAGCTAAAAAAGCCACAAAAGAATTGGCAAAAAGAGCTTTGGGAATGGTTTAAGATAATAGTAATCGCCCTTTTGCTCGGGCTCTTCTTGAGATACTTCGTCGTGCAAAGAAATGTGGTACAAGGTAATTCTATGTATCCAAATCTCCAAGATCGAGATCGCGTCTTCGTAGAGCTTGTGACTAAGCATTTTGCTGGTTTCAACCATGGCGATATTGTGACTATTAAAACGGAGCAAGTGCCGGGCTATGAGTCATATAAAGCAGAAGGCGAGGAGGCACCACGGCTGATCAAGAGAGTTATAGGCTGCCCAGGTGATCACATCCGCATTAAAGACGGTTTTATCTATGTCAATGACATCAAATTAAGTGAGAGCTATATTGCCAGCGATCTTGTTACTGAGCCTTTCGATTCACGTTATGTCGATGTAACTTTGGCCGAGGATGAGTATTATGTCCTCGGTGACAACCGCAATCACAGCCGTGACTCCAGAAGTTTCGGACCAGTTCACAAGTCTGATATTGTTGGTAAATTATGGTTTAGAGTATACCCCTATGAGAATTTTGGTAAGGTAGAGTAGTATTGGAGATATTTAATGACTGAACAAGCCATTGATAGAATTAGAAATTTCTGCATAGTTGCGCATATCGATCATGGTAAGTCGACCTTGGCCGACTGTCTGATTGAGGCTACAGGTCATCTGGCCTCGCGTGAAATGCATGATCAGGTACTGGACAATATGGATCTAGAACGTGAGCGCGGTATTACGATCAAGGCGCAAGCGGTGAGATTGAATTATCGAGCCCAGGACGGGCAAGATTACGTCCTGAACTTGATTGACACGCCTGGACATGTCGATTTTAACTATGAGGTATCAAGATCTCTTGCGGCCTGTGATGGTGCAATCCTGGTAGTGGATGCAGCACAAGGCGTTGAGGCTCAGACACTTGCCAATGCTTATCTAGCCATTGATGCAGATCTTGAGATTTTACCTGTTATTAATAAAATTGACCTGCCAGCTGCAGACCCTGATATGGCAAGAGAAGAGATAGAAGAAGTCATAGGTATTGAGGCCCAGAATGCTCCGGCTATCTCAGCTAAGGAGAAATTAAATATACCTGATGTCTTAGAAGCTATAGTGCATAAATTGCCTTCGCCAGATGTCGATCGTGACGCACCACTGCAAGCATTAATTTTCGATTCCCAATATGATAGCTACAAGGGAGTCATTGTACACGTCAATCTCAAGGCCGGCAGTCTGAGACGAGGTGAGGCCATACGCTTCATGAATACTGGCGCTGAATATGAAGTCGTCGAACTAGGCTATTTCACGGCGGCTGGGCTATCACCTCAAGAAAAATTGCTAGCAGGTGATGTTGGTTATATTACGGCCGCGATCAAGGAAATCCGTGATAGTCGTGTCGGTGACACCGTTACTTCGATTGAGAAGCCAGCTGCAGAAGCTCTACCAGGTTATAAGCCAGTTAAGCAGATGGTTTTCTGCGGTATTTATCCCGTGGACGGTGGTGATTATGAGGCGCTGCGTGAAGCGCTCGAAAAAGTTCAGCTAAATGATGCTGCCTTGGATTTCCAACCTGAGACTTCTGCAGCTCTGGGTTTTGGCTTCCGCTGTGGCTTCCTGGGTTTGTTGCACTATGAGATAATCCAAGAGCGCCTTGAACGGGAGTTTCAGCTTAACCTGATATCAACTGCTCCCTCGGTAGTTTACAGACTCTTGATGAGTGATGGTGAAGAAGTAGAGTTAGACAATCCAACTAATCTACCGCCAGTAGAGGAAATAGAAGCCATGTATGAGCCTATAGTCAAGGCGACTATCATGACACCTAAAGACTACGTCGGCAATCTCATGGAACTATGCCAAGAGCGTCGTGGTGTCTTTATTGATATGCAATATCTCGACAAGACGAGAGTTGCGCTAAGCTATGAGATGCCCTTAAATGAAATTATTTACGATTTCTTTGATGCCTTGAAATCTCGCTCAAGAGGTTATGCCTCCTTGGACTATGAGTTCTATGAATACCGTGCTTCTGATCTAGTAAAACTGGATATTCTAATTCATGGTAAGATCGTTGATGCCCTTAGTTTCATCATTCATAGAGACAAGGCTTATGCCAGAGCAAGAGTGATCTGTGAGAAACTCAAGGACAATATTCCACGACATCAGTTCGAGGTGCCAATACAGGCAGCCATTGGTGGCAAGATCATTGCAAGAGAAACTATTAGAGCATTTCGTAAAGACGTTTTGGCGAAGTGCTATGGTGGTGACATCAGCCGAAAGAAGAAGTTGCTTGAAAAGCAGAAAGAAGGAAAGAAGCGGATGCGCTCTGTAGGTGCTGTAGAAGTCCCACAGGAAGCCTTCATGAGCGTTTTGAAGCTAAGCGAAGACTAAAGTCTAAAATTAACCCTTGTCTGAGCTCGAACTTGTGCTATACTACTTGAGGATTTCCGAGTTCGACTCGGCTTTATATGCGGACGTGGTGGAATTGGCAGACACGCTGGATTTAGGTTCCAGTGCCGCGAGGCATGCAGGTTCGACTCCTGTCGTCCGCACCAATTTACAAGGAGCTTGTCAATGCGGAAAACTTGCGAGATTATGGCAGATACGGCCCTCTTCAGAGGGATTAACAGCGAAATTTTTCGAGCGAGTTGCGAACATACCGAAATCCATAACTATTCGAAATCTGAAGTAGTTGCAAGAGAAGGTGATCCCTGTACTGGCCTAGGTATTGTTGTCGAAGGACAATTGGCACTTCAGAAATATTCGAGCTCGGGCGAGAATTCAACCCTGTCTATACTGGGTGCTGGCCAGAGCTTTGGCCAAGAACTTATTTTCTCATCGCGAAGAAGATATAATTTCTCGCTTGAAGCTTTGAATCAATGCAAGCTGATTTTAGTTCCACGAGAAGACATTCTGGCCATGATAGCAAAGAGCCCTCAGCTCTTAATTAATTTCTTACAGACTTTATCTGATGAGTTGAGACATAGAGAAGAACATATTCACCTGCTTTCCCAACGCACACTTCGTCAGAAGATTTCATGCTACCTATTAGAGCTTTACAGGAAGCAGTTAGCTGATGAGGGTGAGACTTTTAGAACACAGGCTCAGCTTCTTAAGACGGCTTCAGTAGAGTTGCCAGTATCAAAGGAAATCGCCTCGCGTCTATTAGCAATTCCTAGACCTTCATTTTCAAGAGAGTTAATTTCGATGGAAAAAGACGGATTGGTCAAGGTCGCTGGAAGAGTGATTTGGCTATTAGATTTGAAGGGACTAGAGAGTGGTATCTTAAGTGATGACGATGATGAGGATGAGGAATAGATCAGAGTTCAAATTCTAAATTATTGATGTCAGACTAATAAATGTAGCTTTTATCTTGAGATATAAAAGCTGCATTTTTTCTTTTTATTGCCTTTAATTGGATTATAGGACGATTATAATTTATACTTAAGTTATTATAAACTTTAAGTAGTGTCGGGGCATTGTGATCCCGACAGGGAAAAGGAGTAATTATGTCCTATAAGACCGATATCGAAATTGCCCAAGAGGCGAAGTTGAAGCCGATCGATGAGATTGCCAAGAATGCAGGTATTGATACTGCAATGCTCGAACACTATGGCCCATACAAGGCTAAGATTTCACTAGATGCCCTCAAGGGTGAGCAGAAGCGCGGTAAGTTAATTCTGACCACAGCAATCACACCGACACCAGCAGGTGAAGGTAAGACTACTACCACCATTGGGGTTGCTGATGGCTTGCGTCGCTTAGGCAAGAACTCTGCTGTCGCTCTGCGCGAACCATCACTAGGTCCCGTCTTCGGTGTCAAGGGCGGTGCGGCTGGTGGCGGCTATGCACAGGTCATCCCCATGGAAGATCTGAACTTACACTTTACTGGTGACTTCCATGCCATCGGTGCAGCAAACAACCTCCTAGCTGCAATGCTAGATAACCACATTCACCAGGGAAATGCCCTGAATATTGATACCCGTTCAATCATCTGGCGCCGCTGCGTAGATATGAACGATAGACAGTTGAGAAATGTTGTCGATGGTCTGGGTAAACGCGGTGATGGCGTAGTCCGTGAAGACGGTTTCGATATCACTGTTGCTTCAGAAGTAATGGCAGTTTTCTGCCTCGCAACTTCAATGGCAGATCTGAAGAAGCGACTTGGAAATATCATCGTTGCCTATAACATGGAGGGTCAGCCCGTCACAGCACATGATCTCAAGGCTGAGGGTGCTATGACTGCATTGCTCAAGGATGCCTTGAAACCAAATATCATCCAGACTCTAGAGGGAACACCAGCCTTTGTACATGGTGGGCCATTCGCTAATATTGCCCACGGCTGTAACTCAGTTCTAGCAACTACGATGGCCCTAACTCACGCCGAATACACAGTAACAGAAGGTGGCTTTGGTGCTGACCTTGGTGCTGAGAAGTTCCTCGACATCAAGTGCCGTAAAGCGGGCTTAAATCCAGACGCAGTAGTCCTAGTAGCCACAGTCAGAGCATTGAAGATGCACGGTGGCAAGGATAAGAAGGATCTGAAAGGTGAGGATCTTGAAGCCCTAGAACGCGGCATGCCAAACCTGCTTCGTCACGTTGATAATATGCTCAACGTCTTCGGTAAGAAGGTAGTTGTAGCGATCAACCGCTTCCCGGATGATAGTGAAGCTGAGCTAGAGCTAATTCGCAAGCTCTGCAATGAGTCAGGCGTCGATGTTGCTCTATCAGAAGTCTGGGCCAAAGGCGGTGAAGGCGGAATGGAAGTTGCTCAGAAAGTTATTGAGCTCTGTGAAAATGGCGAGAAGTCTGAGCAGAAGTTCGCCTACGAACTCGACCAACCAATCGCCAAGAAGATCGAAGATCTGGCAAAGAACGTCTATAGAGCTGACGGTGTTGAGTTTACTCCGCTTGCCAAGAAGGCCATGAAGCGTGCTGAGGACTTGGGTTACGGAGATCTGCCAATTTGCATGGCAAAAACTCAGTACTCTTTTTCTGATGACCCCAAGGCTCTTGGTGCACCAGAGAACTTTACCATTACGGTTAGAAATATCAGACTGTCTGCAGGTGCAGGCTTCATCGTTGCTTTGACTGGTGAGATCATGACCATGCCAGGCCTACCTAGAATCCCATCTGCTGAAAATATTGATGTCACAGAAGACGGTGTCATTACTGGTTTATTCTAAAGTCTAATTTCAGATAAGATGAGCGGAGGCCAGTAGGCCTCCGCTTTCATAATCTCTTAGAGGGAAAGGGTGTTTTCATGAAGCAAGTAGAACTAAATGCCAGAATTAAGCAGCTGGTCGACTTATATAACTGTCCAGTAGCAGTTTATGATAGCTCTGGACAGCTAGTTCAGTCTGAAGGGAAACCTGATGTAGGTTGGCCCGAGACTGAAGCCATAATGAAGTTCATTGAAGGGGAAAAAACAGCAGCCGAAGTCAATTATTTTCTTGCTCTTAAACCAGAGGAAGTAGATGAAAACTCACTAATCGTTTTGTTACCTATAAGTTCTGCGCCAAGGGAGCGCGAGCTCAAGATGCTAGAACTATGGCTTCACGATGTACTATTAGTTGAAGAGAACGCCAAGGAGCAAGTCGCCTTCTTGAAAAATGTCTTGCTAGAAAATGAACTACCAGGTGATGTGCCTCTGAAAGCTAGAACTCTGAAAATTGATCTCTATAGGCCTCGCAGAGCTATACTGCTACGGATGCCTGGTGCCGATCAAGCAGATGTCACTAAGCTTCTCAAAAATTTCTTCCCGAATAGCTACGAAAATTATTTCATTCCCATGGATGAGCACAATCATTTAATCATCTTCGATAGCGAAAATCTTGGTACTGGTTTTGAGCGAGGCTCTACGGGCAGTGAGAAGTATCAGAAGGCTTTAGATAGATTACTGCACTCACTAATCACCTATCTTGAGGACTTTAAAGATGTTGATGCACGTCTTGGAATAGGCTTGCTCACGGATGAGATCAAAGATATCTCCCGTTCCTATAGAGAGGCCTCACTGGCACTAAAGGTCGGTGGTATTTTTGCCGCTGACAAGAGTGTCATGAGGTATGACCAACTGGGTCTAGGTAGACTAATTTATCAATTGCCGCCAACCTTATGTGAATTGTTCTTAACTGAGGTATTCCAACCCTACACTTACGAGCAATTAGATCAAGAAACTCTCAACACCATTGACAAATTTTTCGAAAACAATTTGAATGGTTCGGAAACTTCGCGTAAACTATTTGTCCATCGAAATACCTTGGTCTACAGATTAGACAAGGTCGAGAAGATTACAGGATTAGATTTGCGTAATTTTGACGATGCTGTACTCTTTAAACTGGCCGAGATGGTAAGGCAATATCTCTATGCGCTTGAGCAGGAGAATTCGCACTTAAACAGAATGAGCACAAGTAAACGTCGAACGAGGAAAGAGCTTGATTGAATTTAGACATGTTTCAAAGATCTACAAGAAGCGGATACCCGCACTAGACGATGTAAGCTTTCGTATAGAAGCGGGAGAATTTGTCTTCTTGGTAGGTGAGAGTGGAGCAGGTAAATCCACACTAATTAAATTACTAACCTGTGAAGAGAGGCCCAGCAGAGGAAGGGTTATCTTGGATAACTTCAATGTATCTAGGATGCGCCGACAGCTAGTGCCTTTTTTACGTAGAAGATTTGGCATGATTTTTCAAGATTTTAGATTAATAGAATCTAAAACCGTAGCTGAAAATGTGGCCTTTGCCATGCAGATTGTTGGTGCGCCGAAAGAAGTAATTCAACGACGTGTGCCTATGGTCTTATCTGTTGTTGGTTTGAAGGATCGGATGGATGCCTATCCCAGCGAACTATCTGGTGGTGAGGCCCAGCGTGTGGGTATAGCCCGTGCGATGATCAACAACCCTCGTCTCATTTTGGCGGATGAGCCGACGGGCAACCTTGATCCTGCTAATAGCGAAGCGATTATGGCGCTCCTAGAAGAGATCAATCGAGTAGGCACTACAGTCATTGCCTGCACCCATGACGTCGCTCTAGTGGACAAGATGAAGAAGCGAGTAATCGAGCTCAGAAACGGTAGAGTGGTTCGAGATGAGCAGCGCGCAGGCTATATGGATAGTAGTATTATCCCGAGTCCGCGTGAACTCGCTGAAATGGATAGGCTCATTGAGAGTTCTGGCCCAACAACAGTCGATGATACTGACCTAGATGAAGAGAAGCAGGATAGCATGGCTGAATTCAATAAAATGCGTGATAAATTGCTAGAAGATCAAGAGCGTAGGCGCAATCGTGAATCGCTGGCAGAACGCATTGCAAGAATGCGCAAGGAGTTGGATTTAGAAATTGCTGCTATGACAGAGATTTTGCCAGATTACAAGGATGAGTCAGGTAAGGCGACGGCTGAGAAGGTCGCTCCTGAGTCAAAAGAGCAGACAGAAGTTATAGAAGAGAGTGGCGAAGATGAGTAGAGGACAATTAAAGTCTAAGGGTCTTCGCTATGCCTTTAAAGATGGCTTTGTCAGCCTAAGAAGGCACCCTTTGATTCTTCTGGCATCGATTACCACAATGACCTTGATGCTATACTTGCTATCGATTTTTATGGCTTTTGCACTCAATGTCGTTCATTTGATTAATATTGCCGGACAGCAACCGCCGATTGAGATTCAGTTTCAACAGACAGCTACCCCGGGTGACGTAGCTGCTATGGAGCAACGACTTGCTTCCGATAAGCGGGTTTTGGAGAAAAATGTCAGTGACCCAGAAGCCAATTTTATTCGCTTCAAGAAGCAAATGGGTGAAGAAGAACTCTATGCTGACTTTGACTATCATCAGTACATACCGTACACCATACAAGTCCGACTTGAAGATCCAGCTGAAGGTGCGGCATTTAAAGAAGAATATTCCGTGTTGCCTGGTGTGCGAGAAATTTTGATGGAAGATCAGTTGATGGGCTTCCTACAGAAGGCCATCCGCTCAGTCTCTTTGGCAACTAGTTTGGTTTTCATCGCGCTAGCTATCATCTCTTGTTTTATTATTGCCAATATGGTTCGTGTAGCTATTCTTTCGCGTTCTGTTGAGATCTCGATTATGAAGTACATGGGGGCGACTAACCTATACATCCGGATTCCATTTGTCGTCGAGGGGATTGTCGTAGGCATAGTCTCGGCAATTCTCGCTATAATTCTTGGTTTCTTTACTTACGAGACTCTCTTGCTGAGATTTGATCCCAATCTGGCGACTTCGGACTTTCATCTTCTGACGCATGGTAAAATTTTGCCTGCCATGGCTGCGATCTCTTTTACTGTTGGCATTCTCCTTGGCGGGATTAGCTCTGGTGCCTCTGTTAGGAAGCATATTCAGGTTTAAAATGAAGCAGATAATCAAGAAAATTTCTAGTTTTTTACTTGCTGTTGTTCTCTTGTTCGGGCTGTTTTCTACAGCTTTTGTTCAGAGACGAGAAGTTCTTGCAGATGATCCCTGGTCTAAGATTCTGGAAATCAAGAAAGAGCAAGAGGCACTAGCGGCTAATCGTGAGGCTTTGGCCGCTGAATTATCCGTGCTTGAGGATGAGGAAGCATTAAAGACTTCACAATATGCATGGATTTTGGAACGCAGCGAAGTAGAGCGTGAAAAATATCTCAAGCGAGTAAATCAGTTGTACAGGGTCTATTTAAATATGGAGTCTGTCAAGGCATCTCTTGCTCAGGCTATAGAGATGTTTGAAGCGAAGAAGCAGCAATATGGGGAACGCATAGGAACTATGTTTCGTATGCAGCAGAAATCACTGCTCGAATTATTTTTAGAAGCTGATACCCTTGAAGGTTTCTTCACCACAATCAAGTTTATGAAGATAGTCAATGCGGCAGATGCGGAGGCTCTGGCATCTCTGTCCAAAGCTGCTGAGAATTTGGAACAACAGAAGGAGCTTGAGGCTGGGAAGTACCAAGAAATGTCCGCTATGGTAGATGTGCTAGAGGCCGATATTCTCGCCATGCAAAAAGAGGTCGATGCGGCAGCGGCAGAAGCTACGGCAGCTCAAATAGAACTGATGAACAAAATAGATACCATGAGCTCCTACAATGCTCTTGAAGAGGAGCTTAAAGGCCAGTTGCAAGAATACGAACTGGCATTGCGTAATATGCAACATCAGAATATTGCCTTATCCTTTAATGGTATTTTGGGCTGGCCTTGTCCAGGGTATAGCGCCATAACTTCGGGTTTTGGGCCGCGCTATATACCGTCGATTGGTTTAAACGATTTTCATACTGGTCTTGATATGGCAGCACCAGTTGGTACACCTGTCTATGCAGCTTCGGGTGGCTACGTTTACTTCGCTTCATACGGAAATATCTCTGGTAATACGGTGCGGATTGATCACGGTGACGGTCTACATACTCTTTACTGCCATCTTTCGGGTTTTAATTGCTATGTTGGACAGATGGTCAATGCAGGTGACTTGATTGGCTATGTTGGTTTAACGGGTTTGACGACTGGCCCTCACTTACATTTCCAAGTTGAGGTCAATGGCGTTGCGGTTGATCCAACTATTTACCTGTATTAGTTTCCAAGAGCTTTTACTTGGTCTATGATGGTTTTATATTTAGCTGTTAGGAGTTAGGTTTATGTACGAAAGAAATAATCAGGAGCTTCAAACTCCAGAAATTAAGGTAGAGAAGAAGTCCGTACTTGGGGGCAAGTTAATTAAAATTTTAGCTTTATGCTTGGCAACAGCCTTGATCGTTGCTGCCGTTTTACCTAGTGCTTTTCCCTATGAGGGGGCCACAATTTGTGCCAATCCCAGTCATGATAGTAAGCTCGAGAACTCTGGAAAGCAGTCTAAGAGCAAGCAGATTAAAGACTTTGGAGATATTTGGGAACAATTTGACGGCCACCCTTTAGAAGAGGTTTTCAAGGGCAAGACCGATGAAGATACCTATAGATCGCTCGGCCGTCTTCTTGATGTCTACAGCTTAATTAAAGATGATTACTACAAGGATCTAAGTGATAAGGAACTCTTGGATATTATGTTGAAAGGTCTCTGCAATGAGCAGGATTCACAATACACCTTCTACTTATCTCCTGAAGAAAATGAACGAGTGAATGAGTCCAATAGTGGAGAGTATTCAGGTATTGGTGCCATAGTTCAGATGAAGGATAACTATTTCCAGATCTCAGATCTTGTTGATGACTCTCCTGCAGCTCAATCAGGACTGAGGATTGGTGATCAATTCCTCAAGGTTGATGAAGAAGACGTTACTTCATTTGCCGATGTTCAGCAGTTAGCGGCGGCAGTACGAGGACCAGAGGGCACTAAGGTAGTTCTGACCATGTTCAGACCAACAGATAAGAAAGAATATGAGTTTAAGATTGAGCGCAAGAAGATTACCAATGCCAACTTGCGATCTGAATTATTGCAAGATAGTGTTGGCTATATTAGAATCGTGCAGTTTAATCAGGGTGTAGCAAAGAATTTCATCTCCGCCCTCAATGATCTGCAAAAGCAGGGTATGGAGCATCTGGTAATCGATTTGCGAAATAATCCGGGCGGCTATGTCAGCGAGGTCACGAGTATTTTAGATTACATGTTGCCTAAGGGCCTATTGGCTACGGCTAAAGGTCGTCGCGATGGCGAAGAGTTTTCTGAAGAATGGACAGCCAATAGTGCGGCCAAGATCCCTAATTCGCTCGATATCTATGTACTGGTAAACGAAAATAGTGCCTCGGCCTCAGAATTATTGTCGGGAGTTATGCAGTATTACGAGAGAGCAACGATTATCGGTAGAACTACCTGGGGTAAGGGCGTGGGCAGCATTAGCTTCGACCTTGATGATGGCTCAGGTGTGCAGATCACGAATTTCCACTACTACTTGCCAAATGGCGTCTGTATTCAGGATATCGGTATAACACCTGATATTGAAGTCGAAACTCCTGAAGAAATACAGGGCTTAACCATTTCCCAGATTCCAGAAGGTGAAGATGTGGACCTCAATCGTGCATTGAGTGAGATGGGAGTATTAGATGATTAAGGCAGGAATGCGCAAAGAAGTTGTTTTAACGGGTGATAGACCTAGTGGAAGATTGCATATTGGTCACTATGCAGGTAGCATAGTGAATCGGCTCAAGTTGCAAGATGAATATGCAGAAAGCTATATCATGATTGCAGACTATCAGGCCTATACAGACCACTCTGATAAACCAGAATTAGTCAGAGAGTCAATAATCCAGTTGATGATTGACTATCTAGCAGTCGGCCTGTCGCCTGAAAAGAACTGTATCTTCATCCAATCTCTGATACCTGAGCTCTGCGAATTAAGTATGATTTACAACAATTTCGTTACCCTGGCTCGCTTAAAGCGAAATCCTACAGTGAAGACAGAGATGCAGGCTAAAGGCTATGGCGATACTGTACCAGTTGGTTTTTTAACTTATCCTATCTCACAGACGGCAGATATCACTGCCTTCAAGGCAGAGCTTGTACCTGTTGGCGAAGATCAGCTCCCAATGTTGGAGCAGTGCAATGATATTGTACGCAATATTAGAAACAGCTATGGTTCTAATGTTTTGAAAGAGTGTAAGCCCTTGCTCTCTAATGCCAGAAGACTGCCTGGTACAGATGGACAGGCTAAGATGGGCAAGTCTCTTGGTAATTGTATCTACTTATCGGATTCAGCAGACACTGTACGGGAGAAAGTAATGGGAATGTTTACAGATCCCAACCATTTGCGAGTAGAGGATCCTGGTAAGGTGGAGGGTAATCCTGTATTTACCTACTTGACCGCCTTTGACCCAAATCAAGGGGAGCTGGAAGAATGGAAGGCCTGGTATCAGAGAGGCGGTCTGGGTGATGTTAAAGTTAAGAGAAGACTCATTGATGTCTTAAATGCCCTTTTGGATCCCGTTAGAAAGAAGAGAGCGGAACTAGAAAAAGAAGAGGCGGAATTGTGGCAGTTGCTCTTCAAAGGAAGTGAGCAGGCCAGGAAAGTCGCAATAGAAACTTTGAGTGAATTGAAAAGTGATCTGGGGCTTGATTACCGCCAAAAATAAAGAATTTCAAGAAATCTTCGAAAAGGGCTTGCCATAAGCCCTTTTCTTTGTTATATTCCATTATGTTGTTTCCACGAGAAACAGAGGCTTTGACCTCCGAGATTGCCGTTAGGCCTGCTGCGTAGGCTTCGCGGGTAACTCGGATCGAGCAAGTCGACACAAGATAGTCGGCGCTAAATAACGCGGCATGACAGGCGGCAAACCCGACGCAGGTCTCCGTAGTAGAGCAGGCGAGCGGGTTTTAAAATGTTCAAGCATGAAACGCCTGGTAGCGTTGTTTAGATGCAGCATGACAGGAGGTTATACTCATGGCTGTTAACCAAAAAATTCGCATCAGACTAAAGGCTTTCGATCACCAGATACTGGACGAGAGTGCTTCACGCATTGTGGAGACTGCTAAACGCAGCGGAGCCGTAGTCAGCGGCCCGATCCCTCTGCCAACTGAGAAGGAAATCGTGACCATTCTACGCTCCCCACATAAGCACAAGGATGCACGTGAACAGTTTGAATGTCGTACCCACAAGCGCTTAATCGACATCCTGGCTCCCAGCACGAGGACCATGGAAGCTCTGATGAAGTTGGAGATGCCAGCAGGCGTCAATATCGAGCTCAAGATCTAATAGCGCAAAGCTCATGTTCACCTAGGTGAACCAATAAGCAGGAGGTTTTATGAACAAGTTTATGCTCGGCCGCAAGGCGGGAATGACTCAGATCTTCGACGAAGAGGGTCTCGCAGTACCCGTAACGGTAATTGATTGCGGTCCAGTGGTTGTCTTACAGAATAAGACAGTCGAAAAAGAAGGATACCAAGCGACCAGAGTCGCCTACGAGCCATATAAGAAGGGTAATAAACCCGCTCGTGGAGAGTATGAGAAAATCAATATTGAACCACATCGCATTAGCCGTGAGTTCCGCGATACAGATACCTTCGAACTAGGCCAGGAAATCAAGGTCGATGAGATGTTCGCTGCTGGCGATCAGATCGACGTGATTGGCACTTCTAAAGGTAAGGGAACTGCTGGCCCAATGCGCAGACATGGCTTCTCACGTGGTCGCGAGACACACGGTTCGAAGTTCCACAGATCTGCAGGCTCAATGGGCTCATCGGCAACTCCAGGCAAGGTCAAGAAGGGCAAGAAGATGCCAGGTAGACTCGGCTATACCCAAGTTACCGTACAGAATCTGCGAGTCGTCGAAGTCGATGGAGAGCGTAATTTGCTCTTAGTCAAGGGTGCAGTCCCAGGCCCGCGTGGTGGCCTTCTTGAGATCTCCACCTCTGTAAAGTGCAAGAAGTAGGAGGCTAGATAATGAAAGTTAACGTCTATAATTTCGCTGGCCAGACCGTAGATAGCATTGAGTTAAATGATCAGATCTTTGGCATTGAGCCCAATTTAGATCTATTACACAGGGTTGTCGTCTGGCAGAACAATAACGAACGTCAAGGTACGGTAAAAACCAAGACCCGTGCTGAGGTACGTGGTGGTGGTAGGAAGCCGTGGCGCCAGAAGGGCACCGGTCGAGCTCGTCAAGGCTCCATCCGTTCGCCTCAATGGGTTGGCGGTGGTCTAGCCTTCGGCCCGCGTCCCCGCTGTTACCGTACACGTCTTAACAAGAAAATGCGCCGCCTAGCCCTGAAGTCAGCTCTTTCAAGCCTGGCTCAGTCTCAGTCAATTTTCGTCCTTGATGAACTCAAGCTCAACGAAGCCAAGACTCGAGAGATGGCTAAGCTTTTAAAGAATCTTGAACTAAATGGCAATGCCATCTTAGTCATGGAAGAGAAGAATGAGGACGTATTACGTGCCGCTCGTAATATTCCAGGCTTGAAACTCTGCCCTGTCAACACCTTGAATGTCCGTGATCTATTGAAGTACGGCAACTTGGTTGTGACTCGTGCAGCTGTTCAGCAAATAGAGGAGGTATACGCATAATGAATCCACGTGACATCATTATCGAACCACTAATTACCGAACGTTCAGCTATGCAGGCTGCAGAAGGCAAGTATACCTTCCGTGTGGCTAAGAATGCTGGTAAGCCAGCCATTCGCCAGGCTTGTGAAGAGCTTTTCGACGTCAAGGTTTTGAAAGTCAATACCGTCAACGTTAGAGGTAAGAAGAAGCGTCAAGGTTATACCCAAGGCCGCACCGCTTCATGGAAGAAGGCAGTGGTTACCATTGATCTAAATCCAGAAGCCAGCACCTACCTCGAAAAGGGCGGCAAGACAACACAAGAGCGCAAGAAGTATAAGACTGAAATCGAAGCCTTTGGCTTAAGTCATATCGCTTAGTGCGGAGAAAGGAAGGAAATTATGTCTAAATCATTTAAACCAACCTCTCCCGCCATTCGCCAAATGACTGTTGCTGATTTTTCAAAGATTAGTAAGAAGGCGCCAGAAAAGGCTCTTTTGAAATCAAGAAAGCAGAAAGCAGGCCGTAACCACTACGGTAGAATCACAGTCAGACATCGCGGTGGCGGCAACAGACGCCATATCAGACAAATCGACTGGCTGCGCAAGAAGGATGATGTGCCAGCTAAGGTTGCGGCAATCGAATATGATCCCAACCGCAGTGCGCGTATTGCCCTACTCCATTATGCAGATGGGGCCAAGTCTTACATCCTCGCCCCAGAGGGTCTAGAAGTTGGTATGTCAGTGCTTTCAGGCGATGCTGTTGATCCAGTAGTTGGTAACGCAATGCCACTCAGGAGTATTCCCGTTGGCTCAACTGTACACAATGTTGAGATGCAGCCAGGTCAGGGCGCCAAAATTGTCCGCTCAGCCGGTACGGGTGCGCAATTAATGGCTAAGGAAGGCCGCTATGCTCAACTCAGATTGCCTTCAGGTGAATATCGTCTCATTTTGCAGGACTGCCGCGCGACTATTGGTTGGGTTGGCAATAGCGAACATGAGAATATCACCATCGGTAAGGCTGGTCGCAAGCGTCATCTAGGTCGTCGTCCGCATGTCCGTGGTAAGGCCATGAACCCAGTCGATCACCCGCATGGTGGTGGTGAGGGTAGAAACCCAATTGGTATGCCGTCACCTTTGACTCCTTGGGGCAAGCCAACCCTTGGCAAGAAGACACGTAAGAAGAACAAGCTTTCGAACCGCTTTATCGTCCGCAGACGTAAGAAATAAGGAGACCTAATATGAGTCGTTCAACAAAAAAAGGTTATTACGTTCAAGAGGCACTGATGAAGAGAATAGAGGCCATGAATGAGAAAAATGAGCACAAGGTAATAAAGACCTGGTCACGCTCATCTACAATCTTCCCAGAGATGGTTGGCCATACTATTGCAGTGCATGATGGACGCAAACATGTTCCCGTTTATATCACCGAGGAGATGGTTGGTCATAAGCTTGGTGAATTTGCACCAACTCGCTTATTCCGTAGCCATGCTCGCTCAGAGAAATCAGCTTCGGCTCGCTAGGAGGTTTTGTAGTGAAGACTAAGGTA
This sequence comes from Eubacteriales bacterium, assembly GCA_030537525.1. Lineage (GTDB taxonomy): Bacteria > Bacillota > Clostridia > Saccharofermentanales > DTU023 > JAFAAL01. The sequence continues at coordinate 113,741 of JAUNVU010000001.1, forward strand.
TATTCTAAGCAAGAGCTCCAGGAGAGGCGCGAAGAGATTCTGGCAGCCTACAGGGCTCCTCATAAGAAAAATAAGAAGCTGCGCGTTCTCACTAAGAAAGAACGCAAGGAGCTTGGCATCGGCAAAGATTGTGGCAAGGCATCAATTAAGTATGTACGTATTGCACCCTCTAAGGTAAATATTGTCGCCAAGCTGATTCGCGGCAAAGATCTGCGCGAAGCCAAGGCCATTCTGCAGTATACTCCCAAGGCCGCAGCACCGGTGCTACTCAAGCTCCTGAACTCTGCAGCTGCAAATGCAGTCAACAATAATGAGCTCAATGAGGACGCTCTCTTTGTATCAGAGCTGACAATCGGTCCAGGTCCTACCATGAAGCGTTGGTTGCCACGTGGTAAGGGTTCTGCAACCCCTATCCTCAAGCGCTCCAGCAGAATTTGGGTCGTCCTGCGCGAACGTGAAGAAGGAGATAAGTAATGGGTCAGAAAATTAATCCGCATGGCATGAGAGTCGGCATCATTAAAGATTGGGATGCTCGCTGGTATGCAGATAAGAAAAATTTCGCAACTTTTTTAGTCGAAGATGTCAAGATCAGAGACTACATCAAAAAGCAGACAGAACGTGCTGGTGTTTCTAGAATTGAAATTGAGCGCGAAGGTGAAGATAAGTGTGTAGTAACGATCTCAACAGCCAAACCTGGTATGATCATCGGTCGTCAGGGGTCAGAGATTGAGGCACTTAAGAAGAAGCTAAACCACATGTTTAAGCGCAACTTCTTCATCAACGTTAAAGAGATTAAGCAGCCAGATTGTGAAGCTCAGCTAGTTGCTGAAGGTATTGCACGTCAGCTCGAAGAGCGAGTCTCCTTCAGAAGAGCCATCAAGCAGGCCATCGGCCGTGCCATGAAGCAAGGTGTTAAGGGCATCAAATGTATGACTTCTGGTCGTCTCGGTGGTGCTGATATAGCACGATCTGAGAGTTACCACGAGGGCACCATCCCTCTGCATACCTTAAGAGCTGATATCGATTACGGCTTTGCTGAAGCGGCAACTACCTATGGCCGTATTGGTGTGAAGGTCTGGATTTACAAGGGTGAGGTTCTGCCTGCTGCGAAGACTGAGCAGAAGAAGAGAGATAGGAGGAACGACAATGTTAATGCCTAAACGCGTCAAATATCGTCGTCAGCATCGTGGCCGCATGAAGGGTAAGGCCAGCAGAGGTAATTTTGTTGCCTACGGCCAGTACGGTCTACAGGCGCTTGAGCCAAGCTGGATTACAGCAAATCAAATTGAAGCAGCCCGTGTTGCGATAAACCGTTATCTCCGTCGTGGTGGTACAGTCTGGATTAAGATATTCCCAGATAAATCAGTATCTAAAAAACCAGCTGAAACCAGAATGGGTTCAGGTAAGGGTTCACCAGACTACTGGGTAGCAGTAGTTAAACCAGGTCGAGTATTATTTGAACTTGCTGGTATCCCTGAGAAAACGGCAAAGGAGGCCTTCCGCCTTGCGATGCATAAACTTCCTGTTAAATGCAAATTTGTTCGTTCAGATCGTAAGCTGACGAAGGAAGAATATGAGCGCTTCGCCGAGGTGCAGGCTGATGTCGTTGAAAGCCTCGAAGCTGCTGATGAGCAGTTAGCCGAACAGCTTGCTGCTGAAGAAGCCGAAACTGAAGGCGCTGAAGAGCCAGTAGCTGAAGCAGAGGAGGGTGCAGATGAAAATTAATGAATTACGTGAAAAGAGCCCATCTGAATTGAATGAGGAGCTGCGTGAACTCAAGGAAGAGTTATTTAAATTACGTTTCCGTCACGCAACCAGACAGCTGGATAATCCTTTACAGCTTAAAGAAGTTAAACGCCAGATCGCCAGAGTTAAGACAATTCTGCGCGAACAAGAATTAGCAGAGAAGGTGAGGTAGCTAAATGGCAGTAGAACGTGCACTGCGTAAGAGCAGAACAGGCATTGTGACCTCGGACAAGATGGATAAGACGGTAGTCGTCTCTATCACAGAACACGTCCGTCATCCTCTGTATAAGAAGTATATTAAGCGCAGCATTAAGCTCAAGGCGCACGATGAGAATAACGAGTGTGGAATCGGTGATACCGTGAGAATCATGGAAACACGTCCGCTCTCCAAGGATAAATGCTGGCGCGTAGTCCGCATCATCGAGAAGGCCAAATAGAGAAGGAGTAAGGTATGATTCAAGTTGAAAGCAATTTAAAATCAGCTGACAATACTGGTGCTCGTCGTCTCTATTGCATCAAGGTTCTGGGCGGCTCAGGCAGACGCTATGCCAATATTGGTGACGTCATCGTCTGCTCTGTAAAAGAAGCAACGCCCGGTGGTGTAGTTAAGAAGGGCGACGTAGTCAGAGCAGTTGTAGTAAGAACTAAGAAGGGCGTTAGAAGACGAGATGGCTCTAGCATTCGCTTTGATGAGAATGCCGCAGTTATTCTCAAGGAAGATGGTACCCCACAAGGCACCCGTATCTTTGGCCCAATCGCTCGTGAGCTCCGTGAGAAGAATTATATGAAGATTCTGTCTTTGGCGCCCGAGGTTCTGTAGGAGGATAAGAGATGAAAGTACATGTAAAAGTAAACGACAACGTCTATGTCCTCTCAGGTAAGGACAAGGGCAAGAGCGGCAAGGTTTTAAGAGTCGTTCCAGAGAAAAATAGAGTGTTTGTCGAAGGTGTCAACATCGTTACCAAACACAAGCGACCTGATCAGCGCAATAATACTGGTGGCATTATTCACCAGGAGGCCTCAATTAATGCCAGTAATGTCATGCTGGTTTGCCCCAAGTGCAAGCGACCAGCCAAGACTGGCCGAAAATTTAACACTGAGGGTGAGAAGGTACGCTACTGTAAGGCATGCGATGCAACTATCGATGTTATTAACAGAGCTAAGAACAGGTAGGAGGAAGTATGAATCGCTTACGTGAAAAATATCAAAATGAAGTAGCTTCAGCTCTTCAGGAGAAATTCTCCTACAAGTCGCCAATGCAGATTCCCAAACTCGAGAAAATTGTTTTGAACATGGGTGTAAACGATGCGCAAGAGAATTCTAAGGCTATAGAAAACTCTGTAAGAGATCTCGGTGTGATCACAGGTCAGAAGGCCATTGTCACCAAGGCAAAGAAGTCTATTGCAAACTTCCGTGTTCGTGAAGGCATGAATGTCGGCTGTAAGGTAACCCTGCGAGGAGACAGAATGTATGAGTTCCTCGACAAGCTGATTTCTATTTCTCTGCCACGAGTTCGTGACTTCAGAGGTTGTAACCCAAATTCATTTGATGGTCGCGGTAACTACGCGATGGGTGCTAAAGAACAGCTGATCTTTCCTGAAATCGACTACGATAGCATCGACAAGATTCGTGGTATGGATATCGTAATTGTTACTACTGCTAGCAATGACGAAGAAGCACGCGCACTGCTTGAGCTACTCGGCATGCCATTCAGAAAGTAGAGGAGGCAAAAATGGCTAAAAAATCGATGATCGTCAAGGCCAATAGGCCTCAGAAATTCTCAACTCGCAGACATAACAGATGTCAGCTATGTGGTCGTCCACATGCTTTTATTCGCAAGTATGGCATCTGCAGACTCTGTTTCCGCGAACTAGCACACAAGGGTCAGATCCCTGGTGTCCGCAAGGCAAGCTGGTAGAAAAGGAGTAAGATCATGCAAATTACTGATCCTATCGCAGATATGCTGACTCGTATTCGCAATGCTGGCCGCGCTGGTCATGAGACCTGCACGGTACCTGCTTCGAATCTCAAACGCGAGATTGCGCGCATTCTCAAGGCTGAAGGCTTTATCACAGACTACAGCGAAGAGGAAGATAACAAGCAAGGCATCATTACTATTGAGCTGAAATATATGGAACACTTAAAGCCTGTAATCGCAGGCCTTAAGCGAATCTCGAAGCCTGGTCTTCGGGTCTATGCTGCAGCTAACGAACTCCCAGAAGTACTCGGTGGTCTGGGCATCGCCATCATTTCGACCTCGAAAGGTCTAATGACAGACAAGGAAGCACGTAAGGCCGGAGTCGGTGGAGAAGTGCTAGCTTTCGTCTGGTAATACTCTGAAAAGGCAGCATGCTGCCAAAATCTTAAGAGCAAAGGAGAAATTATGTCCCGAATTGGTAAAAAACCGATCACCATCCCAGCTGGAGTAGAAGTTAAGCTCCAGGATGGCGTTATGGAGGTCAAGAAAGGACAGATCGTAGTCACTGAGAAGATTCACCCCGATATGCAGGTGCAGATTGAAAACAATGTCATTACGGTCTCACGTCCATCAGATTCCAAGCTTCACAGATCACTCCACGGTCTAACTAGAAGCCTAATCAATAATATGGTAGTTGGCGTTAATGAGAGCTTTAAGAAGGTTCTTGAAGTCAACGGTATTGGTTATCGTGCGGCCCTCGAAGGCACTGAGCTAGTTCTCACTGTTGGACTGTCGCATCCCGTCAGGATTCCACAGCCAGAGGGTATCACATTCGAAGTACCTAAACAGAGCCAGATCATCGTATCTGGAGCTAATAAGCAAGTCGTCGGTGAAACAGCCGCGAAAATCCGTGCAGTGCGTCCACCAGAGCCTTATAAGGGTAAGGGTATCAAGTATGATTACGAGACTATCCGCCTTAAGGAAGGCAAGACTGGTGCAGCTAAATAGGGGGCGTGAATAGATATGATTAAGAAAGTTTCAAGAAATTTAATCCGTCGGCGTAAGCACGCCCGTACTCGCAAGTTCATGAGCGGTACACCAGAGCGTCCTCGTTTGACAGTATTTCGTAGCAACAAGCATGTATACGCTCAGATCATAGATGATTTGAATGCTAAGACTTTAGTTGCAGCCTCCAGTCTGGAGAAAGAAATTAATGCGAAGACTAATAATCTGGAAACGGCTGCCAAAGTCGGTAAATTATTGGCAGAACGTGCTGTTGCCCAGGGTATTGAAGAGGTAGTGTTCGACCGTTCAGGTTATATCTACCATGGACGTATTGCCGCTCTCGCAGAAGCCTGCCGAGAAGCTGGTCTGAAATTTTAGTGAGGAGGCACGATATGGCAGAGCTAGAGAGAAAAGATCTACAAGAAGAAAATCGTGAGCAGCGTGGCCGTGGCCGTCGTGGCCGTGGTGAGCGTAGAGGTCGTGATCGCGATCGTCGCGAACGCCCAGATGACAAGTTTAAGGAACGCGTTATTCACATAGGTCGTGTCGCCAAGACAGTTAAGGGTGGTCGTAACTTCCGCTTTACCGCACTAGTTATTGTCGGTGATGGTGAAGGTCAGGTCGGTAAGGGCCTTGGAAAGGCAGCTGAGATACCCGATGCAATTCGCAAGGGAATTGAAGATGCAAAGAAGAATTTAGTTAAAGTTCCAATTTCAGGCACGACTATACCTCACCCAGTTACTGGTCACTTCGGTGCTGGACGAGTCATGCTAAGACCTGCACCAGAAGGTACAGGTGTTATTGCAGGTGGTCCAGTGCGTGCAATTTGTGAATTAGCAGGCCTATCTGACATTGTTACCAAGTCACTTGGTACTTCCAATGCTAACAATATGGCTAATGCTGCAATTGAGGGTCTTAAGAGTCTCAATTCACCCGAGATGGTTGCCAGAAAACGTGGCAAATCCGTCGAGGAAATCATCTAGGAGGAAGCATGGCACAGATTAAAATTACCCTAGTACGCAGCCTGAGCGGTCGTAAACCCTTGCACATTAAGGTTTGCAAAGCTCTGGGTCTAAATAAGATCCATGATTTCACCATTCAGGAAGACAATCCTGCAACACGCGGCCAGATTGCTAAAGTAGTGCATCTAGTTGAAGTTGCAGATGTTGAAGGAGCGTAAGATGAAATTAAATGAATTAAAACCAACGAAGGGCTCCCGCCCTAAGGCCTGGCGTAAGGGGCGTGGTCCTGGCTCAGGCAATGGTAAGACAGCTGGTCGCGGTCATAAAGGCCAGAAGGCCAGATCTGGTGGTGGTGTCAGACCTCAGTTTGAGGGTGGTCAGATGCCTTTATTCCGCAGGATGCCAAAGCGCGGCTTTAACAATAAGCGTTTTGCCAAGGTCTACGCCGAAATCAACGTTGAAGATCTCAATAGATTCAACGATGGCGATGTCGTCGACGTACAAATGATCCATGATCAGCGCGTCTTGAGCATTCCCAAGGTAAACGATGGTATTAAGATCCTCGGCCGTGGCGAGCTCAACCGTAAATTAACCGTTCGTGCAGCTGCCTTTACAAAATCGGCCAAAGAGAAAATTGAAGCGGCCGGAGGCACTGTAGAGGAGGTGTAATCCATGGGTTCCATGTTTAAAACCCTGAGAAACGCTTTCCGCATTGATGACTTGCGCAAGAGAATTGTCTTTACATTCTTTGCCATGTTGATCTACCGCCTGGGTGCTGCAGTACCAGTCCCAGGCATTAGCGCAACAGCTTTTGCCGCTTTATTCCAACGCTTCGGACAGTTGGGTCAGTTCCTGCAGATTATCTCTGGAACAGGTGGATTCCGAGCAGTATCGATATTCTCGCTAGGTATCCAGCCATACATCAACGCATCTATTATCATGCAGTTGTTGACCGTAGCTATACCTTATCTTGAGAGATTGTCCAAAGAGGGAGAGGTTGGTCGTAAAAAGATCCAACGCATCACCCGCTATGTGACGATCGGTATCGCTCTATTTATGTCCACCATGTATTGGACTTATACACGCGAGGCTGCTTCACAGGTCATTCCAGTATGGCTCAGCGCCTTGATCGTCATCGGTAGCTTTACTGCAGGATCAGCTTTTATCATGTGGCTTGGTGAGCAGATTAATGACAAGGGTATCGGCAACGGTATCTCTGTACTCATCTTCATAGGTATTGTTTCGAGACTGCCTTCGATGCTTCAAGCCCTTTATTATTCATTCCTCAATTGGCAGGCGATGAAGAACAGTGTATTGGCTATTTTGCTGACACTTCTCGTTGTAGTCGTTTTTGTCGGAATCATTGCTCTTGTCGTCTATATTCAGAGTGCAGAGCGCAAGATTCCAGTACAGTACGCCAAGCGTGTTGTCGGTCGTAAGATTTACGGTGGTCAGGCTTCATACTTGCCAATTAAGGTCAATCAATCTGGTGTTCTCCCTGTCATTTTCGCCCTACAGTTGATGATTATGCCATCGCTTTTGATCAATCTATTTGGCGGTACGGGTAAGGTTGCACAGTGGTTCAACACCTTCAACGAAAATCCGCTTTACTATCTGTTCTATGGATTGTTCATCATTGGCTTCACTTTCTTTTACTCCTCGATTAACTTTAATCCACAGGATATAGCCAATAACATCCAGAAGAACGGTGGCTTCATCCCAGGAATACGTCCAGGTCGTCCAACCGTCGACTTCATCCGCGGTACGGCGCACAGACTGACCTGGTTTGAATCAGTATTCCTTGTCTTCATTGTATTACTACCAAGTTTCCTCAGCCTGGTGACGAAAACTTCATCGGCATTGTGGTTTGGCGGTACGGGTGTCTTGATTGTCGTCGGTGTCGCGATGGACATCGTGAATCAGTTAGAGGCACAGATGCTAATGCGTCACTACAAGGGATTCCTAGACTAGGAACCTCAACCCCGAGCAATGCTCGGGGTTTTTTCTTAGGAGAAACTATGAATATTAGTTCAGACTATAAGTTGGCAAATGTGCAGGCCCTGATTCAAGAGCTAGAGCCAAAATATCTAAGTACAGAAGTGGCATTAAAGATAGTTGCCAACTACCGTTTTTTTCATCAGCTACCAGAGCCTGCTTGGACAGAGCTAAAGACAAGGAGGGCTATTAAGGAACGTTTGGAAACTTACGCTCATGTTGAGATTTTGTTTGACTATGAGCCTGGGCTTCTTGCTAGAATTGTCAATCCCAGTGCAAAGTTGAAAATTCTTTATAGAGCTGACATCGATGCCTTGCCAATAAAAGAGGAGACGGGGCTTGACTTCGCCTCGAAAAATGACGCTATGCATGCTTGCGGTCACGATGGTCACATCTCTGTTGCCTTGGCTTTGGTAGAGACTATTGCCAGTAATCCTGAAAATTTTTCTAAAGATATCGAGTATTATTTTATCTTCCAAGCCTCTGAAGAAAATTTGCCCTCTGGTGCGAAAACTCTTATAGAAGATCGCCTATTGGCGAAATTTGGACCATATGAATTAATACTTGGATCTCATTTTACACCACAGATAATGGCGGGACAGATTGGTGTTTTACCAAGCGGTCCAGCAACCACGGCTAATGGTTTTTTTAAGGTAAGTATAGAAGGTATATCAGCACACTCATCACAACCACAAAATGGCAATAACCCGATTCTAATTGCCTGCCAATTGGTTGAGGCTTGGGAACGATTCGCTTTGAATGGCTTTGATCCCAAGGAATATAGGGTTATGACTATTTGTCAACTGAACTCCGGAACGGTGCAGAATCAAATTCCAGCAAGGGCAGAGGTAGCTGGCAGCATTAGAGTATTGAATTCTGAAACAGAAGAGAAGCTGATCACTGGTATGGCAAGACTTGCCAAGGGTATTGCGGTCACTAATGACGCCGAGATAAGCTTTAGATATCAGCCAGGTCACCCCGCTGTTCATAACGACTCTAGGATTCGAGAAAAAATCATAGCTTATCTTGAGTCGAATAGTGCTAGTCACGAGTTTATTCTAGAGGATTTCTGGTCTGCATCAGAGGACTTCTCTTATTATCAAGAGCTAGCTCCTGTTTACTATATCCACCTAGGTTCTGCTAAAGATTCTGAGGCCATGAAATATTCCAATCATCATCCGAAGTTTCTAATTGATCCAAAGGGTTTGATCATGGCTGCAGAATTTTGGGCTGGCTTTCTCGCGAATTTAGATTTGTCTTAAATTCTCTGGCATAGCTAGTCAAGTTTAACGTGTTTTTGTATAATGTACTAAAGAGGCTGCTTTTTAATAAGCGAAGCCAAGCACGCTAGGTGCAAGGAAGGAACAGGTGAACTATATATGATTGATGTAGTCGTTGGCCCCAAAGGTAGTGGTAAGACAGCAAAGTTGGTAGCAGAGATTACCAAACACGCAGATGAACAAGAGAATAATATTGTTTGTATCGAATATGGTAGACGATTTGATCGTCAGATTCCTTATCAGGTAAGATTGATTGATATTACGGAGTATCCAGTTAATTCATATCGCGAACTATTATCCTTCATAGCTGGTATTACTGCCAAGGACTACGATATAACCAGAATCTATATAGATAGTATTTATAAGGTTGCCAGTGAATCAGATCCTGATAAGTTAGATCAGTTTGTGAAAGAATTATCTGAATTTGCTGAGCAGATCGAGGTAGCTTTTACAATCACCATTTCTGATGAAGTTGAGAATCTTCCAGATACTGTCGTCAAGAATATGCGGCAGATCTAATTAAAGAGAACTGACTATAGGCGCATCGTTAACGGTGCGCTTTTTTTAAGTGTGCAGTGTTATTTTCTTTGCTTTGAAAAGTCACTATTTAGCACCCATATTCAAAATAGCTAGATAGTACAAAATTAAGCAGTTTTACAGGAAAGAAGGCCGTATGATACTTAAGAGAACTTTGAGTTATAATAAGGAGAAGTTTTCTAAGAAATCAGGTAAAGGTAAGAGAAATGCAGAAATTAGGTCTGAACGAAATTAGAGAGAAGTTTTTAAACTTTTTTGAGAGTAAGGATCACTTGGTATTGCCAAGTTTTTCCTTAGTTCCAAAGGATGATCCATCAATATTATTGAATAATGCAGGCATGACGCCGATGAAGAAGTGGTTCACTAGAGAAGAGGAACCACCTAGTCTCCGGATTGCGACTTGTCAGAAGTGTATTCGCACACCTGATATTGACAATGTCGGTTACACCGCGAGGCACGGCACTTTCTTTGAGATGCTTGGCAACTTTTCTTTTAATGATTACTTTAAAGAAGATGCAATTAAGTGGGCTTGGGAATTTGTTCATGAAGTGCTGGAAATTCCCTACGAGCGCCTGGCTGTCAGCGTCTATGAATCGGATGATGAAGCTTATGACATCTGGCACGATATCATGGGCTTGCCAGCTGAGAAGATCTTTAGACTCGGCAAGGAGGATAATTTCTGGGAACATGGTGTAGGTCCCTGTGGTCCTTGTTCTGAGATCTTTGTCGACCGTGGCGAAGAACATGGCTGTGGTAAGCCAAATTGCGAAGTTGGTTGCGAATGTGACCGCTTCGTAGAGGTTTGGAACTTGGTCTTCACCCAGTTTAAGCGTCTAGAAGATGGAAGCTATGAAGAACTGAGCTCGAAAAACATCGATACTGGTGCAGGTCTTGAGCGTTTTGCAATGGTCATGCAAGACGTAGATAACCTTTTTGAAGTAGATACTGTACGAGCGATTATTGATGCAGTAGCAAAGAAGGCCAAGCGAAAGTATCACAATAACGATAGCACTGATGTTTCCTTGCGAGTTGTCACCGACCATATCAGGTCGACAGTATTTATGCTGGCTGACGGTGTCAGGCCTAGTAATGAGGGTAGGGGCTATGTTTTGCGACGCTTGATCAGACGAGCTGCAGCAAGGGGTCTTTTGCTAGATATCAGTGAGCCCTTCCTTTGTGATATTGCGGAGGTGGCGATTAAACTTTCGAAATCGGCTTATCCAGAGCTTGAGGATCGCAAAAAAGAGATCTTAAAAGAACTTGCTGCTGAGGAGCAATCATTCAGGAATGCGGTAGAGCATGCTCTGCCTAGCCTTAAAGAACTTATTGCCACAGCTAAGGAGAAGCATGAACCGATCCCTGGTAGCGAGCTTTTTAAATTACACGACAGCTACGGCCTGCCCATCGATCTTTCTGGCGAGATCGCAGAAAATTATGGTGTGCAAATTGACCGAGCAGGTTTCGACGAAGCAATGGCTCGCCAAAAAGAGAGAGCACGTCGAAATCACTTAGATAATCTTTCTTCAGCTTGGACAAGCATGGTTTTGCCAGCTGCGGTTCAGCAGTCTAATAAGACAAAATTCCTAGGCTACGATGAAGAATTGATTGCCACAGAGGCAAAGTTGCAATTTATCTTGGAGCAAGTAGATGATGAGCTAGTTGAAAGGGAGAAGACAGAGCCAAACAAGCAGTACTATTTAATTTTCGATGAGACTCCATTCTATGCCGAAGCCGGAGGTCAGATTGGTGATACAGGTGAGATCTTGGCTAAAGATCAATTGGTAGCAGAAGTTCAGGATTGCCAGAAGAAGAATGGCTACTACCTACACCAGACTTTTGCCGTTGGAGAGTTAATTAGAGGTCAGCAATATACCTTAGCCATTCACGCTCAGAGGCGTCTAGACATCATGCGTAATCATACTGCGACTCACCTCCTGCATGCAGCTTTGCGACAAATTCTCGGACCAGAAGCAGAGCAAAGAGGCTCACTTGTCCATCCAGACTACCTCCGCTTTGACTTCAGTTCTAGGCGAGGTCTAACTCCTGAAGAATTGGGAGCGGTTGAGGATCTTGTCAACGAAGAGATTCTCAAGAATACAGACATTCATACGGAAGAAATGCCACTAGAAGATGCCCTAGAGATGGGTGCCTTGGCTCTGTTTGGAGAAAAATATGATTCGCTGGTCAGGGTAATGAAGGTTGCGGATTTCTCGGTGGAACTCTGCGGCGGTACCCACCTTGACAACTCAGCAAAGACTGGTTTATTCCACATTCTCTCTGAAAATGGTATCGCTTCTGGCGTACGCCGTATTTTCGCTGTGACTGGCGAGAAAGCTCTCGACTACAAGCGCGAGCAACGCGAGCAAAATAGGACTATCTCAGCGCTATTGGGTGTAAGAGAGAGCGATATATGTAGAAAACTAGAAGAGCTAGTCCAGGAGAAGGTTGAATTAGAAAAGCAGTATAAGAAATTAAAACAGGCACAAAATAAGGATCTCGGTCTGAGTCTTTTAGACGATATCCAAGAAATCAAAGGCTTGAAGGTGTTGCTAGCTCCAGTTGAGGATCTAGCCGCGAAGGAGCTGCGCGAACTCTCAGACCAATTGGTACAAAGAGGTGAGCTAGACTTCTTGCTTTTAGTCTCCGCAATTGATGGCAAAGTTCTCTTGCTGGCCAAAGCCTCGAATTCCGCTATTGATTCTGGATATAAGGCAGGCGAATTAGTTCGCATGGCAGCACAGGAACTCGGCGGTTCGGGCGGAGGGAAGCCAGATTATGCACAGGCGGGAGGCAAGAACCCGAAGGCCATTCCAGAAGCCATAGCCAAGGTTAGATCTGCCTTGGAAGCCTAGGGAGGAGCATATGACAGACTGTATCTTCTGTAAGATTATCAAGGGTGAGATTCCCTCAGAAAGGGTTTATGAGGGTAAAACTCTCATTGCTATTAGAGATATTAATCCTATGAAGCCGACACATGTACTCTTTATGCCAAGAGACCATGTGAAGGATGTGTTAGGACTTGCCTCATGGGACCACGCCCCCGCCTTTCAAGCTGAGTTAAATCAGGCGATCGCTGAAGTGGTTGCCGTCGAAGGCATTGAGAATAGCGGCTTCTCGCTGATTACGAATTGTGGAAGTGACGGTGGTCAGACTGTCTTCCACCTCCATTTCCATTTGATGGGTGGATCGCCTATAGAGTGGGCGAAGTTGGCTCAATAACTTGACATAGAAGGCAATGCTTCATAGAATAATCAGGTACTATTTTGCCAGTGGGTTGCTATGCAACATATACTCACAAGGAGGGGAGGGATAAAGATGACAGAGATTAGGGTTAAAGAAAATGAAACTCTCGACAGTGCTCTAAGACGCTTTAAGCGTTCCTGCGCCCGCTCCGGAATTCTCGCAGAGGTGAGGAAACGTGAGTACTATGAGAAGCCTAGCGTGAAGCGCAAGAAGAAGGCAGAAGCAGCCAGAAAACGTAAGCGCTAAGATTTTCATACTTAGATTAGATAGGGGAATTTGCGAATTTGGCAAATTCCCTTTATTATTTTTTATAAGAAGCACGAAGGTGAATGTCGTGTAAGCATGATTGTGCATAAGAATAGAGGATTATATGACTTGGAGCCCATGGATAAGAAAAGAGTGGAAACCTCTGTATGAGCGAGGAGAGAGCGTTGCTTTGTCCGAACTGCTTAGAGATTATGAATTTGATGAAAATGCTCCAGACGGAGATCCTAGAAATTACAGTTTAGTAGATTTACCTGATCCCTATCTATTTAATGATATGAGTAGAGCAGTTGACCTGGTGTCTGAGATTATAGATAAGCAGGGTCGAATTATAATTTTTGGGGACTACGATGCTGACGGACTCTGCTCTTCGGCGGTGCTTGGCAGGTTTTTAAGAAATCGTGGTGTTGATTACTCAATAATGATTCCTGATCGGCTTACGGATGGTTATGGCATTAGTGAGCGACACGTGACCGAATGTATTGCGAGAGAAGCCGACTTGCTTATTACGGTTGATTGCGGGATTACAGCTATTGATGAGGTAGCGGAATTAAGAGCGGCAGGTATAAATGTAATTGTCACCGACCACCATCGCTGTTCAGATGAATTGCCTGCTGCAAATTGCGTAATTAACCCCCAGTGTCCCGATGAGAGATACCCATTCAAGGACTTGGCTGGGGTTGGCGTTGCCTTTAACTTGGTTTGGGCTCTGGCCAGTAGATTGGGTATACGTGATTTTGACTTAGACTGTTATTTGACATTAGTGGCTCTCGGTACCATAGCAGATGCCATGCCCGTCAGATCGGTCAATCGTATCTTGATAAATGCTGGATTAAAAGTTTTTCGAGAGAAGGCGCCACTAGCTCTCCGACGTCTAGTCGAGAAGTTGAGCAGCTCCGAGGAACTTGATGCCCGTTTTATTGCCTTTAGCATAGCACCAAGATTAAATGCAGCTGGTCGTCTTGCCGATATTAAACCCGCCTTAGACTTGCTGTTTTGTGAAGATGAATTTGAGGCGAAAGCGATTATTGAACAATTAGAAAAATTAAATCTCAATCGCCGGCAGATTGAGGGCAGGATGCTCAGTGAAGCCAATAGATTACTTGCCGACAATCCTGGAATTTCGGCACGAGATATTATAGTATTGGCAGGTGATGACTGGCATATTGGGGTAATCGGCATCGTTGCAGCCAGATTAGTTGATAGTCTAAAGAAGCCAGTGATTTTATTGAGCAAGTCAGAAGATGGCTTGATGAGAGCTTCGGGCCGGGCGCCGGAGGGTTATAACTTACACGCTATAATTGCTCGCCATGCTGGCTTATTAGAGGCCTTTGGTGGTCATGAGGCGGCTTGTGGATTCTCAGTTCACGAAAGGAATTTTTTGAAACTTGATGAGGAATTAGCTGAGGAGAAGCTAGAGCTTATTAGCAGTTTTGAGGAAGAGTACTTTACCGAGTTATTTAGTCATGACATCAGAGATGAGACAGTTGAATTAATTGAATCCTACGGGCCTTTTGGGCATGGCCATGAAGAACTCGTATTTGCTATTCGTAATATCTGTCTCAGTAATTTGAGGCCTTTAAGCGCTGGTCGTCATCTATCTTGTCAGATCTGCTTTGACGATGGTATTAAATTAAATGGCATTGCCTTCGTTAGAGGAGACATGATCAGATTGCTGCAAAGCCAGCAACCAACGGCAATCTATGGCTCTCTAGTCTTCAATCACTTTAGAGGCAAGAGGAATCTTCAGTTCAAAATTTTAGACATCCTCTTTTCTGAAGACGAAGAATTTTTAAATCGCCATATCGCAAGTGAGGCCGCCTATGAAGAAGGTGCAAGCCTAGATGAACTAAGAGAGAAGTTTGGTGAAGGTCTAGTCGATTTAGATCCCGTCCTGATCAAGGAGTTCTTCATCTTCATCCAGCAGCAATTACCCTATGCTGAGCCCGTTGACCTCAGTAGATTAAGGTTACTATATTACTGGTTTTGGCAGAAAGACTACGATGAATTTACCCATGCCAGACTATTAGAGTTATTTGCAGATGCTGGCCTGCTCACAGTGAAATTCATGGAGCCAGGGCGTTTCTTGATTGGACTGGCAACAGAGCCGGAAGAGCGAGTCAAGCTATCTGAGACCAGGGCTTGGCAAGACTTCGTCAGAGCTGGTTTAATTAATGAGTAAATAGTAAAATCTCTGAAAGAATAGTAAAATAAAGAAATGGTAGTAAATAGCTCAAATTTAAAACGTGAGAAGATAGGACTGAGGGCTGAATTCAAGGACCCTAGTCAGGCTAAGGCAAGAACATTTGAGAAATGTGATCAGCAGAGTCTCGCGCGCCAAGTTGTTAAGATTGCCGAAGAGTACAGGCGTTACAGCAAGGATGATGATCTGAAGGAGATTTACCAGGCTTATGAATATGCCAGGGAGAAGCACAAGGGTCAGAAACGGGCCAATGGCCAGCCATATATCATCCATCCAATTGCTGTGGCTGCTATATTATTAGAAATTGAAGTCGATAAAGATACTTTAAAGGCAGCTTTTTTGCACGATGTAGTGGAGGATTGTGACGTAACCCTTGATGATATAGCGGAGCACTTTGGAGATGCCACTGCCAAGTTGGTTGACGGCGTAACCAAATTATCTAAATTAGCTTACTCCTCAAAGGAAGAACTACAAGCTCAAAACTTCCGTAAGATGTTCCTCGCCATGGCAAAGGACATCAGGGTCGTTTTGATTAAGTTGGCCGACCGCCTTCATAATATGCGCACGATGAGCTTCAAGGAGCCGCATAAGCAGGTTGAGAAGTCACGTGAGACGCTCGATATCTATGCACCTCTAGCTCATCGTTTGGGTATCTATAAGATCAAGTGGGAGCTAGAAGATCTTTGCTTACGCTTCTTAGAGTCGGAAGCTTATTACGAATTGGTCGGGGCAATTGCTCAGAAACGTTCTCTGCGCGAGAGTTTTCTCGAAAATATTGTCATTCAATTGACAGAGGCTATAAATAGTCTCGGCTTGAGAGCCGAGATTGAGGGCAGACCCAAGCATTTTTATTCCATTTATCGGAAGATGAAGAGTCAGAATAAGGGAATTGATGAAATCTATGATCTATTTGCTACCAGGATCATTGTCCCTTCAGTTGCTGATTGCTATGCCGTCTTGGGTCTAGTGCATGAATTGTATAAGCCTATGCCAGGTAGATTCAAAGATTATATTGCCATGCCTAAGCCCAATATGTATCAATCTCTACACTCTACAGTTATTGGTCCCAATGGCGTGCCATTTGAGGTTCAAATTAGGACTTTCGACATGCATAGAACTGCTGAATACGGCATAGCTGCTCATTGGCGGTATAAAGAGGGTAAGAGCGACAAGCCTGCCAACGCCGCCATCGAATCAAAGCTAACCTGGTTGAGACAGTTGCTCGAGTGGCAGAAAGATATGTCAGGGCCTGATGAATTTATGGAGAGCTTGCGCCAGGGTCTGATCGAAGATGAGGTCTTCGTTTTCACGCCTAGAGGAGAGGTTAAACCCCTACCTATGGGGGCTAATCCTATCGACTTTGCCTATGCCATTCACTCTGATGTTGGACATCATATGTCAGGCGCTAAGGTCAATGGTCGCCAAGTGCCCTTGAACTACGTTTTAGCCAATGGTGATATTGTTGAAATTATCACGACGGAGAAGATGAATGGGCCATCACTCGACTGGTTGAAAATTGTCAAATCTTCTAATGCCAAGTCTAAGATCAGGGCGTGGCATAAGAAGAGCCAGCGCGAAGATAATATCCATCGCGGTAAGCATGACTTGGAAGAAGAGATCAAGAAACAGGGCTTCGAGCCAGGAAAACTCTTGCAAAAACAGTTCTATGAGCCAATAGTTAAACGTTATAGCTTCTCGAGTATCGAAGATATATATGCGGCCATCGGCTATAGAGGTATTTCAGTAAATCGTATTTATCCAGCTTTGAGAGATCGTTATCTGATAAGTCTCAGTGATGAGGAGCGCTCTAAATTAGGATACCGCCTCAATCCTAATGGCCAAATTGTTAAACTGGCAAAGGGCGGGATTCAAGTCGAAGATCTCAAGTCTGGCGAACGCAAGGAACATAGGGAGCCGAAGCGCAAGAGCAGCTCTTGCGGCGTTGACGTTGTAGGGTTGGATAATGCACTGGTCAAATTAGCTAACTGTTGTAGCCCAGTTAAGGGAGATCCAATTATCGGTTTTATCACTAGGGGTTCAGGTGTTACGGTTCACCGCACTAGTTGCAGCAATATCCGTCGCTTATTAGAGCTTGCCAATCGCTCGGAGAAAGATGCAGAGCGTGCAGCCCGTCTAATTGATGTGTATTGGAGTGGTGACGAGGATATTAGCTTCGATGTCAGAATAAGCATCATCTGTTATGACCGACCAGGTCTCTTTGCCGAAGTCTCGAATGCAATAGCTGAAGAGAGGGTAACGATCATTTCCGGTCAGCTAAATTCCGCAAAAGATGTCACGGCTTCTCTAGACTTGACGATAAAAGTAAATGCGCACCGACAACTCGATAGAATCGTCGGGCGCATCAAGACAATAGATGGTGTAATTAGTGTGCGCCGTGTCTAGGCCTCTGCCATTATACTTCAACTACATGAATTAGAACTATGGGTGAGCGCTTCGTCTTCTGGCGAATAAGCCCTTTAAGATCGTGCTTTAACTTCCCTTGCTTGAGCTTCAAGCGGAGTTGATCCCCCTTGTGCTCTTTAGCAAAGCGCTGGATAATTTCGTTAAGGTCTTTTAAAACCTTATCTTGATCATCTTCATAGATGAAGCCTAGCATCTCGATTTGAGCTGGTCCAACGAGGCGCTGTTGCTTATTATCCATAGTAAGAACTATTGAAAGTAGCCCGTCTTCAGCAAGCAGGCGCCGTTCACGAAGTACGTCAGCATCGATATCACCAACTCCAAGGCCATCGATGAGAATGCTGCCAGCATTGACAAAGTCAGTAACAGCACCGTGATCCTCGCCTAGGGTTAAGACATCACCATTAGACATGAGAAAAATGTTTTCGGCAGGAATACCAGTTTCTTTGGCCAATTGTCCGTGCTTATACATATGTCTAAATTCGCCGTGATTTGGTACGAAATACTTGGGCTTCAAAAGGTTCAAGATCAGTTGTAGCTCGCCTCTGTACGCATGTCCAGAGACGTGGATATCCGCTAGTCGATGATAGATAACCTCTGCGCCACACAAGTAGAGGTCGTTGATCATTGAGTAGATAGCAGACTCGTTCCCAGGGATCATAGAAGAAGATAGGAAGACAGTATCACCAGCTTGAATTTCAACCTGTCTGTGCTCGTTGTGAGCAATCCTACTCAAGGCGGCCATTGGCTCACCTTGTGTGCCAGTCATGATAATAAGAATCTCTTCTGGCTTCAACTTCAAAAGATCATCAAGATCAACCATGGTTTCAGGTTTGTACTTTAAATAACCAAGAGAATTGGCAGCTTCGAAGACCTTGCGCATTGAAAAACCAAGTAGCCCGACCTTCCTATTGTGGAGCTCGGCAGCTTCGATAATCTGCTGTAGACGAAAGACGTTAGAGGCGAAGGTGGCGACGAAGATACGGCCGTCAACATCGGCAAATAGCTTGCCTAGTGATTCACCTACCATGCTCTCGGATGGCGTGAATCCAGGGTGTTCGACATTGGTCGACTCACCGATATAAGCAGTTAATCCTGAGCTGCCGATTTCTGCTAGGCGGTTAAGATCAATGGGGTCACCATGTACGGGATCCCAGTCGAGCTTGAAGTCGCCTGAGTGATAGACGGATCCAGCTGGAGATTGCACATAGATGCCTGAGGCATCGGCTATTGAATGATTGACATGGACAAATTCAACCTTGAACTTGCCTGCACGGATAGTCTCGCCAGTTTTTACGATATTAAGTCTGTCGACATTCTCATCGGCAAAAGCCCGGTTACTGCCTCGCTGTCTGTCAAAGAGTTTTTCCTTGACTAACTTCATTGTCAGGGGCAGGCCGTATACGGGACAGTCCACATTTTGCATCAACCAGGTGATGGCACCGATATGATCTTCGTGTCCGTGCGTTAGGAATATCCCACGAACCTTGTCTCTATTATGCTTAACGAAGCTAAAGTCAGGGATTACGAGGTCGATACCAAGCATCTCATCTGCGGGGAAACCGAGACCTGAGTCTATAATCATTAGATCATCCTGATAGCGCAACACACATATATTCTTGCCTATCTCACGCCAGCCACCTAGTGCTATAATCTGCAATTTATCGAAATCTTCGGTAAGTTCATTATTTCTTATCAATTCAATATCGCTCTTTTTTGATTTGCTCATTATTTGCTCCTTGGCATTTACATTATTACCTTATAGATACGATCATTATAGCAAATGCTCGTTTCTGCAAGTAAAATATTGAGAAACCTTGCCAGAGCAAGTTTTATCATGCTAAGATTGTCAAGCGCTAGGGTCTATTGACCTCTGTACCGAAGCTAGCGACAAAACCAGGGAGGTAAAGAATGCCAAATATTAAATCAGCAATTAAGCGCGTCAGCAATAGTCAGCAGAAGGCTAAGTTCAACAAGCACGCTAAGAGCTCGCTGAGAACCGCAATTAAGAAAGGCGAAAAGGCCATCGAAGAGGCTTCCGACCAGGCAGCTAAGCTGGTACAGGAGACGCAGATTAAGCTCGATAAGGCAGTGGGCAAGGGCCTAGTTCACAAGAACAAGGCAGCACGTAAGAAGTCACGACTAGCCAAGAAGCTTAATGAAATGACTAAGTAAGCCATGGGCGTCGCTCGAGCGGCGCTTTTTTTATGCAGTAGTGCTTGAATTTCTCTCTTCTTGGAGCTTTAATAGTGACGGTTTATACTTAAATATAAGATCGTGTAAACTAGAGGCGATGAGGAGGTGTCCGATGGACAAGATCAATAATTTAGTGTTGTTAGGGCCACCGGGTGCGGGTAAAGGTTCTGTTGCGAAACTTCTGACTGAATCCTTGAATTTGCCGCATATATCTACGGGGGCGATATTTCGTGAAGAGATTAAAGGTGAGACCGATCTAGGAAAAGAGGCCCAAGCATATATGCAAAAGGGCGATTTAGTTCCAGATAGTTTGACTAATCAGATCGTCGTCAGGAGATTATCTAAGGCTGACTGTCAGAACGGCTTTATCCTGGATGGTTATCCCAGATCAGTTGAGCAGGCGAGAGTGCTCTCTGAATTATTGGACGACCAGGGTAGGAAGTTACGAGCAGCTCTACTGATTTGGGCAGATGAAGAAGTGATTATCAACAGATTGTCAAAGCGACATCTTTGTGCGGATTGTGGTAGAGATTATAATCTTGACCCAGCTGAGATAGAGGCCGAATCTCTAAAATGTGCTTGCGGTGGCGAGTTAACTCGAAGAAGAGACGATGATCCAACAGCCATCAGGAAACGGCTGAAGATTTATAACGACAATAGCAAACCACTTCTCGATTACTTTGAAGCCAGAGATTTATTAATCAAGGTGGTCAACGAGGATGATGGTCTGCAAGATACTGTTGAGGAAATTCTTCACAAGTTGAATACCAAGTAAGAGAAGGATAATAATGATTTATATAAAAACAGATGCCGAAATTGAGAAGATGAAGCTTGCAGGTAAGATAACAGCAGCGGTCTTCGATGCTGTCGAACCTCATATCAAACCAGGTATCAGCACAGCTGAATTGGATAAGATTGCTTACAAGACGATAGTTGAGGCCGGAGCAAAGCCAGCTTTTCTGGGTTATGGTGAACCGCCTTTTCCTGGGACGGCCTGTATCTCATTAAATGATGAGGTCGTTCACGGCATCCCGAGTGAGAAGCGAATTCTTGCAGATGGTGATATTGTCTCTGTTGATGTTGGAGCAGTTATCGATGGTTTTTATGGTGATGCCTGCCGCACTTTTACTTGCGGCAACGTCAGTGATGAGGCCAAGGATCTTATTAGAACTTGCGAGGATTCTTTCTGGTTGGCCATTAGAGAAGCAAGGATCGGCAATAGAATCGGAGATATATCAGCTACAGTCCAGGAATTTGTCGAATCTAAAGGTTACGGCATAGTCAGAGAGCTAACTGGGCATGGAATTGGCAGACATTTGCACGAAGACCCTGATCTCTTAAACTATGGTCGAAGAGGGCGAGGAGCTAGACTTGTCAAGGGCATGTGTTTGGCGCTGGAGCCTATGATTACTCAAGGTAGTTATGATATTAAGCTACTTTCAGATCAGTGGACGATTTCAACCCGTGACGGTAAGCTCTCAGCACATTATGAAAATAGCTTCGCAATTTTGGAGGATGGGCCATACATTCTCACATGTCCAGGTTTCGAACGTCCTTTGGCAGCTGATTTCAAACAGCCTAAATCTTACTCTGATCGTTAATCAACAGGGGTTTACACTTGAGTTCAGGACAAGATGCTGTTAAAATGTCGAGTGGAGCCTATTGGCTCGGCGCCCTAGTACGTTCTGAGGCAGGACACGATACAGGCCGAATCTACCTAGTTATTGGGTACGATTTGAATGAGTATACACAACGGCTATACTTGGTTGATGGAAAGTATCGTAAATATCTCGAGCCGAAGGCGAAGAACCCTAAACAGCTGACTTTTCTAGAACAGGTCCTTGATGATCGAGGATTCCAAGATTTACTGGAAGAGGATCTAGAATCAGGAGCCCGAGATAGGGAAGTCAGGAGGCTAATTAAGTCATACAAGAAGGAGAATGCATAGAACTTGGCAAAAGAAGATTTAATTGAAGTAAAGGGTGTAGTAGTTGAAACTCTACCCAACACCATCTTCATCGTTCGTCTAGAAAACGGTCATGAAGTACAAGCTCATTTGAGTGGTAAATTGCGTCAGCACTACATTAAGATTTTGACTGGCGATCATGTCACCCTGGAGCTCTCTCCATACGACCTCACCAAGGGAAGAATTACCTGGCGTTCTAAATAAAACGCTTGCATAATTCTAGAAAAATGCTATAATACCCTAGTATGTCTAAAAAAGGGGCGATTAAACTAGCCCTTTTTTAGCTGTCAATTAGCCCAAAACTGACTTGATGTTAGGCAGAAAGGAGCAGTAGATGAAAGTTAGACCATCCGTTAAACCAATTTGCGAGAAGTGTCGCGTTATTAAGCGTCACGGTCGGGTCATGGTGATTTGCTCTGATCCGAAACACAAGCAGCGCCAGGGCTAGTCTCTGACGCTACTTTCTTTTTGCCGGCTCGGGAAGCGGCTGGCCCCGAAGAGGGCACTTTCCCCGGCAAGCCATTTTTTATATATAGACAGGACAAATTTATTTAGGCACAGGAGGTGCAATTAATGGCACGTATTGCCGGGGTAGACTTACCCAATGAAAAGAGGGTTGAAATAGGCCTGACCTATATCTTTGGTATCGGCCGCACAACCTCTAATCAAATTTTAGAGAAGACTGGTATCAATCCAGACACAAGAGTTAAGGATCTCAGTGAAGAAGAGATTACTAAGATCAGAGAGATCATTGACAATGAATATCACGTTGAGGGTGACCTGAGAAGAGAGGTTGCCATGAACATCAAACGCCTGACCGAGATTGGCTGCTATAGAGGCCGCCGTCATCGTATGGGTCTACCTGTAAGAGGTCAGCGCACCAAGACCAACGCCAGGACACGTAAGGGTCCGAAGCGCACCATGGCCAAGAAGCGCAAGTAGGAGGTATTAGATGTCTAAGGTTAAACGTGGTAAGGGTCGCGCAGCAGCGAGACCTCGTAGAAGAGATCGTAAGATGGTGGAGAAGGGCCAGGTCCATATCCACTCAACATTTAATAATACAATTGTCACTATTACTGACTTGCAGGGTAATGCCATTTCATGGTCATCAGCAGGTGTGCAGGGAATGAAGGGCTCCCGTAAGGGAACACCATTTGCCGCTCAGCTATCAGCAGAACAGGCTGCCAAGACTGCTGCCGATCATGGCATGAAGTACGTAGAAGTATACGTACGTGGCCCAGGCTCAGGTCGTGAATCTGCTATTCGTGCACTCCAGACCGCTGGTCTTGAGGTGACAATGATTCGCGACGTTACACCCCTGCCGCATAATGGCTGTCGCCCACCGAAGCGCAGAAGAGTTTAGTAGTACCGCTTTTGATAGACCAGAGGAGGCTTAAATGATCGAATCGATCGTACCGCAAATAGAATGTCTGGAAATTAATGATAATAAGAGCAAGGCTGTGTACAGTGTCGAGCCCTTAGAACGTGGCTACGCCACAACTTTGGGTAACGCCCTGCGTCGAGTTCTCTTGTCCTCTCTTCCAGGTTATGCTGTAACCGCTATAAGAGTCGAATCTGTCTACCATGAATTTTCGACTATACCTGGAGTAATCGAGGATATGACCGAGATTATTCTGAATGTTAAGGATCTCAGGACCAAACTCAATGTTCCAGGTCCCAAGTCGGTCTACATCTCCAGTGAAGAGGGCTATGAGGGCGTATTAACTGCTGGTGACATCGTTCATGATGACGAGGTCGAAATCATCAACAAGGACTTGCCAATCGCCACTTTGAATGGCAGCGGCAGACTGTTCATGGAAATGACGATCTCTGCCGGCGTTGGCTATAATAGTGCAGAGCGTAATAAGTGGCCCAATCAGCCAATTGGTGTCATTCCCATCGATTCAATTTTCAATCCAGTTCGTAGAGTAAACTTCCGTGTTGAAGATACTCGTGTCGGTCAGTTTACAGATTTTGACAAGCTGATCATTGAATTGGAGACCGATGGTACAATGACTTGTGGTGATGCTATTAACTATGCTGCTAAGCACCTAATTGAGCGCTTCCAGATCTTTACGGAATTCAGCACTGATCTTAAACCGCAACAGGTTATGGAAGAAGAAGCTCAAGCCGAAGTCAGCGGCCTAATGGCCAGCCCAATCGAAGATCTTGACTTTTCAGTTCGTACTTATAACTGTCTCAAGCGTGCCAATATCAATACCATTGGTGACCTGGTTGCCAAGACAGAAGAAGACATGATGAAGGTCAGAAATCTCGGGAAGAAATCACTGGAAGAAGTGGTATCTAAACTTAATGACAATAACCTAAGCCTAGCAGACTCTATAGATGAGATCTAGGCCTGTAAATATTAGGAGGAAATGATGTCTGGATATAGACAGTTATCCCGTCCCAGCAGCCAGCGCAAGGCGCTTTTAAGACAACAGCTAACCACTCTGCTGGTAAACGGAGAAGTCAAGACAACTAAAACCCGTGCACTCGAGGTACAGAGAATGGCCGAGAAGTTAATCGGACTTGCCGTACGAGAGCACGAGAATTTTGAAGAAATAGAAGTTACCAAGTCACAAGCTAAGTTAGATGCTAAAGGTCGTAAGCTCTTGCAGACGGCAACATCTAAGGCAGGCAATAAATATGATAAGGTTGAGCGTGAAATGCTTACCGTGCAGATCAAGAAGGATCATCCATCACGCCTAGCAGCTCGACGCAAACTAATTTCTCAACTTTATGAGTATAAGAATGAGGATGGCGAGCGCATCAATACCGTAAACCATGTTATGGATGAACTGGCTCCCCGCTACAAGGATAGAAATGGTGGTTATACCAGAATGATCCGTCTAGGTCAGAGACGTGGTGACGCCGCAGAAATGGTCCTTCTGCAGTTAGTCTAGTTTAAGACTGATTATTAATTTAGGGATGTTACCATAAGTGACATCCCTTTTTTTTACATTTATACTGCTATCTAGAGATGAATTTTGCCAAGGCGATAAATTTAAGTTTTACCTATCCTCAGGCCGATAGTCCAGCACTATTGGATCTGAAATTCAATTTGCCAAAGGCTAGACATATTGCCGTTCTAGGAGCTAACGGTTCTGGAAAGTCGAGCCTGGCGAAACTTTTGGCGGCTCTTTACCAGCCTACTTTAGGTTCGCTCGAAGTTTTAGGCAGGGATTTAAATGATCCTGATGCCGCAGATTATCTGAGGCATAAGCTAGCGATTGTTTTTCAGAATCCAGATAACCAAATTGTCGCTACGACAGTCGAGGAGGACATTGCCTTTGGTCCCGAGAATCAGGGCATTGCAAATCCTCTTTTACGCCAATTAGTTGATGATGCATTGGAGCTAGTAGATCTTACGGCTTATGCCCAGAGCGAACCGACTGAATTATCGGGCGGGCAGAAGCAGAAATTAGCCTTAGCTGGAGTGTTAGTAATGGATCCAGATGTTCTAATTCTCGATGAGGCTACCTCAATGCTTGATCCTGAAACTGCGAGGGCGCTGTTTAAATTTATAAAAGAGCTCTGTCGCCAGCGAGAAATTAATTTAATCAATATCACACATAATATGGAAGAAGCCCTAGAAGCAGATGAACTCCTTGTTTTAAAAGAAGGTAAAATTGGCTATCAAGGCTCTGTCAAGGATTTTTTTGTAGAAGACAATGTACGTTCATTTCATCTGCTTTATCCGCAGCATCTCTATTTATGGCGCGAAATTTTAAGAAGTATTAATAGTGCTGAGACGCCTTCTGCTTTGACCTTTTCTGAAGTAAAGGAAGCTATAATCAAACTCCTGGATAAGCAAGCATTCAGCAAGGATGCGATTGACGCTTGTGAAAAGTACTTAAATTCAAGAGCTGAGATTCAAAGAAAGAGGAGTGAAAATTCGCCAGTAATAGAGGTTAAGGATCTATATTTTTCGTATCGTCCAGACTTGCCAATTAGCATAGATACTTTACGAGGCATTGACTTTGACTTAAGACAAGGTGAGATTTTAGCGGTCCTTGGTCCTTCTGGCGCTGGGAAGTCAACTTTGATGTTGCACCTCAATGCTCTTTTAAAATTGCAAAGAGGAGAGATTAAGGTCTTAGGAGAGCGTTTGGGCAAGCAAACTTCTTTAAAGAATTTGCGCCGAAAAGTGGGTCTGGTATTTCAATATCCTGAAAATCAATTATTTGCTGAAACAGTTTATAATGACATAGCATTTGGACCGCGACAGATGGGGCTTTCGGAAGCAGAGGTCAAGAGACGTGTTCTTGAAGCTTCATCGCTTGTTTCTATTGATGAGTCATTCATGGAGCGTTCGCCATTTGAGCTATCTGGAGGGGAGATGCGCAGGGTCGCAATTGCAGGCGTTGTAGCAATGGGGACTGAAATTATAGTGATGGATGAGCCTAGTGCTGGTCTGGATCCTGAGGGTTCTAGAGAGATAGTTAGACTTTTAAAGAAGCTTCGAGAATTGGGCAAAAGCCTCATACTCGTCAGCCATGATATGGAAGACGTTGCTGAGGTGGCTGATCGGGCGCTCTTACTCGAGGCTGGTCAGGTCCTGGGTTTTAGCAGTGCAAGAGAGCTGTTTAATCAACCAGAATTATTGAGTCGAGCCATGCTCTCAAGTACACCGCCACAGGAGATCATCCAGGCAATTAACGAGACCTATTCTCTGGATTTCAAGGTGCAGACAACTGGTGAAGCCATTGATATTATAAAAATTCTTCTGGGGGCACAGTAGATGGACTTTAAAATTGGCCAATACTGGCCTAGCAATTCAATCTTTCATAGACTTGATGCGAGGGCAAAGATCTTTGCTTTAATTGTCCTTTTAATTGCCTTACTCCAGTTATCTGATCCCTTATCGCTTGCTATCTATACTGCTGTTTCTTTGGCTTTTTTAAAAATTGCAAAAATTCCGTTTAAGATCTTATTACAGAGTTTTAAAAACGTTTTATTCATAGTTCTATTTGCTTTCTTCATGAATCTTTTCTTCAGACCTGAGACTGAGCTAATAATTTGGCGATTAGGTCCTTTCAGACTTAGCCGTGAGGGCATAGCAACAGCTTGTTTGATGAGTTTGAGAATTCTGCTTCTTGTATTTAATTCGACCTTTTTTCTTTCTCTGACAACTAGAGCCAGGGCGCTGGCTGATGCATTGGAAAAGTTATTGTCACCACTGAAGTTTTTCAAGATTCCTGTTGGAGAACTAGCTCTGATGATGTCCATCTCCTTGCGATTTATTCCAACTCTGATTGATGAAAGTGACAAGATTATCAAGGCGCAGGCTTCTCGTGGCGGTGATCTCGACAGTGGTAGTTTCTTAAAGAAGGCTAAGGCTTTTGTCATAATTTTGGTACCACTATTTGTTACGGCCATCAAACGAGCTGGAGACCTGGCTCTGGCAATGGAAGTAAGGGGATATAAAGGGAGTGAGGGTAGAACTAGTCTCAATGAATCAAAATTGACGGTGCAAGATTATCTATTCATGTTTGCTATTTTGCTTTTGACTGGACTACTACTGCAGGCAAGATTTATTAACTTCAAGTGGTCCTTATAAATTGCTAATATATTGATGAGGAGGGGTTATGAAATTTTATCTTAGTTATGATATCGGAGGCACTAATCTAAAGGTTGCCATTATCGATGAGAATTTTCGAATTCTCGGAAAGAAGTCGACCAAGGCAAATGCCAAGGAAAGAAGTGGTGAGCAGGTCATAGAGGTCTCAATACAGCTTGGAAAAGACTTGATCTCTGAATTAGATTTAAATTGTGATTCTATGCTGGCTATCGCTCTGGGTGCACCTGGTTTAGTTGATGATCACAGTGGTAGATTTGTCAGGGCTTCAAACTTAAATTTTAATGATCTTGCGGTTCGAGATTTGTTCCAAAAAGAGTTTTCTAAGCCGGTATTCTTGATCAATGATGCTAATGCTGCAGCTCTTGCCGAGGCTGAACTTGGGGCAGGCAAGGAAACTGATACTTCAGTTCTGTTAATTCTAGGCACTGGCCTAGGAGCTGGTATTTGTATAGATCATAAAATTTATACAGGCTATAGTGGATTGGCGTCTGAACTAGGTCATCATGTGATTGAACTGAATGGTAGACCTTGCTCTTGTGGACGAAATGGTTGCTTTGAACAGTATTCCACAGCAGGGGCATTAATTCGGCTGACAGAAGAAGCTATAGAAGAAGAGCCTGAATCAATTTTGGCGGCCGAGGTTAGGGATGCGGGTCGTGTCAGCGGGCATACGGCATTCTCGGCGGCTAAGAAAGGTTGTTCGGCTGCTGCAGCCGTCCTTGATCAGTATTACGAATATCTTGCTGAAGGTGTGGCTAACGTTATCAACTTTTTGATGCCAGAACTCATCATCATCGGTGGTGGAGTTTCTGGTGCAGGACAGGTATTAGTTGATGGTATAGAAGCGAAGCTGGATGGGAAGGTTTTCACAGCTCCAGGCTGTCCCAAGACTCGTCTGGTTTTAGCTGCCATGGGCAATGAGGCGGGTCTTTTAGGACCAGCAATTTATGCTGCAACTGAGTTAAAGTGCTAGGACGCGATCTCGGATTTAAACTTGAGTTTTTGGGTAGCCGTTTTCACGGCTGGCAGTACCAGGAAAACGCCCCTTCAGTACAGGCGGCAATGGAAGAGGCCTGGCTGAGTTTAACGAGCGAGGAAAGGCGTTTTAAAGCATCATCGCGCACTGATGCTGGTGTCTCTTCAAGAGGTTTGGTTTGTCAATGCAAATCAAATATGAAAATACCACTAGACAGGTTGCCGATCGCCTTAAATTATCATCTGCCAGAAGCCATTGTAGTTACTGAGGCCGTGGAATTGCCAAAGGAATTTTCTCTCAGACATCAAAGTATTGGGAAGCATTACATATATAGAATTTTTAATCGTCGGCTTCCTTCAGTATTTTTGGCAGATACCACTTATCACCACCCGCTACAGTTGAATCTAACGCCTATTAGTCATCTAAACAGGCTTCTTGAGGGTGAGCACGACTTCCGAGCTTTTATGGATCAGGGAAGTCCTACACCTAGCACAATTAGACGGCTAGACTTGATTCGTTGTCGAAAAACTGAAAACATAATAGAAATTCACGTGATGGGCTCTGGTTTTTTGTATCATATGGTGAGGATAATTGCAGGTACAGTGTTGGCTTGCGCCAGCAATAAATTGAGTCTAGAAGCAATTGAGGAAGCCTTTACTAAAGGTGACAGGACAGCTCTTGGAGCAACCTTGCCTGCTGCAGGACTGTGTTTAGAACAGGTCTTTTTTAAAGAAGAGCTCTTTGGAGCTGATGATCAAGCTGCCTATGAAGGCAAGCTTAGAGAGTTGAGTAAATAATGAGAGATATAGAAAATAAGATTAATTGTAACGGCAAGAACTTGAGTTTGCTGTCTGATTACTATGAGTTCACCATGGCCCAGGCTTATTATGAACAAGGCATTCACGAGCGAATGGCTTATTTTGACTTGTTTTTCCGGCAGGTGCCAGAGCAGGGAGGCTACGCCATAATGGCTGGTGTTTCGCAGATTATAGAGTACCTGCAGAACTTGAAGTTTGATGAAGAAATAATCGATTATTTGAGATCTTGCGGTTTCCATGAAGATTTTCTCGAATATTTGAGTAAATTGGAGTTTAGTTGTGATGTTGATGCAATTCCAGAAGGAACTCCGATTTTCCCAGCGGAACCTTTGGTCAGAGTTCGTGGTCCACTAATCCAGTGTCAACTAGTTGAGACTATGCTTTTATTGTCGATTAATCATCAATCTCTCATCGCGACAAAGTCAGCAAGAATTGTCCGAGCTGCCAAGGGGCGGAAAGTCATTGAATTCGGTGCCAGGAGGGCACAAGGTTATGACGCTTCAATTCTCGGTGCCAGAGCTGCATATATCGGTGGGGTTGCAGGTACCTCTTGTACTCTAGCTGCCAAACTATTTGGTATCCCTGCTATGGGTACAATGGCTCATTCTTGGGTCCAAGCCTTTGATACTGAGTATGAAGCATTTCTGGCCTACGCTGAGGTCCATCCTGAAAACACTCAATTATTGATTGATACCTATAATACTCTGCAGTCTGGTTTGCCCAATGCCATTAGAGTTCACAGAGAATTTTTAGAGCCGAGAGGAGAGAGTCTAAAAGCTGTACGCATTGACAGTGGCGACCTTACCTATCTGTCACAAAAATGCCGTGAAGCATTAGATCAGGCAGGACTAGAGAACTGCCAGATTATAGTTTCTAACTCTATAGATGAGTATCTAATTCGCGAACTATTGGTGCAAGGTGCAACAATTGACAGTTTCGGTGTCGGTGAGCGTCTGATTACTTCGCGTGCAGAACCTGTATTTTCTGGAGTATATAAGCTATCTGCAATTGAAAATGCCGATGGTAAACTAGAGCCCCGTATGAAAATTTCTGAAAATCCTGGAAAGATCACTAATCCAGGTCCGAAGAACGTGTATCGTCTATATAACGATGAAGGTTTTGCCGAAGCTGATTTAATCTGCCTAGAGGAAGAGGTTATTGATGATAGCAAGGATCTTGAAATCTTCGATCCTCTACACACATGGAAGCGTAAGACTTTGACAAACTTTAAAGCAAGGAAACTACTTGAGCCAATTTTCAGAGCAGGCAAGCTTGTCTATCACGAGCCTAGCTTGGATGAGTCGAGAGATTATGCAAAGGAGCAGTTAGCTACGCTTTGGAATAGTATAAAGCGTTTGGAGAATCCCCAAATCTATTATGTAGACCTCTCTCAGAAACTTTGGGATTTAAAGGAGGATATACTACAAGAGAAGGACAGATAATTTATCTAGTCCCTGGGGAAATGACCGAATTCAGGTCTGATCTGCAAATTAATCTTAGGCAACTCTTCACTCAAGGTATAACTTATCTCCTGCATAATCTGATCAGCAGAGGTCTGTAAGCTTTCGGGGAAAAGAATTTCAATTTTTAAAACTTCCTTCCCATCATATCTGTAAAGATGAAAGTCATGAGGGTAGGGAGCTGGTTCATAAGCTTTACAGATGTCTTGAATTATCTTCCGAGCCTCATTTAACTCTTGATCGTCTAGTGGTCGGGGATCAACATGAGTGCTGAGCAGTACTCCGTACTTCTCTAGCGCTTCGACTTCAAGACGCTCTACTTCTTCGTGGACTTCTATTAAACCGAGACTGGCATCAACTTCAACGTGGATACTACCTATAGTTCTGCCTGAACCATAATTATTGAGAACGAGGTCGTGGTGCTCAAGTATCATTGAAGAAGAATCATAGAGTCTATCAATTGCCTGAATTAATTCCTTTGGCGGGCTTTTGCCTATTATTTCATCGAAGCTCTCCTTCAAGATTTGTACGGCCTGCCAGGCAATGATGATTACCAGTAGCACAGCTAAAAATGCATCCAATGGTAGTTTGCTAAATTTGGCCAATATCAGGGTTATTAGCATTAGCATATTGATTATAATATCCATTAAAGAGTCGTTTAGAATCGCTTTGAAAATGAGAGAGTTTGTCTTCTTGTAAATCATCTGTGAACGAATGAAAAAGAAACTCTTAATGGCTATTGAAAGCATTAATACGATGAAGATTTCAAAGCTAATCGTAGCACGTTGATGACTGTAGATCGTCTGGATGGCAGATTTTATAACCTCAAAACTGGAAAATAAAAGAATTATAGCGAGAATAGTGCTGCCTATATACTCAATGCGACGATGACCAAAAGGATGTTCATTATCTGGTGCTTTGTTGGAAAATTTGTTGCTAAAGAAGGCAATAAGAGATGTGAGCGCATCATTTAAATTGTTGATGGCATCGGCGATTAAGCTCATTGAAGAAGTAATTAAGCCTAGCAGTATTTTGCTGACGAATAGTAAAGTGTTGAGAATGAGAAATAACAAACTGGTCCTAGTTCTCGTTTTCTCTAACTTATCTCTTGTTTTAGTAATTGTCATCTTGTCACCTCACTACCGACTCTTGTAAATGTTATAATATCCTCAATTCAGCGAGCTTAAAAGTTTGCTCGTAGAAAGGTGTTTTTATGGAAATTAAAAAAATACACTCAGAGAAGGCGCCAGCAGCAGTAGGTCCCTATGTACAGGCAAAACAGGCAGGGGGTATGCTCTTTATCTCTGGCCAATTACCTGTAGAATATGAGAGTGGCGAATTAATTATCGAGGATATTTCAAGAGCTGCCAAAGCATCCATGGAGAATATCGGTTTCATCTTGGAGGCGGCTGGCGGTAACTTCAAGGATCTTATCAAGTGCAATATTTATCTAGTTGATATGAGTGATTTTGCTGAAGTCAATGAAGTTTATGCCAGTTTCTTTAGTGATGGAGAGTATCCAGCAAGAGCTTGTGTCGCAGTCAAGGAATTGCCCAAGGGTGCCAGAGTAGAAATTGAAGCCATCGCTGCAATAAAATAAACTTATAGAAGTTATATTAGTACCTGGCCTATTTTAGGTCGGGTATTTTTAAGAAAAAATAAATTGAGAGTGGACTAAGATGGCTGAAGTACGGAAAAAGAAAATTCTACTATTGGCTACTGGTGGAACTATTGCTTGTGTAGCCACTGATCGAGGTTTCGTCCCAGGCATCACTGGACGAGAACTCTTAGCCCAGATTCCTGAATTAGCTGCGGAGGCTGATTTCATCGCACAGCAGTTGATGAACAAGGATTCCTCTGAAATGGAGGTTCAGGATTGGATTACTATAGCTAGTGCAGTATCAATTGCTCAGACTGCTTATGACGGGGTCGTCATTACGCATGGTACTGATACTATGTGCTACACGGCGGCTGCTCTTTCTTTTATGCTGAGAAATCTCAAAATACCAGTACTATTAACAGGTTCGCAGAAACCATCTACAGTCGAGGATTCGGATGGACCTGATAATCTGGAATCTGCTTGTCGCTTCGTTCTAGAAGCAGAGCCTGGTGTTGCCATTGCTTTTAATCGTAAGTTGATTCACGGGGTTCGCGCCTTCAAGATGTACACGAAGAACAAGGATGCCTATGTTTCCAGAAACTATCCAGTACTTGCTGAATTAAAGGACGGGCAGATTGTCTGGCACAGACAATTAAAGGTTTTGAGAGACGGTCCTGGGCTTTTGCCTATTGAGGATCCTGATAAGATTTTCCAGGAACAGACTCTCGATTTATGCGAAAATGTTGGACTCTTGAAGCTGACACCTGCAACTCAGGCCGATATTTTGAACTATTACGCTAATAGCAGTTGCCGTGCTCTTGTAATTGAGGGTTTTGGAGCCGGCGGTATAGCGAATCTGACGAGGGGTATGGCAGGTGGTATCAAGCATCTGATAGATGATTGTAATATATCCGTTGTAATGATTTCGCAGTGTACTTATGAGGGTGTTAATCTTTCAATTTACGGAGTTGGAGAAGTTGCGAAAGGACTAGGTGTAATTCCTGGTAATGATATGACTACGGAAGTAGCCGTTACTAAATTGATGTGGATTTTGAGTAAGACTACAGATCCGGTCCTGATTCGCGAAATGGTGCAGTTTAATTATTTAGATGAGATAGCTCATGATTAAGAAATATTACGAACAGTTCAAGTGGTTCATTAGATACTATAGACATCGCTATATCATGGCGTTTACTGTCATGTTAATCGCTAAGATATTGATGTTACTGCCGCCGAAGATAATTGGTACCGTGGTCGACGAGATTGTCGGTAATACACTTACTTGGTCAATATTAAAGTGGCAAGTATTAAGTTTAGTCGGTCTGACAGTTGTGATCTACTTTGCCGACTTCTTCTGGGGCTACAATTTATTTCGGGCAGCGGACGAAATTGACTATCTTGCCAGAGATCGCATCTTCAAAAAGTTGTTGAAGCAGGGTCCAGACTTTTACAGTAGATATACCACAGGCGCACTTATGGCTAGGGCAACGAGTGATGTCGATGCGCTGAGTGATCTTTCAGCTTATGGCATGATGACTGCGGTCGATTCCACCTTCTGGCCAGTGCTGCTTTTTGGCTTCATGATGGCGATTTCTTGGCAGTTGACCTTGGCGTCGATCATTCCTCTGCCTTTCGTCATCTTCTTTTCGAAATATGTAGGTGAGAAGCTCTATAATCGCTATGAAGAGGCGCAAGTAGCTTTTGAAGGCTTGAATCAAGCGGTGTTGGAGGGGGTTTCAGGCGTACGCGTTGTGCGGGCTTATAATCTGGAACAAAAAGAGAGTGAACGGTTTAAGGAGAGTGCCGATTACCTCTTCAGAAAGAATATGCAAGCATGCTATCTGACACAGCTGTATACGCCAGTGGCCAATTTCTTTCCAGGCATAGCCTTCTTAATTGCCGTGGGCCTCGGTGTAGTCCTAATTCATGGTAATAAACTTTCGATTGGAGAACTGACAACCTTCTTATTTTACTTGGGTTTCTTCATTTCACCAATGTTTGCCATAGGCCAATTTATCAATATTGGTCAGCGTGGATCGGCCTCGATGGAACGTATTGATGAGCTCTTAAACGAGCCGGTGACAATAGACGACAGTCTAATTAAAGATGATTTGCCAAAGGAGTACTCCGTAGAGTTTAGAGACTTCTCCTTCAGCTATCCCAGTTCTGATTCGGAAGTTTTAACCAAGATCAATTTCGCACTTGGCGCAGGCCAGACACTCGGCATTGTCGGTCCAGTCGGCAGTGGCAAAAGTACAATAGTAGAGCAGCTGCTACATTTTTATCCATTACCTGAAGCAAAGATTTTTCTGGGAGGTAAGGACCTTTCTAAAATCGACAGGAAGAAACTGCGTTCAGTCATATCGTATGCTCCACAGGATAATTTTTTGTTTTCGAAATCCATCAGGGATAATATTCTGCTCGGCTTGAGTGAGGAACTCAGCCCTGAAGAGGCGGATGCCAAATTACAAGCTGTTATTGAGTGGGCAGATCTGGAGAAGGATCTTGATGAGATGCCTGCAGGTCTCGAAACGCAAGTCGGTGAGAAAGGCATTGCTATTTCAGGCGGCCAGAAACAGCGTGTTTGTATAGCGAGGACCTTGATGGAGGATTCAGAACTCTTGATCCTTGATGATTGTCTTTCGGCAGTCGATGCTATTACTGAAGAAAATATCCTCTCAGCCCTGCGTCAAGTCAGAGGTGGGAGAACGACTCTTATTGTCGCTCATCGACTCTCCGCTGTGAGAGATGCGGATTTAATAATTGTTGTTCAAGATGGCCAGATTACCAATAGTGGTAGTCACCAGGAACTAATTGAAAAGTCAGCCTGGTATCGTGAGCAATATGAACGTCAACAGTTATCTGAAGAGGTTAACCGTGAAGAAAGATAGAAAGCATAATCCTAGCACTTGGTCGCGCCTTCTTAGCTACGCGCTGCGCACCAAATTAAGTATGTTCATTGGCCTAGTATTGGAGTTTGTAGGTATCGGGGCTAGAATTTATATGCCCATAGTTTTGGCCCAAATATTAGATAGCGAGAGTCTGCAACAGGGCATTGCCGATCCATCAAGTTTCAAAAACTATCTATTAATGTACTTTGCTCTGGTAATCCTGGCTTCAGTATGTGCTTATCTCGCAGGTCTCTCTCTGCAATACATGGGTAACAAAATAGCCAATTACATCCAGCTCGATGTATTCTCGCATCTACAGAAATTACCAATTAGCTACTTCGATAGCTTGCCCGCCGGCAAGGTCGTCTCGAGAGTAACAAATGACAGCAAGACTATCCGCGACCTCTTTGCAGGAACTATGGTGAAATTGGTGTCAGTTACATTTCTGATAGTTACTTCTTACGTAATGCTATTTAGAATTGACTTTCGCCTATTTCTGCTTGGCTTAATCTCCCCTGGACTAGTTCTCCTAATGATCAAATCGTTTACTAAAAGATCTCAGCCAATCATCCGCAGGTCGAGGCGTCTCCTAGCTGACATTAACAGCATCTTAAATGAGAGTATAGCAGGTATAAAATTAATCCAGAGCCTCAATAGAGAAGAAAAATCCTATAGCGAAATCAATGAGACCAGCGAAAAATACTATCGCGCTGGCAGGGAATTAACCTTCCTCTATTCATATAGCTCATACACCCTCACTAGCGCAATTGGTACTTTAATGCTCGTCTTGATCATCAGTTATTTTGGAGTCGGAAAACTGACGGCCCGCTGGCCTGTGCCCATCGGCAGTCTATATATCTTCGTCCAATACATGATGAACATCAGTGATAGCCTAAATCAGATCATGGAGAGAATGACTGCTCTGGTCAATGCAAAGGGTGCAGCAGATCATATTTTCGAGTTACTTGAAGAAGAAACCATAGCAGACGTCGCTGGCAGTACTTCGCAAATTCATGGTGAAATAGTCTTTAAGAATGTCGACTTTGCCTACAAAGATGAGCTGGTACTTAAGAATTTCTCCTTCGAGGCAAAAGCCGGGTCAACCGTCGCCTTCGTCGGGCCCACGGGCTCTGGTAAGAGCACCATCATGAATCTCCTATTTGGCTTCTACGAACCAGGCAATGGCGAGATTTTAATTGATAGTAAGCCACTTGAAGACTATGACATTCAGAAATTACGTCGCCAAATGGCCATAGTCTTACAAGATCCGTATCTCTTCACGGATAGTATCTACGGCAATATTTCCATGCACAACGAAGAAATCAGTCCTGAAGATGCAGAGCGAGCCTTGCGTGAAGTCGGAGGTGCTCCTCTGCTCGAGCGTTTAAATACAGGAATCATGAGTCCAGTTAGGGAGAGGGGAGCAGGTTTCTCCACTGGTGAGAGACAGTTGATTTCCTTTGCAAGGGCATTAGCCCAGGACCCACAAATTCTCGTATTAGATGAGGCTACGGCAAATATTGACTCAGAGACGGAAGCGCTGATTCAAAATGGCATTAGTAAATTAAAAGAGGGTAGAACTACCCTCTTAATAGCACACCGTCTCTCGACGATTAAAGATTGCGAATGTATATATGTTCTAGA
This sequence comes from Eubacteriales bacterium, assembly GCA_030537525.1. Lineage (GTDB taxonomy): Bacteria > Bacillota > Clostridia > Saccharofermentanales > DTU023 > JAFAAL01. The sequence continues at coordinate 150,450 of JAUNVU010000001.1, forward strand.
TCACGGCAGAATAGCCGAGTCTGGATCTCACAACGAGTTACTTGCCTTAAATGGCCTCTATGCGAAGATGTACAGAGAGCAATCTAAGTCGGTAGCCTGATCCTATTCCGTAGGATCCATTACAACACCTTCGAATAGGCATATGCCAAGTCCTTCGATAATTGAGAAGGCAAATGGGCGATTAAAGTGCAGGGCGATGAAATCTTCAACAGGTGCCATGCTGGCCTCCATGACCGCAATATCAGTGACAGCAGCGGCCTTGGTTCCTTCTTCGAACACCTCGATTTTTGCGGCTTGTCTAGAGGCGTCGATAAATAAATCGATCCCATTAACTAACCGATTCATCTGATTAGCATAGTCTGGGCTGAAGAGTTTCTCTAAGCCCATTTTGGATAGTAATTCTTTTAGATCATAATCGCTCTCGATAGTGAATTTGGGTAGTTTAAGCTCTACGGTGTATTCTTCAAATTCAAACTTATCCAAATTCTTCTGAAAGTGGTGAAGAGCTTCTTCAGGAGTTACTGATTCCTTGGGTAGAATGAGATACATTTCTATATTTCCAAGATAAGGTTTAATTAGATATTGAGCGTACTCATCCTCAGCGTAACTCATACTTCTTGAAACAGTCTGGTTCATCATTTTGACAGTGACAGTTGAACCATCTGCTTTGTGAAACTCTTCTTCCTCAGTAAATTCTGGCTGGAATTCAGTTTTCCACCTAGCATCTAGGGTGGTGATGTTCATCAGTATACTGACGATTTCCTCGTCTAGATCATCTTCGTAAAACTCTGGAATTAAGCCAGCTGTTTTTTCATCAATCAACTTATTGATTGCCGCTGTTACCTCATTCGTCCTATTCATGTCCATCCTATAGAGGAGAGGTCTAAAGTTTGCAGCATATTCTAAATACTCAGGCATAAAGTCCATTTTATCTGTGATAAGTAAGAGATTATGGGTCCTTGCCGAATGTTCCTTTGCTGCGTAATAGTCAACAAATCGTGCAATATTATCGAGCTTATCATCAGCGTTAAACTTGTTTGGCTCTAATTTGGATTGTAGCTCTTCAGCCAACTCACCTGTGATTCCACCAAGGAATAGTTCATAGCAGAGCCAGGTGGAAATAGGGGAGTAGACAAAGTTCTTGTCAGCTAGATTAGGAGCGCCAGCAAGCGTATCCTCAGCAAATTTCAAGGAGCTCTTAGCAATTAAGTCGAGAGCTGCAAAAAAACTACTGGCATCCTGTTCGGGTAACGCATCAAATAAAACGGTTTCTTCGATCTCGAGCTCAGCTGCTTTTAAAGCTTCGTCATTATCTGTGGTTTCATTAGTAGATTCAGCACCGTTGTCAGGATTTTCAATTTCCGGATCAGTCGTTTCATCAGTCTTGGTATTCAGCTCTTCACAGCCGGCAAACATGGTAATTGTGAACAGCAAAACAAGGATAAGTACTAAGTAGCGTTTCATAGGAGCTCCTTTCTTATCTTCATACGTATTCACATTATAGCATGAGGATCTCTGAGTTATTTTCTGAACAATAGTTTTAAAATAAAGCGATCTTTGCAGGTCTCGGCCTTTACTTCGCCGCCCATCTTCACCGTGAGTGATTTCACTATGGTTAGTCCGAGTCCCGACGAATTAGCGCTTCTAGCTCGATCTGCCTTATAGAAGCGATTGAAGACCTTTTCAATCTCGAGCTCGCGTAAGTCTAGAGCATCATTTATAAAAATCAGCTCAATTTCAGAATCAAGATCACGGGTTTCGATTTCAATCAGGCTTTTGCCATGTAAAATGGCATTTTCAATAAGGTTATTAAAAATGCGCTGAAAGGCCATGTGATTGCCGGGAAGTTGAATTGGTTCAGTGGGCAAGTTGAGTCTCAGTTGTATCGGCGCTTCCTCAAACTTCTTCTTGAAGGAGAGGATAGAAGTCTTTAGCAAGGCGATTAATTCCACTTGTTCTTCAGTCAACTGATAGCGCTCATCTTCTAACTTGATATAGTCAAAGAAATTTTCTAGCAAGTCTCGAAGTTCTCTAATTCTGCCCTCAATTATCGCATTATATTTTTCCCGTTGCGCGGGGTCAGAGGAGCGTTCCAGTAATTGAAAATAGCCAGCAAGCGAGGTTAGAGGAGTTCTGATATCGTGAGAGATGTTGCTGATTGTTTCTTTGAGTTCATGATCACGCCGGAGGAAGTTTTCACGTTCTTGTTTGCGATATCGAATTAACTTGTTTAATAGAGATTGAAGCTCCCTTAGCTCGCGAAAGCGAAGGGAGCTAGTGAGCTCCTTATTGCTTTGATTTTCACTCAGAAACTGTATTTGCTTTTGAAGCTTCCGAATCTCCATGCGGTAGAGCAGGAATATCACAAGCAGCACGATGAGTATGGCTGCTAATAGATAAATTAGAAACACTACTATTTAATCTCCATAGTGCGAGCGCGATAAATAGAAAGTCCAGAAAAAGCTAGGCAAAAGCCCAGGGCGATAGGCAAGGTCAGCTTCAAACTCTCTATACTAAAGCTATCTTGTTGATAGAAGTACATCAAAGAGTACTTGACGAAGGATTCTGACGGTAGATCCATGATCCTGGCTAGCATTCTTAAGAAGAGGTCCACAATGCCCATGGAGAGTAGGGAAGCCAGAATAATCGTGAGGACCTTACTCTTGCTGAGGTAGCCGCAGAAGATAATTAGTGAAGCGTAGGCTGAAGTGATCAAGCAGTAGGGACCCCAATACGAGGCAAGCTCATTTAAACTGCCAAAGTTCACTTGTCCTGTGTTGATGAGATTGCCAATGATAGCGGCTAGGATGTAGACAAATACCTGAGAAAGGGAGACTACAATTGCAACCACTAGCTTAGAGAGTACGAGTTGTGTGCGCCGTTTCGAGCTGAGAGGGATGTTTTTGATGAAGCCTGTATCCAGCTCACTGACGACAAATAAGCCTATAAAAATTAGTAAGCTATAGAGGCCAGCACCTCTCATTCCATACATCAGGTAACCAACGCTCATCTCCTCGTTGGTCGCCTTCCTTAACATCTCCACTTGCTCTTCGCTTAAGTGTATCTGTCCAGCCTGATTCTGAGTGTGCACGGATATATTGTTATTTCCGATAGTCATTTCCTGAAAGAGATCACTAAAGATGAAACTAAACAGCAAGCTCAAGATGATTAAAAGACAGAAGTTGATAATCAAAACTACGTATAAGCTGCGGGAATTAAATGTGCGCTTGATATCCATCCGAAGTGTATTAAGCATGAGTGGCACCTATCCTCTCCATAAAATATTCTTCTAGACTGGTCTTCGAGACACCGATAAAGTCAATTGGGATATCTGACTTCGAGAGACTACTATTGATTTCACGTGCCGAGTCTAGATGCTCATAGATCTCTATAGTTTCACCGTCGACGACTTTGAAATTGTTGATCTTTAAGTTTTCTTCGAGGATATTTACAGCCCGCTCAATTTCAGCAGTTTTAATGACGAGTTTCTCTCTACAGCGCTCATCCAATTCCTGCTTGGAAATATCTTCTATCAGACGGCCTTGTTCAATAATTCCAACCCTAGTAATCATCCGCGAGAGTTCATCCAATATATGGCTTGAAACCATGATGGTGATTTGCTTTTCACGCGCCAACCGCAGCAGACTCTCACGGATGGCAATAATTCCCTGTGGGTCCAAGCCGTTGGCGGGCTCATCGAGCAGCAGAATGTCAGGGTTGCCGAGGAGCGCCATGGCGATGGCGAGGCGCTGTTTCATACCGAGCGAAAACTTCTTGACTATCTTCTTATCTTTGGGATCTAATCCCATAGCAAGCAACAGCTCATCAATTTGTTCGTAGTCTACGAGCCCGACTCCAGCAGCCTTTAGCGCTAGGTTCTTCCTTGCTGAGAGATTAGGGTATAGGGCAGGAGTCTCAATGAGCACACCAATTCGTTCAAGCATATCCTCGTAAACACTGGCATCCTTATTGAAGATTTCAACTGTACCAGAATCGGCAAAAGTCAAGCCGCTGATGATCCGCATCAATGTTGTCTTACCCGCACCATTGCGGCCGATTAGTCCATAGATCTCGCCTCTTAATAGACGCAGATTGATATTATCTAGAGCCTTGATCTCATGGTAGCTTTTCGAGACATCCTTAAGTTCTAAAATACAGTTCGTCATGGGAACCACCTTTCTACTTAAGAGTAACGAAGCTTGTCAGTGTAAAATTAAATTTAGATTTAAGAAAGTATTAAATAAGGTTTAAGATTCTATTTTCCTGAGCTTGAAGCCAATTCCCCAGACGGTTTCGATAAGCTCTGGGGCATTTATCTGCTTGCACTTGCGTCTCAAATTGCTGATATGGACATTAATAGTCTTGTCATCGCCAAGGTAATAGTCATCCCAGGCCTCATTGTAGATTTCTTCTTTGCTAAATACTTTATCAGGCCTTCTAATCATAACCTCAAGTATTTTAAACTCCTGCTTCGTAAGCCCAAGAGGCCTATCTCTATATAGGCAGTCATAGATGTCGCGATTAATTGTAAAGTTTCCAAATACTGTGCTTGGTGCTGATTGGGGATTTCGACGACGAAGTAAGGCTTCAACTCTCGCCTCTAATTCTGCAAGGTCGAATGGTTTAACAAGATAATCATCTGCGCCAAGCTTGAGACAGTCGACTTTAGAATCAAGTGATGCTTTTGCCGAGAT
>JAUNVU010000023.1:0-1825 GCA_030537525.1 Eubacteriales bacterium
TACAAGATGCGGGCGCAGATGAACACGAAGTACATGGAATCAGATATGCGTGAGGCGACGGTTACGCACAGCTTAAACCTCGTCATCTCGCGACTGACTTCTGCCGATATTCAGTCAACTATCACCCCAGACGAGGGTCGTAACGTACCCTGGCACTACAATAATATTGCTGCTCTGAACACAGCTAGACAGGCACTCAACGGTCTGGATGGCTTCAGACAGATGGTCAAGATAGATCGCGAATCCGAGCTTGGGAAGACAGCCCGCGAGCTAAAAGAAAGAGCCATCCTCTTCATGGAAGAGATGCTGGAGACTGGCGGTTACTTCGATTCTGTAGAAGCCGGTTTCTTCATCGACTCGGGACTCTATCCGGAGCGTAAGGGTGATGGTATCGTGCGTGAAAAAGAGGGAGGAATTGGCGCTAATGCTCTCTTCTACAGGGCAGACGACTACTTCGCCCCAGTCTCGGTGCACTACGGCCAGAACAATCTGCCAGAAGGTATTGAGAAGCCCGAGGATGCCATCGGTGGCGACACCTTCCAATGTCCCGAAAAGATTGTTTTCATTGATGAACTAGACGAAGATGACAATGTCGAACGCAGAATCGAAGCCAAGCAGAAGTACTACGACAATCCGAATATTGTCAGACCAGAGGTTGAATGGCTAGCCGATGGTGTTGTCGTCCTCCAACTTTTCCTACCACTTGACGAGCACAGAGCGGAGTTTGCAGCCATGGCGATCGGCGAGAAGCTCGGTTTAGAAGAATGTGTTGTCATCAATAAGCAAGTCTGTCACCCAGCTGAGGGCTGTTTGCTCGAGATGAAGGGTGTCGTCAATTTCGACATCGATATCAACGACCTCGTCATTCCCGAAAAGGTGAAAACACTCACGGAAAGAGAGATCCGCGATGCCATTCAAGCACAGCCAATGACGGTAGTCGCAGCAACTGTGGGTGAAGACGAGCACTCGGTCGGCTTGAAAGAAATTCTCGACATCAAGCACGGTGGCATTGAGGGCTTCGGTATCAAATACCACTACCTCGGCACATCCTGCCCTGTCGATAAGCTAGTCGATGCGGCAATCGAGACCAATGCAGACGCGATCTTGCAGTCGACAATCATCTCGCATGACGACATTCACATCAAGAACATGAGGCGCCTAGCTCAAATCTGCGAGGAACGCGGTGTCCGAGATCGCCTGATCCTCGCTGGAGGTGGTACCCAGGTCAACAATGAGATGGCGGTAGAAGCAGGCCTCGACGCTGGCTTCGGCCGTGGTTCCAAGGGCATCGACGTCGCATCATTCTTGGTCAAGAAGCGTTGGGAGAACCAGGCTGCAGATACCGAGTAAGCAAATTTTTGGCAAAAGCCGCGGGGTTTAAAGATTAAAAAATTGTGAAAACACAGATTGAATTATTATTGGCCGAGATTGGTTCGACCACGACGGTGATGAATGCCTTCACCGACCTCGACACTGAGGATCCAAAATTTTTAGGGCAGGGGCAGTCTCATACGACGGTGCTAGAAGGCGACGTTTCGATCGGGCTGCGCCTTGCCCTCGAAGATCTCATGAAGCAACTACCAGACTACACGAGCGAGGGAGCGGAAATGCTCGCGACCTCCTCGGCGGCTGGTGGTCTGCGCATGAGTGTGCACGGCCTGGTCTATGACATGACGGTGCGAGCGGCCAGAGAGGCCGCATTGGGATCAGGGGCAGTCGTCAAGCTGGTTACGGCAGGTCGTCTCAGACGAGGTGACTTAAAGAAGATTCAAGAACTTGAGCCGAAGATGTTCTTCCTCGCCGGTGGTACTGACTATGGAGAACG
>JAUNVU010000023.1:1925-8520 GCA_030537525.1 Eubacteriales bacterium
TGACACAAATCAAGTACGTGATTGGAACGGGCGGCGCTTTGACTAGATTGGATCACGGCAAGGAGCTACTTCGTCAGGCTGTCGGGAATAAGAAGAGGGACTTACTCTTACCGACAGAGGAAGTAGTGTACCTTCTAGATCACGACTACATCTTGGCAGCCTTGGGCGTCTTATCTAAACGGCATCCAGAAGCTGCGAAAATACTGCTAAAGAAGTCCCTCAGACTACAGTAATTGCATGACAAATTAGTTCTATTTAGGCCAACCGCCTATGCTAGAATGACTAAAATAATTAAATTAACGAGGTGTCTATGTCCTATTCAGCCCGCATGCAGAAAAACCACCTATATAGCGTTCACTTAGCGCCCCGGGGTGCCATTCGCATGGCCGATGCGGGAGCGCAGATAGCCCAGATCTATCTCTCACCCTATGACAATCTCATCGGAGTAGTCGGCGAGGCTGGTTCTGGTAAGTCGATGCTGATCAAAGGGATGTTCCCTGGACTCGAACTGACAAATGATGATTCTGGCGTAAATATCCGCCCGTTACCCATCTTGGATCTGGACGATAGCTCTTTTTTTAAGCCTCATACCTATCACCTAGATATTCGCTTCGAGCAGGGCTTTCACCAATTGACTGATCTGGCTGATGCCATCGATGAGGCCTTGTCTCTGAATCGCAGAGTAATTGTAGAGCACTTCGAGCTCGTCTATCCATTATTGAAACGCAACGCCCACCTACTCATCGGCATTGGTGAGGAATTGATCATCACTAGACCTTCGGTCTTTGGTCCTGAGCCGCAAGACCTAGTTGATATTGTAATGCCCTCTGTCCGCTATCGAAAGATGGCGCATTCAGCTGAAGACTTAGTTGAGCAGGAATTAATTGAGATGGGCTACGGAAAATTTGAGCATGATGACGTACGCCACGGCTTCATATTGAGTTTTGAAAATAAACCTGAAATCGACATCGGTAAGCTCGAAGCCATAGTTCAAGAGAAGATCTCAGCTGATTTGCCGATCTCTTATAAGGATGATTTTCACATCTTGCTTGGGGACGTCTTGCACTACTGTACTGGTCCACGGATGCATGTTGAGAGCACTGGTAAGATAGAAAATTTCCGTCTCCATAAGGAATTTCTCTATGACAACTTTAGTAAGCGTTATTTATTAGTTGGCATAATCGGGCTCGACAAGGCGATGCAGCTTTGTGAACTCAATCAGATCGTCATTTAATGACGGATGTAATTCTGCATTTAGTAGCAGAGGCCCTGCGTCTAGAACTTTACACTGCACCGAAACCTGGCTTGGTTGATCGTCATAACTCGGGCGCCCATCGGGATCTAAGCTATGAAATTATGGCGGCTGACATACCCTTGGTAGTGAGTCAAGCTCGGCTTGCTTTGAATTTGGCAAAAGCTAGACCTCAGCTGGATTCGCTTGCGGCCTTCAATGCTCTGCGGAGTAATGGCCAGCGCCTGGAATCAAAATTAGGTGGCGGCAAGACAAATACCTATAAAGGTTTGGTCTTCGCCTTCAGTTTCCTAGCCTACGATTTAGAATTGATTATAAAAGAGGCAGACAACTGCACAGAGTTTATTAGTAGTTGGCGCAAGCAGATTAGTTGCCTTGCAGAATTCGCTCAGAAAGATTATCGAGAGGCAAATAGAGATTTTATGTCAGGTTTCGGCTACCAGGCAAAGCTAATTCATGGTAGAAATGGGGCGAGGGAAGAAGCTCTGTGGGCTTATCCTCTGGTCTTTGAAGAGGCCTTGCGATTATATGCTCAAGGGATTGGGCGAGGTCTGAGCCAAGAGTCAGCTGCATTATTATGTCTTATGTTATTTATTTCAAAACTTTCTGACAGTAATCTTTATAAGCGAATCGGCTATCGCCAGGCTAGGCTTTGGCAAGTTAAGGTAGGCAAAAAGCTTAGAGTTTTGCGAGACAATTTAAACAATGAAGATGCAGGAGAAAATACCATTGAGTTGGTCAGATATATGACAGAACTAGATCGCAGATTCATAGAACAGAATGCTTCGCCAGGTGGGGCGGCAGATCATTTGGCGATTTTATTTTTTGTTGTTGAAATACTCAAACAGTATTTTCCAGGTTGGCAAGAGCAGTTTAAATAACTATTTTTAGTGATTTTCGGGTATACTAGATTAGATTTTTTATTTCTTAGGAGGCTCAATTGTACAGGGAGCAAGATAAATATGAGCTTGAATTAGAGCGCAGGGAGCGTGCCTCCTCTTCGCGGGGTATTGCTGAAGCAACTCTCATCACTGTCTTTGCCATGTTTTTGGTGAAGATCACAGGTTTCCTAAGAGAGATTTTAATTGTCCCTAAATTTGGCTACGGCCTGCTTTCAGATGCCTATATTTTCTCCTTTCAATTACCAGACTTGATGTTTGAGCTGCTGATCGGTGGCGCTGTTGCCGCGGTAATGACCCCGAGTTTGGCACATGGTTTAGAAGCAGGTCGTGAGAAGCGGAGTTGGCGGGCGATTAGTAGTTTTGCCACCTTCTTCATCTCTGTTATGGCCTTCGTGTTGTTATTGGCCTTCTTCCTCGTACCTTATATCATGCCCATTATGATGGGTAATGGCCCTGATGGTACAGAGCCTGAGCTAGCCACGAAGATGGATTTAATCATTCCAGTGACGAGAATTTTGCTTCTCCAGACTTTCGTCATGGTTTGCATTTCATTGACAAATGGTGTTCTTCAAGCCTATAAGCGTTTTGGTCCGGCATCTTTTGGTGTAGTTATCTACAACATTGCCTATATGGTGAGCCTAATCCTACTTGGTGAACCTCTGGAATCTGCAGTGCGTAAGGTGGCTTGGGCGGTAGTTTTATCGTCGTTATTATATTTCTTGTTTGCCACCTTCTTTGCCAGAAGAGAATTGATCAACTTTCGATTGGGAATTGATTTCGGCGATCCAGAATTTAAGCATCTGCTTAAATTAGCGGTACCAACTCTCTTATCTGGATCCGTGCTGCAGCTAAACTACTTGATCATGAATCACTTTGCTAGCTCGTTAACTGGGGCCGTAACTTCTCTGCGCCAAGGAATGACCAGCTGGACTTTACCCTATGGTATTATCGCTGTCGGCATTGGAAATGTGGTTTTGCCAAATCTCTCAACTTTTATGGCAAGAGGGGATAAGAAGAAGGTGCGGAAGCTTTATACAAGCTCTTTGAGGAGGATTCTTTTCTTTATCCTACCTTTTGCCGTGGCTTTTGCCATCTTGAATTTCGACACTATTCAGGCCATTTTTCAGTGGAATCCCAGCAATTATACGGCTGACGAAGTCATGCGCACGGCTAAGGTCATGCGTTGGTTTTGCATCTCTATGTTAGCTCAGTCGGTGATCTTCTTAACGAATCAGGCGTTTTATGCGAGGAAGGTGACTAAGGTCACCCTCGTTGTTGGTGTCTTTAGCTTGGTCATCAATCCACTTTTCATCTTGCTCTATACGAAGGTGTTTAAGCTCGGACTAGAAGGTATAGGCATGGCTCATGCGACATATTCGGTACTTTCGGCAATTCTCGTCTACCAGGCATATCGTATGCACAAGCCAGACTATCGTCCATACCGCATGCTGCCATTTACCATACGATTGATACCACCTGCTCTCCTGATGATGGTACTACTAATTGCCTTGAGATCTATACCTTGGACACCAGAATTGAAGATCTTTCAATTGTTTGTCTATGCCGTGAAGATGGGTTTGGGCTTCATTACTTACTACATTGCTTGCTTGGCAGTTGGGCTGAGAGAGGCTAGGAATTTACAGTCGAGAATCCGGGCGCTGCTTAACCTCAGACCTGTTGAACAATAAAGACAGCTGTAAATGGGAAAATTAAAGGCGGCTAAATCACATCTTAGAAATAGTCGCCTAAATTAATTCAGTCTGAGTACTACTGTCCTAGCTTTTCGCAGTACCACGGCGTTGGCTGCGTCGGCCAGAACGCCTATTAGCTGATTTCTTGTCATATTTAGACTTCTGCTTGGCACCCTTGAAGCGCTTGTTATCAGATCTGGCGTCTTGGCGCTTGGCATTGCGTGCATTAAATTTCTTGGCCAGAGCAGCTTCATCAATTTCACTGTCTTCTAGCCAATTGAGCTGTGGCTTCTTAGCAGACCAGTCCCAGAGCTCGCTATGTGACTTGGTCCTACGCAGCAACTCCCTAAACCTTGGTTCGCTGGCTATGGTATAGAAACTCAGGGCAAAACCAGTGCTGCCAGCCCGACCAGTGCGGCCAATTCGATGAATGTAATTCTCATTCTCCTGCGGTAGATCGTAGTTGACTACAAGAGGAATATCCTCAATGTCTAGGCCGCGCGCTGCGACATCCGTAGCAACCAAGAATTTTAACTCGCCCTGGCGGAAGCGCTCGAGAATTTTCTCCCTCTGTCTTTGGCTGAGACCACCATGCAAGTGCTCAGCCGCCTCGCCCCGATCTTGAAGTCGTCTGGAGACAATCTCAGCTGATTGCTTCATATTAGCGAAAATCAGGGCGCGATCAAGCTTGAATTCCTGGCAAAAGTCGAGGAGAGCAGTCACTCTTGCTGGTCCGTTTGCCTGGCAGTGCATAGCCTCAATTTGAGGCTTGTTTTCGGCCTTCGCCACTACTTCAAATTCTAGTGGCGCATCCTGGTAGACCCAGGAGATATCTTGCACTGAACGTGAAAGAGTTGCTGAGAATAAAGCGAGCTGTCGCTGTTTTGGCAGTCGGTTTAAAATCTTCTTGACATCATCAATGAAGCCCATATCGAGCATCCTATCGGCCTCATCCAAAACAATGTAGCGACAATTCTTAAAATTTAAGCGCCGTTGACTGAGATGATCTAACAGTCTGCCAGGCGTTGCCACCAGAATCTGGGACTTCGCTATCGCCTTGATCTGCTTGCCGTATGATTGTCCGCCATAGACTAGAGCAACCTGTATCTCTGGCCGATTGGCGATTAGAAGTTCAATGTCGTCGGCAATTTGCAAAGCAAGCTCTCTGGTCGGAGCCAGTACCAGGGCCTGAATAGGCTCGCCCTCGGGATCTATTTTCTCGAGTAGGGGCAGGGCAAAAGCGTAGGTTTTACCAGTCCCCGTTGGCGCCTTCGCGATGACATCGCGTCCGTTTAAGAGGTGGTCTATGACTTCGGCTTGGATTGCCGTCGGCTTAGTAATACCTGCATTGGTTAGAGCGTCAATAGAGGCTCTGCTTAGCTTATAATTTTGAAAACTGTTCATTAGTCAATTCTAGCACATAGCTTATCTGCTATACTTAAATAAAAAAGTCAGGTAGATATTTGTTTCACGAATTTTTATTGGCCGAGCAGAAGGCCGAGAAAGTTATTCTTTTAAGTTTTCAATGGGGTAGTGGCGATATTGCTGCCGCTAGGGCTGAGGCCTCGCTTGCGGAGCTTGTCAGACTGGCAGAGTCTGCAGATCTTGAAATTATTGGCGAGTCTATTCAGCAGCGCGAGATAATTGACCCTGCCTACTATGCTGGCAAGGGGAAGTTGATCGAGCTGGGACAGATGGCTAAGGAGCTAGGAGCAGACTGTCTCGTCTTAGATGCTGAACTCAGTGGTTCGCAGATGTCGGCTATACAGAAACTAATCGAATTAAAAGTCATAGATCGTTCCATCCTCATCCTCGATATTTTTGCCGCTAGGGCCAAGACGAAAGAGGGTAAGATTCAGGTTGAAATAGCTCAGCTAGAAGACTTGAATGCTAGACTCAGAGGCTCGGTTGAATGGCTCTCGAGACTCGGTGGTGGTATAGGAACTAGGGGTCCTGGCGAGACGCAACTCGAAACCGATAGAAGACATATACAGAGACGTTTGACCAAACTTAAAAGTCAGTTAAAGGGGATCGCCAAGCAGCGCGAGAATGTGCGTAAGCGCAGGCAGCAAAATGAGGTGGTAACTGTGGCCGTGGTCGGCTACACCAATGCGGGCAAGTCGTCTTTGATCAATGCGCTCTGTGATAGTGAGCTATATGCTTGTGATCGCCTCTTTGCTTCGCTAGATCCCTTATACAGGAAGCTTGAGGTTGAGGGGCACGAGATAGTCTTGATGGATACAGTTGGCTTCGTGCGTGAGTTACCGCCTAGATTGGCAGAGGCCTTTACGGCAACTCTCGATGAAATTCGTACGGCTGATATTATTTTGCAGGTTACGGATATTTCCGATCCAGATCGGGAAGCACAGATTGCAGTGGTGGAAGAGCAGCTATTGAAACTTGGCTGCAATTTGAAGCCGAGAATTCACGTCATGAATAAACTTGATAATAATCCTGAGGCAATTCATGAACGACACTTTTTTAGGCAATCCGATTATTTGAAGGAGATTAAGATCTCAGTTAAGACTGGAGAGGGTCTTTCTGAATTACGAGAAACCCTGGTGGAGCTTGCTGATATGAGGCTGTTGCCACTTAATCTTCAGCTGCCATATGGTTCAGAGAAGATTCTCGAGACCATTCGTCGCTATGGGCGAATTGAGGAACTATCTTATACGGAAGCAGGCTATCAGCTGCGTTGTAAGCTACCAGCATCGCAGATGTCTGTTTTAGAGGCTATAAGCAATAGCTAG
>JAUNVU010000007.1 GCA_030537525.1 Eubacteriales bacterium
AACATAGAATAAAGATTCTCTCTACACCACGAGCCTTAACATTGTTTAATACACTTAGCCAGAATTTAGCACTCTCATTTTGACCTATGTAGATACCCAAAACGTCTTTATAACCGTCCTCGTCTATGCCTAGAACAATGTAAGCTGCTTTCTTGCTTACAGTCCCTTCTTCCTTAACTGAGAAATGGATAGCATCTATATAAACCACTGGATAGACAGTTGCTAAGGGCCTGTTTTGCCATTCTTCTATCTCCGGCAGTATTTTATCCGTAATATCTGAGATGAGACTGGGGCTGGCCTTAAAGCCGTAAATTTCTTCTATCTGCTCTGAAATTTGTCTGGTGGTCATTCCCAGGGCATACATGGATATTATCTTTTGCTCTATCTGCGAAATGTCTTTTTCACGCTTTTTGACTACTCGTGGTTGAAAACTGGAATCGCGATCTTGAGGAACTGAAAGCTCAAACTCTCCTAGTGAGGATTTCACTTTCTTAGACTTATAACCATTTCTGTAGTTGGGGTTGTCAGAGTTCTCATACTTCTCATAGCCCAGATGCTCATTCATCTCTGATTCAAGCATGCATTCAAGAGTTGAACCCAGTAGGTCCTTTAGGGCATCTTGCAAGTCCTTAGCATCTTTAACGTTGTAAGCTTGGATTAAATTTTTGATGATTTCCTGCTTACTATTGTCTTGATTTCTCTTTGCCATAGTTACGGCCTCCTGTTGGTTTAATTTTACCCGGGCAGAAGACTCTTAGTAACTCTGTTTACAGAGATTTCTGGACACCCTCCCCCCATCTACTTCATGGATGGCTGAGGTTCTAACTCCCTATATTCTCCATCTACTTCAACAGCAAAATTACCATTCTTAGTCTTATAAATCTCTCCGTAAAATATTGTTTTTATTTCCTTTGAACCCTTGGAATCTGTGAGCATAGTAGTCTTATCTTTAGAACTCAATCTCTGACCTGTCTCTGTATTAAATGTGATCGCAGTAATAATTTCATCACCAAGTTTTACTTGATAGGATAAAGTATCTAAATCAAGATCTTCCTTGTTAATCAATTTACCAAGTTCGTAAATATTTTCATTACTATCTACAAACTGTGCAAAATTGTCAGGATTTAATCTGAGATTGCTACCAATATCTATATCTTCAAATAATTCATTTAGATCTAATGCTTCTAAAAACTCGTTCTCGAACTTCGCTATTTTATAGTATGTTCCATTAATTACGATTGTTTTTTTATCGATATCAAGTCCATTAATCACAAGAAGGATACCCTTTAAATTTTCAAAACTGTTTTCAATCGTTAATTCTGAAGTTTTGTCATTTTTACAGATGATTCCTAGATCTTTTTTGCCTGATATTTCATTCGAAGTTTCAATATTTTGTACATAATACTCATCTTTGATCATTAGATATTTATTATCCCTAATTGAAAAATCTTTTACATATGAATCATCTATTTGGGAATATAAATCCGTTTTACAAGCTTGTAAAATACATGCCATAAATAATACAACTAAGACTAATGATATTTTTCTCATTAAAAATCTTCTTTCATTAATTAGGTCTAATTTCTCTCATTGACTTAGATATGCTACTGGGGTTAGTCAAAGTTAGCCCAACCCCAGTAATGTTGTCGTGTGATCTTTTAATATATCTTAGCGCCCGCTGGTATCCTCGGGTCTAACTTGATGAGGTTTAGTCTCTCTTCCCCATCTTCTTCATGGATGGCTGAGAGAATCATGCCTTCTGAATCAATTCCCATCATCTTTCTCGGTGGCAGATTGCAGATGGCTAGCAGGGTCTGCCCAATTAATTCTTCAGCACTATAGTAGTCCTTAATTCCACTTAGAATTACTCGCTCTTCACCTGAGCCATCATCTAAGGTGAATTTCAAGAGCTTCTTACTCTTGGGTACCTCTTCACAGTTGAGCACTTTTACGGCTCTGTAGTCAGCCTTCGAGAAGGTTTCAAAGTCGATGGCATCAGCAAATAAAGGTTCCACCTTAACCTTCGAGAAGTCAATTTCGCCTAGCGAGGTAGCAGCCTGAGCTGTGACTAGTTCTCGACGTTGATTATCCAGTGGTTTCATGGTCGGGAACAAGAGCACATCTCTGATACTGGCGTTATTCGTCATGATCATGATCATGCGATCGATGCCGATACCGAGTCCACCACAAGGTGGCATAGCATATTGCAGAGCTTCTACGAAGTCCTTGTCTGGCAGATTGGCTTCATCATCACCAGCTTCACGGCGGCGCATTTGCTCCATGAAACGCTCCTGCTGATCTCTGGGATCGTTTAATTCGGAGTAAGCATTGGCCATTTCCATACCCGCAATGAAGAGTTCAAAACGCTCTGTAAAACGCGGGTCTTCTGGTTTCTTCTTCGTCAGCGGAGAAACCTCAACGGGATAATCGTAGACAAAGGTCGGCTGGATTAAATCGGCTTCACAGAGTTCTTCAAACATCATATTTAAGATATCACCCTGCTTCATGCTATCAGTTAGGTGCTCTTTCAAACCTGCCTTCTCAGCCGCAGCTCTGGCCTCTTCTAAACTTAGATCAGATTCAAAGTCAACACCAGAACAAGACTTGACTAGCTCCGACATCTTCACCTTGCGGAAGGGTTTATTGAAGTCAATTTCGAAATCGTTGAACTTGATTATACCGTCACGATTCTGGGAGATCATCGCTACTCGGCCAATCAGGCGCTCAGTGATATCCATCATATCGTGATAATCTGCGTAAGCCTGGTAGAGTTCCACCATGGTGAACTCAGGATTGTGCCTGACACTCATTCCCTCGTTGCGGAAGTTTCTGCCAATTTCATAAACTCTTTCGAGACCACCAACAATGAGTCTCTTCAAATAGAGCTCTGGTGAAATTCTCAGGAAGAGATCCAGATCGAGAGTATTGTGGTGCGTGATAAAGGGTCTCGCACTAGCACCACCTGAGATCAGGTTTAAGAGTGGTGTTTCGACCTCTAGGAAACCTTCGCTATCCAGGCAATGACGGAGTTCTGAAATAATCCGACTGCGTTGAACGAAGGTCTCACGAACCTCCGGATTGACGATAAGATCCAGATAACGCTTTCGATAGCGTGTATCGAGATCCGTCAGCCCGTGAAATTTCTCAGGCAGTGGACGCAGGCATTTTGCCAAGAGTCTATAGCCCTTATTTCTCAGTGAGATCTCACCACGCTTGGTACGGAAGAGCTCGCCTTTAACCTCTACTAAATCGCCGAGGTCTAGATTTAACCAAGCCTGATAATCTTCCTCCTCTAAACAATCGATTTTCGTGAAGATCTGAATTGTGCCTGAAATATCGAGGAGATCTGAGAAACTGACCTTGCCCATACCGCGCTTACTCAACAGGCGTCCACAGAGTGTAAACTCCTGACCTTCTAATTTATCGAAGTTCTCGATTAAATAGGCGGCCTTGGCAGTCTGCTCGGCCTTCCTAATATGGAAGGGATTCTGACCCTTGGCTTCTAACTCTTCAAGTTTAGCCAGGCGAATCTGCATCTGCTCATTGAATTCAACATTCTGCTCTTTATTGGGGGTCTGGTTCTCTTGCGACATGTATTACTCCTCTATTGGTATTTTATTCTGGTCTGCTAATCTTCAAAATCTTGTAGTTAATTAAACCCATCGGTGTACGGACTGATACGACATCGCCCTCTTTATGACCGAGGATGGCAGAGCCGACTGGGCTGGTATTGGAAATCTTATTCTTAAAGATATCCTCTTCCTTCGCCGAGACAATCATGTACTCTTGCTTATAATTGTGTTCCTGATCTTCAATCTCAACCAGGGAACCCAGTGAAACCTCATCCTTGGAAATTTCTGCGTCCTCGATTAGACGCGCCTTCTTCAGGATGTCTTCGATCTCGGCAATGCGCATCTCATTTTGAGCCTGCGCTTCCTTCGCATCGTCATATTCCGAGTTCTCGGATAGATCACCTAGGGATCTGGCCTCTTTCAAACGCTCGGCGATTTCAATTGAAATCACCGTCTTGCGCTCTTCAAGCTCGTTTTGTAGTTCTTTTAAACCTTCATAAGTTAATTCAAAAATTTCTTCTGGCATATTTACTCCTAATTACTGGTGCATCTGACCCTTTTCTTTGCGAATTACGTCGTGTGCGCCACCCTCGACAATACTGGTTGGCGAGACTGCGACTAGACGCGCCTTCTTCTGGAACTCATTTATATCGATAGAACCACAAGACACCATTGTCGCCTTGATTTTCGCCACGGAAACATCTAGGTTATCCTGCATCTTACCGGCATATGGTACGTAGGAATCGACGCCCTCTTCAAAGTGCATCTTACCGCCTGCACTGCCATCATCATAGCGCTGCCAATTCCTGGCTCGATCACTACCTTCGCCCCAATACTCCTTAACGTAGCTGCCGTTGACCACCAATCTGCGGCCTGGGCTCTCGTCAAAACGGGCAAAATAGCGCCCGAGCATCATGAAGTCGGCACCCATGGCCAAAGCCAAGGCCATGTGATAGTCATAGACTATACCGCCGTCAGAGCAGATTGGCAAATAATAGCCAGTCTCTTCAAAATATCTATCTCTGGCCTCTGCGACAATCATCACAGCTGATGCCTGTCCAGATCCGATACCCTTCTGCTCCCTGGTCACACAAATTGAACCGCCGCCAATACCGACCTTGATAAAATCGGCGCCTGCATCTGCCAAGAAGCGGAAACCCTCTTCATCGACCACATTACCTGCGCCGACCACCACGTCTTCACCGTACTCCTTGCGAATCCACCTCAGACAATCTTCTTGCCAACGCGAGAAGCCATCTGATGAGTCTATGCAGAGAGCGTCGGCCCCAGCTTCTAAGAGCGCTGGAACGCGCTCCTTATAATCTCTAGTGTTAATACCTGCACCAACTAATAGCCGCTTCTTACTGTCGAGTAACTCCTCAGGGTTCTCCTTATGTTCTGCATAGTCCTTACGGAATACGAGAGAGACCAGATTGCCATCCTTATCTACTAATGGTAATTGGTTCAGCTTGTTTTCCCAGATTATGTCGTTCGCCTCAGAAAGAGTGATACCATCCTCGGCATAAATTAATTCAGACAGTGGAGTCATAAATTCGGAGACCTTGGTATCCAATGGCGTTCTACTAAGTCTGTAATCTCTAGAAGTCACGATACCTAGAAGCTTACCTGTTGAGCTACCATCAGCAGTAACTGGCATGGTTGAATGGCCAGACTCCTTCTTTAGGCGCAGCACATCCTCCAGCGTTGATTCGGCATCTAGATTGACGTCTGAAACTACGAATCCCGCCTTGTATCGCTTAACCCTTCTGACCATCTCGGCCTGCGACTCAATGGTCTGAGAGCCAAAGATGAAGGATAGTCCCCCAAGCCTCGCCAAAGCTATCGCCATCTGGTCATCAGAAACGGCTTGCATGATTGCTGAGACAAAGGGCAGATTGAGCTTAATTCTCGACTCTTCGCCCTCTTTATACTTCGCCAAGGGTGTCTGTAAATTAACCTTATCAGGTGTACATTCACGCTCAGTCAAATTGGGTATTAATAGATACTCACTAAAAGTCCGCGATAATTCGGGATAGATTTTTGCCATCTTTGCCTCCTCGCTATAATTCAGAATATTATCATAATTCATCTAGATGTTCTCACTCGGTATCGCCCGCTTTTAAAAATTCTCCAATCAGCGCAGGTCTCGCCTCTTCTGCGAGGTCAAAATTGGCTATTAGGCCAAGGGCAAATTGCTTATGAATGCTCGCAATCGAATCAGTCAGCAAATAGTCTTCAGAGACAAATGGATAGGTCCAACCAGCTCTATATAGTCTACCCTGTATGGCAGGGTGTAGCTCTAGCTCTCCTTTGTGCATCAATACTGGCGCAAGCTCAGCACTAGGCCAGGGTCGATCAGGGTCTGCTTCGAAGGTCGAGCGCATACTTCCCTCGCGCCCCGCAGCAATGCCCAGCCGCGGACTAAAAATTGCGCGCTCATTGATCTCTGCAGGCTCTCCCAAAGCAAAATCCAATTTCGGATCACTTTCCCTTAATACTGTGTAGACCAGCAGCTCAAAACCCGGACCAATGGCCAGTATTGGCTTATCGGCCGCCAAATAAGCTGCGAGCTTTTCACTGGCCGCAGTGAGTTCAGGTGCATAAGCAGCTGCCGTCAGCGCCTGATCATTTAAGGAAATCAGCAAGAGAGCATCTTGTAAACCCTCTAACTCATCGCTTGCTGAGGTCAACATGTACTGTACAGTCTGACCTGCAGCCGCCGCCATCTCCCAAATTGTCGCTAGGAGCTTAGATTGTTCACCTGACTGTTGCCCATGTTTCGTCCAGCTCTCTGGTGCCAATACTTCAATAATCATTAGTACTTCTCCTTTACAGGCTTTTCAGGTTTATTATATGGCATCTTAGCGGCTAAAGCCTCGGCTTCCTTTCTCTTCACCGGTGGTCCTTGGATACATCCGGCTTTTGCCAATGCAAATTTCGCCACCAGCGGTCCCAAAAGCTCGTAAACTAGCGTAGCACCCAGGATAACCGTTCTAATCATGCCTGCCTGCGGCTCAGGAATAATCTTGACTGCCAGCATGGAAAGGCCAATGGCTACACCAGCTTGTGGCATCAGGGTCAGACCCAGGTATTTTTGAACTGTCTTGGGATAGCCGACAATTCGCGTACTGATAAATGAACCAAGCGCTTTACCGCAGACTCTGGCCACAATATAGAAGGCACCAATAGCCCCAACTGCAGCTAACTGATCGAGTTTGAGATCTGCTCCCGACAAGACGAAGAAGGCGATGAAGATCGGAGGTGTAACATTGTCTAGTAATTGATGATAACGTCTTGTCGTTCGCTGGAAATTACCCATTACGAAGCCAAATATCATCATACAGAGTAGCGATGAGATCTCAATGTAAATACAGAGAGCAGAAAGTGCGAATATGGCAGCCAGGACGAAGGCCAACATGTTCTGCGCACTAGTAAGGAATCGCAGGATATAAGCGCCGATAAAGCCACAAACAGCACCGATTAAGAAAGCTAAGAAGATGTCTTTCAACGGATTTATCAGCATGGCGAGAAAATGAAGTTCTGAACCAGAGACCAGGCTCTTGGCAATCGACGAAGCCAGTCCGAAGACAATAATGCCAATACCATCATCTAAAGCAACAACAGGTAGTAAAACATCAACCAAGTCGCCTTTTGCCCTATACTGTTTAATGACTAATAGCGTCGCCGCTGGCGCAGTTGCACAGGCAATACTACCGAGCACCAGGGCAAAAGCCAGGCTTGTTTTGAAGATCAAAAAGAGCCCCGTACTAACGAGAATAAAGGCGCCAACCGCCTCGCAAACAGTTACCAATATGATCCCACCGCCAAGCTTCTTTAGATTAGAAACCTTCATCTCGCTACCAATCGAGAAAGCAATTAGGCTCAGGGCCACCTGACTGATCAAGCTCAGCGCTGGTAAGGCTTCCTCTGGTAATATACCAAGCACCGAAGGCCCGATTATCAAACCTGCAATCAGGTAGCCCGTGACGTCAGGTAATTTCAAATGGGCCAGCAACTTCGAGAAAATCAGACCCGCAAATAATAGAACTGCAAGGTAATATAAGATCTGCATTATCTGGCCTCCTCGTCCACATTACCAAGTCCCTCTACAGAGGTGACTGGTAAAGTAAACATTAGGCCAGTATTCTCATGGTCTAGTCCACCCGTTACTTCGCGAGCTATTTCCTTAACTCGCTCTATATCAGAATCTTTCAAGATGAAAAAAATCGTCTTGTTATATGGTCGTCCCTCATTCATAACTTGGCGAAGATACCCAATACCAAATTCATGGGAAAATTGGGCGAGAGTTGCCGCAAGTCCCTGACTCTCGAGAATTGTTCCACGGGTAAAGCCCTGTTCACTGAGCTCGTGGAGGAGTTTGTCCAGATGGGATTCATGGTTCAATACTATAAATAATGCTTCCATAATAGCCTCCATAGAAAAACCCTCGCGCTAGGCGAGGGCTAATTGGCGGAAGCGGTGGGATTCGAACCCACGGATCGGTCACCCGATCAATGCTTTTCGAGAGCACCCCGTTACGGCCACTTCGGTACGCTTCCAAGACTAAGAGCTCTTGCTCTGCGTCGTTTATCTTAATTCTCTGAGCAGATTTATGCAAGCGATGTCGATATCTATTCCAGCAGTTGCCGAGGTGAGAATGAACTATCACTTGGTCTTTTGTAGAGTGCCATATCCCAGCTGCTCTGCAGGGCTTTTGCCAAAGGTAAATCAGGATACACGGCGAATTCGTCGTAGAAATCTGCTAACTCCAAGCCATTTTCTTGAATGTACGAAATGATCTTCGAGAGGAAGTGGCGCTGATTTGGCAGGGCGATTTCTGAGATCTTTCGCACCTTCGTCCAGATGAACTGCTCTTTGCCGAAATTTAGATGTTGGATATATTGGCGTTCCAACAGGCCGAGTTCTGGGCCACCAAATTCCGACTTGTCGAGGACGGAGCAGAGCTCACTCAGACCCTTCTCTACTGTAGAGCGCGGGTACGCATATTGTAGTGTGATCCAACCATGTAGGTAGAGGTAGTGACTGGCGCGCATCAAGATAATTGAGAGTAGACGATCAATTTGCTTGCCGCGCTTCAGAGTCGCAAGTGTCGGAAACAGCAAGGCCAAATCTTCGTGATTCAATGAGAACGCAAAGCGAGATAGTCTCTCCTGGCTGTTACAGTGGTTGAGCTGGGCTAAAAGCCAACTGCGTTGCGGTGGCTGCTGGGCCATCTGCATCTCCTGTGGCAGAGGATGCAGACGTCTGGCAAAATCCACAGCCTCTGAAAATGAAGACGACTGTCTAGGTAAACGAGGCACGTAGAAAGGCGGACTGAGCATGCCTGATTGAAGTTTCTCAACTGTGCGTTCAATGCGCTCTGGGCGAGCTTCTAAAGCTGCCCGTATGTCTGATTCTACAGCTTCCCGCTTCTTGGCAATCTCTCTTGCCAGGATATTTTCGCTATCTGGGCTCGGTTCGACCTTTAAGCTTCTTATGTAGTGTTGATCTTTCAAAAGCGGGTGAGAATCGACGTCAGTTTCGAGGTCTGTATCAACAGTTGGACTGGCTGCCCCTCCCCTATCTGCTATATCTTCAAACTCAGTGGGGTTCTGTCGTCTTTGTACGTGTCTGATGCCAGAGGCAGTAGTCTCCGGTTCAGCCTCAAGTTCAACACTCTGTAAATCGGGCGGCAGGTTCTTCTCAAGCTCTGTGTATTCAGCCTGATTGATTAGTTCACTACCGAGACGCCGATCTTCACTATCCTCAGCAGTCCCATCCTTTTTAAAATCAGGAAGCCGTTTGGCAAAGGCATCGACTTGTTCGCGGTCTCTGCTTTCTTTTACTGATTCACTGAATTTGGCATGTTCTCTCTCTTCTGCAACTTCTTGCGCATATCTACCAAGCTGCAATTTAACTGGTCTGATTCCGCTTGACGGCGTGACCTCCTGCCTAATTTCCCTTTTACTGACCACCCGTTCTGCAGTATTAATTTCAGCTTGCCTACGCTCCCCTTCTAGATTAATTCTGGGCTCTCGCAAATCTCCCTTATCGCGGGCCGCTGCAAGCTCTGCTCCACGATATAGCGAATTAACAAACTCACGAATATTGTCCTTCGCCTCTGTCGTGTTACTCTCTTCTGTCGTCCTGTCACCGTTGTCGATATCATCTTGAGCCGCTTTGAAGATCTTTTCTGCAGGATCATCGCTACTCTTGATAATTCTCTGACGAGAAACAGCCTGCTCGGCACTAGCCATATTGGCTTTCTTCCAGAGCTCATCAACAGTTAGCTCGACTGGTCGTATTTTCTTTTCAGGATTGTCCGAAGCTGGCACAGCTCTCTCCTATATATCTTTATTCGGTCTTAATGCGACAGGCAAAGCTTCTACCGCATCCCGTATAGCTGAAGCCGTAAAAATCAGGCGCTCAACTACTTCCGCTAATCCATTATCAAATTTTTCAAGTGTCTGATTGACATAGCTTGCAGACTCGTGAGTGAAATTTTGACTCGAATGGGCAAGACTATTGCTTAGCCCTGTAATCTCTTCATTGAGTTCTTGTAGTCTAGCAACCAATCTTCGGTTCTGATCTTCTTGTTCAGTTCTAATTTGGCCTGCAAGTTCAAGTGATTCACCACTGGCACTTAGAGCATCAGTTAACTTGTCAAAAGCCGCTTGCAACGAATCCGATAGTTCCATTATCCGTTGCGAAAGCCTTGCCTCTTCACCTGCATAAATAGCTGCCATCTTTTGAGTAGTTTCCGAAATCACCTCTAGGTTAGAGCTAATTTCCGAAATTTCATTGGCAAGATCACTCTTTGCAACAGTAAAGAGATGAAGCGAGTGGTTAAGCTCCTGATTCAATTCGATATTCTGCTGACGAGATGTTTCAAGAACAGCTACTGAGTCATGAATGAAGCCACGAGTGTCACCGATCATCTCAGATATTGCACTTAGTTCTGTACTAACTGGACTTAATTCGGCAGTTAATTTGGCAGCCACTGCTTGTGAAAATTGTTCGGCAAGTCTCGCCATCCCCGTCTCCTGCTCGGTGATCAATCGATCAGATAAATCTTGCATTAATTTAGCTGAATCACGAATTGGCGGCGAGATCTCCTGACTCATTATCTCTTTGACGCCCGCCTTGATACCATCTGAAAATTCTGAATCCGCGAGATAGCGAGCGGTCTTATTAAAATCTTTAAATGATTCATTTAAACGCTCCTCATGCTCTTGTAAATCATCAACAAGAAGCGCAACGCCAGCACGATCATTAAAAACTGGAAACCGCATGGCAAGTGCCTTGTTGAGCTTGCCAAGTTCAGCTGACAAACGTTCCTTATAGTATTTGTCTTGATGATATAAAATACCAACTCCCACTGCTGATACGATCAATGGTAGGAGCGCTGCAATTGGTTGAGTGGCTAAATTCTTATTAAAGAGACAATAAATTGTCGCTACCAATCCTAAAACCGCAACTATAATTACAGCTACAAAGCTCTGCTTTCGAAGCTCTGCTGGACTCGGCTGCATAATATAGCTGAACTCATGTTCAGTGGGTGGCAGCCAGCGTTCGTCGTATTTGAGCGCGGACTCGTCCAACAGCTCTTGTAAACCACTTTCAATTGTTCCAGAAGGATTCTCAGCTATTAACTCTTCCAAGGCCAGACGATTATTCATGCTGCGGCCTGAAAATTGGCGGATTAGGTCACTGATCTGCCAGATATTATCTAACTCGGCTCGTTCTCTTCTCCCTCTTATAAAATAGATAATCAGTGATATTCCCAAGCTCATTATTGGGATAAACAGTAGAAAAACTGTATCTAGACTTAAAAATTTGGGCATATTCCCCTCCTCAATGGCTTATCTTGTTAATTATAGCAAATATAGGTCATTTGCAGACCAAAAATATAGAAGTCGAATATTTTCAATCCTTTCCGACCACAGATAACTATATTCATTTTTAGGACTATTATATTATAGTTTGACAGTAAATTTCTCTTGTACTACTCTAGCTTTATGCAGGCAGACGAAACTGTCTATATTTTTAGGAGGATTATAGGATGGACCGTAATATGTATCCAGCAGAACCTTTCAGGATTAAGATGGTTGAAACAGTTAGCATGAATACTCGCGAAGAGCGCGAAGAGGTTGCCAAGAGAGCTGGTTATAACACCTTCTTAATTGATTCAGAAGATGTGTATATTGATCTGCTAACTGACTCTGGTACGAATGCTATGAGTGACCGTCAGTGGGCAGGTTTGATGATCGGTGATGAAGCTTATGCTGGAAGTCGCAATTTCAAACATCTTGAGGAGACTGTTCGTGACATTTTTGGTTTTAAACACCTTGTACCTACCCACCAAGGTCGCGGAGCTGAGAACCTCTTATCAAGAATCGCTATTAAGCCGGGCCAATACGTTCCAGGCAATATGTATTTCACAACTACCCGCTTCCACCAAGAATTCAATGGCGGTATCTTCGTAGATATCATCCGTGATGAAGCGCATGATGCGGGCCTAGATGTTCCCTTTAAAGGCGATATCGACCTTCAGAAGTTAGAGAGACTTATAGAAGAGAAGGGTGCTGAAAATATTGCCTACGTCTGCCTTGCAGTAACCGTCAATCTAGCTGGTGGCCAACCAGTATCCATGCAGAACATGAAGGATGTCAGAGCGCTGACCGAGAAGCATGGTATCAAGGTCTTCTACGATGCCACACGCTGCGTAGAAAACGCCTATTTCATTAAAGAACAAGAAGAAGGTTATGCCGACAAGAGCATTAAGCAAATCGTTCAAGAAATGTTCTCCTATGCTGACGGCTGCACCATGTCTGGTAAAAAAGATTGCATCGTCAACATCGGTGGTTTTCTTTGTATGAACGATGATGACCTGTTCCAAGCTGCCAAAGAGCTGGTTGTCGTATTTGAGGGTATGCCTTCTTATGGTGGAATGTCCGGACGTGACATGGAAGCTATGGCAATCGGTCTTAAAGAGGCCATGCAGTTTGAGTACATTCAACATCGTGTCTTGCAAGTTCGCTATCTCGGCGACGGCTTGAAGGCCAATGGTGTACCGATCATTGAACCAGTTGGTGGTCATGCCGTCTTCCTAGATGCCCGCCGCTTCTGTCCACACCTGAAGCAGGAAGAATTCCCTGCACAGGCCCTCGCCAATGAGCTCTACATTGAGTCCGGTGTCCGTTCCATGGAACGCGGTATTGTCTCCGCCGGTCGTGACCAGAAGACTGGCGAAAACCACGCTCCTAAACTCGAGACCGTTCGACTGACCATTCCCCGTAGAGTCTACACCTACTCACACATGGACATTGTCATTGATGCGGTATCGAAGCTCTATCGCCACAAGGAAGATATCCGTGGCCTGAAATTTGCCTACGAGCCCAAGCAGCTCCGCTTCTTCACCGCCCGCTTTGAACACATCTAATAAACACAGCTAATTAGAGGCAATTAAATAATAGAGCTGTCACTCTAAAGTGGCAGCTCTATTTGCTTGGAAACAATACTTCCAGGCTCTCAGACGGTAAAAACTCTTGTAAAATGGTACGCTTCTCCCAATTCGAAAGTTCTTTTGAGTTTAAGACATCTCTTACTCGACTAGCTGATATTGCTAGACCCTGACGATCACTGAGACGTTCAATAATTCGGACCTCGTAGAATTTTGCCGCTGCCGAGATTACCTCGTTGTATATAGCAGTAACTCTAGAATAGGGCTCCGTTCCAAGATACCTATAGCGGATGCCAACAGCTCTCGCAATCTGTTCAAAGACCGCCGCATCTAGACTCGCTTGGGCACGAGCTCTGCTTTCCGAATCGGGATAGAAATAAGCTGGAAAAGTTGCTCTTGAAACCAAGTAGGGGCCCGTTTCTTGAACAATGAGGCCAGGTCGCTTATCTGCAATCTTCAAAAGAATCTCGCGTCTTTTACAATACGGTATCGCGGACTCTTCCGAAAGCAGGAAAACAACTACATTTGAGCATTCTTTGAGAGCTTCATCTATCAAGTAAAGATGACCAAGTGTCAATGGGTTTAGATTCATCACTATGGCACCAAGATCTAGAACCGCGCCAATTCTAGACTTCAACTCTGCTAGAAAACCAGCAAAACTGTCTCCTGGATAAATCAAGAAACTAGTTGGCGTTCCTTTTTCTGTTTTTGCTACTTCAGTGAAGCCAAGTGGCGCCAATTTAGCAGCCAGCTCAGCCTTTCCTGTTATGCTAATCTCACCTGGCTCTCTCAATAATAGCTGTTGTAGTTTTCCAACTAATTCAGCAGCTAGCCCCTTCTCTTGATAGGCGCTAGCAACCGCAAGAGAACGGATACTCCGACCACTGAGACCTGCAACCGCCTTAATCTCACTTCCGTCACGCAAAACGTATAATTCTTCGATCAAGGGATCGCAATCTATTCTAGCCTCGTTATAAATTTTGGCTACGCAGGCCTGACCTTGCCGATCATATTTAGATAATAGTTCTAGATTCATCAATCGTTTATAATTTCATAGATAGCTGGGATCTTGAAGAAGCGCTCTTCTACCTCGTTCTTCAATTCCAAAATCTCAATGTCGCCAACCCATTTACCATTTTCAATAAGTCGATGTCCCAACGGCTTACCTGTTGTATCAAAGTAGTAACGTACATATGAGTTTAAACCATTTCGGTACTCTTCAAAGGTCGCTTCATGACCATGAAACTTTGCCTCTCCACTTCCTGTGTAAACCAACTTAGAGGCTCCTTTACCAATTTGAGAAAAGGCATAGGCTGAAATCTGCTTTGTCGCCTTCGAGTCAACTGAGAGCTTCTGTGCCACATAGTTCTCCTGATCAAGAAGGTAGAAGGCCGAATTTTCTGGCTTGACTATAACTGTCTCAACGTCATCGACAATCAGCTTCATATAGACACTATCTTTAGACAATAGAATCAATAATTCTCTACTGATCTCAGACTCCGGATTTTCTTTATCTACTTTCCACTCTCTGAATTGATAAAACAAGGGATCCTGACTCAAGAGATAAAAGAACTGAGCAGACAAGCGTCCATCTACTCCCGTGAAGGCTTCAGGCTCAACCATTGCCAGCGGCACCTTATCCTCTGAAGGGATCAGGCGCTTAGGCTCAGTTAGAATCTCTTCTTGAGGCTCGACAAAGTCGGATTCCTCATCCGTTCCATCTTCTTCCAGAGACTCATTTACCTCATTTGACTTATTTGACCCTCTTGAATCGCTCGTATTTTCTTCAGCTTCTGAAGACTCATTTTCTGATTTCTCACTCGGCATTTCCTCTGAACTATCTTTAGAAGGTTCTTGGGAAGGCTCTGTAGACTCAGTAATTTCTGTATTTGGTCTAGCGACCTCTTCCAAGGCTGCCTTGGTTTCTAACTTATCGAGTTTCAGTTCAGTTTCAGTATCTTTGTCACTGCAACCCCAGAATACCAGAGGCAGCAAGACAATTATTAATATCAGTATTTTTGATTTACGCATTATTCACCTCGACTATCTGCTTCTTTCGGCTTCTTTCCTGCAAGAATTTCCATGCAATCCGCGAAAACTTGGTGACAGTAGGTTCCCTTATGATCCTGTGCATTGAATAGACCAAGGACGAAGACTCCTGTGTCACGCGCTTGATCGTATCCTACGAACCAACTATTATACTGCATTTTACCTTGCTTATCTAAACCGAGCTCGGCCGTACCTGACTTGCCAGCGATTTTTAAGCCCTTTCGCTCCATAGCTTTTGCATATCGTTCTTTGACCACTGCACGCAAACTTCGTGCCAATGCTGACCTTTCGGCAACTGTTAAATCTGGCTTGGCACGTGGTGGAAATTGCTCTTCAATCAATAATTTCGGTTCTGGGATCTCCGCTCCAAGCACAGCAGCATAAATAGCAGCTAGTTCTACAGGTGCCACTTGCAGCTCACCTTGGCCGTAAGCCGTATCTGCTAGAAGAATTTTGTTTTCTAGAGTACCAGAACTCGTCAGATGAGATCTCTTGAATGGATAGGCCGTCTTGAATTCCTGGCCAAAGCCAAGTTTCTCGAGCCCAGCTAAATATTTTTCTAGGCCAATCTTTAGAACTGTCCTGGCAAAGAAAATATTGTCAGAGTAGACGAGGGCGTCTTCTAAATTCATGGGATATTCAATTTGTTCTACGCGTACTACCTCGTAGTCGCCCCAACTTGCATCAAGTTGCCAAGACTTGCCCTCAATTTTAATTTTGTCGGAGAAATCAAACTCACCAGTGCTCAGAAAACTCAGTGCTGATGGCACCTTATGAGTTGATCCTGGGGTATATACGACATTAAATTTATTGAATAAAGGCAGAGCAGGATTGTCCAATAATTCTTGATATTCTGTCGTGCTAATACCTCTCATAAAAAGTTCTGGATCATAACTTGGAGTCGAGAGCAGAGCCAAAATAGAGCCGTCCTCTGGTCGCATTAATACACCTACAAATGAGTCATTTGCTTCTCTAGTCAAATGCTCATAGAGCTTCTTCTGAATTTCGGCATCTATGGTTAGATGTATGTCTTCTGGGGGAATCATCGGCTCTTCTATCAAGATCTCTTCTTCTGATCCTGTGATATATACCTGGAAACCTGAGCGACCACTGAGGCGCTCTTCAAACAGCTGTTCTAAACCAGTTTTACCAATGATCTGATCCTGGCTCAGGCCCTGATCAGCGTATTCTGCAAGTTCTTCTGCACTTGGTTTGCCAACATAACCAATTAAATTTGCTAATGCTGGACCGTAAGGATAGGTTCTACTATCTTCCAATTCTATTTGCAGCTGATAATTACGAAGTTCTTGATATAAACCTGGAGGCAGTTCACGGAGGCGCTTTAAGGGCACAAAAATATCTTCTCTAACCCATTCAGCTGTCATGCTTCGTTCTATATAGTCTGCATCAAGTTCTAGAAAGTCCGCTAGTGCCTGCAGTTTATCTGTAGAATAGTTCGCTGCTACCATGCCGATTTGATAGTCAGTACTGTTTTCAGCAAGAAGTCTACCCTTACAATCAAAAATCTGACCACGCTTCGAGTCCAAGCGCCGCATTCTCACGGTCCCTCTCTCATGCAGAGCGGGAATAATCAAATTAGGCCGCCAATTTAGTTCCCAGCGTCCACTTTCGGCATTGTAAATCAGCTCTATATCTACGGGCTTGGAAATAGTTCCTAATTGAGAACGTAAATCCGCTACCACACGATAAATAAGCTTATTCTCACTTTCAATCTCACTAATTAATTCTGGCTCGGATAAACGCACCTCTGTAATTCCCAGGTCAGCGTGAATTTTCTTGTGCCTGTCCACTATCTGCTCTCGACCAAAGCGCCTAAGAGCATCTGGATGGACCTTGTGATAGAGCTCCTCAGGTTGATCGAGCTCGAGGTCCTCTATGATCAATTTAAGATTGAGCATGGGATCTGGTAACTCTAACACCTCAGTAGCCGTTGCCGTTTGCTCGCGCTTGAGCTCTTCTCGCAAATAGTTATTCGCCTCACAGGCCACGAGACAGCAACCCATCACTAAGACTATAAAAAGTAAAAGCAGTTTATCACACTGCTTTTTCAAATTTATCGTTTTCATTAGGACTTTCCTGCTATGGCATTTTCGATCAGGGCCTTCATCAACTCTGCACCAGGGAAACCCGCTAGTGCCATCAGCTTAGGATACATTGATATTTCAGTGAAGCCTGGCATGGTATTGACTTCGTTTAAGTAGATCTTACCTTCAGCTGTGTAGAAGAAATCAACTCTGGCAAGACCATGACAGTGAGCACTTCTAAACGCCAATTTGGCATATTCTAGCATCTGATTATAAGCTGCTGGTGGTATATTTGCTGGAACGATCAATCTGGAACCTAGATCTGCATATTTCGCCTCGTAATCGTAAAAATCATTAGCTGGAATAATCTCTCCTGCTGGTGAAACAATGAGCTTGCGCTCAGCATCACCGAGTTCCAAGACGGCTAGTTCTAATTCACGCCCAACAATGGTCTCTTCAATTACAACCTTTGGATCATGGTAGAAGGCCGCTTCTAAGGCCTCTACTAACATTTCTCTGTTGCTGACCTTGGCTATACCTACAGATGAGCCCGCATTAGCAGGCTTAACAAATAATGGGTAGCTGAGCTTACTCTCAATCTCTGATAAAAAGCGCTCAGGGTCTAGCTTATAACGCCGCTCTCGTATCCATAACCACGAAGCTTGCGGTATGCCTAACTGGTCAAATAACTGACGCGCCACTGCCTTGTCTAAGCAAATGGCCGAGCCCAAAATGCCTGAACCCAGATACGGCAAGTCCATCATCTCAAAAAGACTCTGTAATTTACCGTCCTCACCATAAGCACCGTGAACAATTGGTATTGCTAGATCAAGCTGGTGGAAGCGATAAGTACTGAACCCTTCAGTATAGAAACCTGGTTCATTTGGGTTGAGATTCCAATATATGGGCCGAACAGCTGATTCAGCCCACTTATCTTCAAGAATTAACTCGGGATCTCCTTGATAGTGATAAAAGCGGCCAGTCTTACTGATGCCAATTAAATATATCTCATGCTCCGCTAGTTTCTGCAAGCATTCGTAGACATATAATACGGACTTGAGCGAGACTTCATATTCACTAGAAACTCCACCAAAGAACAGGCCTATTTTCACTAACGTATCT
Organism: Eubacteriales bacterium; assembly: GCA_030537525.1. GTDB lineage: Bacteria > Bacillota > Clostridia > Saccharofermentanales > DTU023 > JAFAAL01. The sequence continues at coordinate 18,252 of JAUNVU010000007.1, forward strand.
CCTTCTTGTTTTTCTGTATAAAGACTAGCATCTCAGTCAACTGATCCTCTAGATCACTTAAGACATTCTTCGCGTAACCCATAACATTGTCATGCACCTTATTGGCCTCTTGCTCTGCACGACTCATGATCTCATTAGCATGCTGCTTCGCTTGCTGACTGACCTCGTGCTCATCAATCATTCTGGTCATCTGCTGTTCAGCCTCTCGCATGATCTGCTCAGCCTCTTTCCTGGCTTCGGCGATCAATTGTCGGTTTTGCTGCAACAACCAGCGCGCCTGTCTGAGCTCTTCTGGCAACTCCTCACGCATGCTCCTTATCAAGAGATGAAGCTCTTCGCGTTCAACCAAGACTTGATCCGAAAAGGGCATTTTCTTGGCCTGAGCAAGGATGTTTTCCATCTGGTCAAGAAGTCCAAAGACTCCCTTCTCAACAACTTTCTCCTCAGTTGCTCTATTATCTATCCTGCGTCCAACTTCGTGGCTATGGCGACGTATAGGTGTAGTGTTTTGACTAGGCTGTCGGCGCTTCTCAAGCTGTGGGTAATCTGGCCTATCTTGGGTGAATTCCTGGTCCATGCGAACTCCTCGTGCTAATTATTTAACTTATATAATTCCTGGCGATGGGCGGCCAGAACTCTTTCTGGAATAATAGAGCTCAAATCGGCCTGACGTTCTGCCAGTTCACGGGCCAATGAGGAACTCATCCATGAAGACTCTGGTCGAGACAGAAGTAAGACTGTCTCTAATGATGGGCAGAGCAGGCGATTTACCTCAGCCATACTCTGCTCGTAGAGTAAGTCATTAGTGTTTCTCAGGCCACGCAATACTGCATCGGCTTGGCTATCCCGAAAATAATCGGCTAGTAAGCCAGGGCATGTATCAACCTTTATTTTATCATAATTACTCAGAGCTGTGCGGGCAAAGGCTAGGCGCTCAGCCAGCGGATAATAAGGCTCTTTATTGGCATTTTCTGCAAATAAAACCACTACCTCATCCGCCAGCTGAGCTGCTCTTAGCGTTAGCTCCAGATGCGCCTTGGTAAAGGGATCAAAACTCCCAGGATAGATAATTTTCATATAATCCTCCTATGATAATTAAGCTTGGTTCTGCCGTATTTTTTAATCTTTTCTAGGCAAAAACCAGGTAACTCCAGTATAGCTTCTTCGCTCTCCACAATAAGAAGACCACCCGTTTTTGTTAGCACTGGGGCTATTTTCTCTATAGTTCGCCAAGCTTCTGCGAAATGAGTCCAGGGTGGGTCCGCATAGACTATATCGAATAGACCAAGCTCGGGAGTCAGCTGCTCAACCCTTTTTTGTAGGTGCACGATGGCGCCGACCTCAGTCTTAATTAGGGCTAAATTTTGCTTGATAATTCGATTCGCCTGCCGATTATCTTCTACCAGAACTACTTTTTCTGCACCTCGACTGTAGGCTTCAAGACCTACCTGACCTGAACCAGCATATAGATCAAGGAAGCTCGCTCCATAAATTCTAAAATTTAGACTCGAAAATAGAGCCTCTTTGACGCGGTCGGATGTAGGGCGCGTTTGGTCTCCTCCAAGGCTATTTAGCTTCAAGCCTCGCCATTTTCCGCTGATAACTCTAGGCACTAGAGAGTCTCCCCCTGACGTAAATCTGGATAACGCATTTCTATTAATGACTTTATTTTCGGATTATTAAGATTAAACTCTTTTAGAGCCAAGTCAACCGCTTTAATAATTTCCTCCTCAGCCAGGGCGTAAACCAACTGTTGTTCATTTAAGCCATGTTGGCGCTCTCCAAAAAACTGACCTGGACCACGATTCTTAAGATCTCGCTCGGCTATCTCGAAACCGTCATCCGCCCGGCAGAGGAAGCGCAGACGCTCCCTGGCATCACCTTCAGCAATATCTGAGTGGAGTATGCAGAGACTGTCATAGTCACCTCGACCGACTCTACCTCTTAATTGATGCAGTTGAGCAAGGCCGAAGCGCTCAGCATTTAGAATGAGTATTAGTGAAGCCTCTGGATTATCAATCCCAACTTCAATAACCGTTGTCGAGATCAATAAGTCAATCGCTCCTGCGAGAAAATTGAGAATAATCTCACTCTTCTCTTCTCCTTTAAGCCTACCGTGCAGCAAACCAAGTCGATAATCTTTGAAACGTTTCTGCTTAAGTTCCTTGTATAGTACATCGGCAGCCTCGAGCTCACCTTCTTCGCTCTCGGCTAAGAGAGGACATACTATATACGCTTGCTCCTTATTTTGCAGACGACGTTCTATTAAATCGTAAACTCTGTCAAGGTCATTTGAGTTTACTGTATAGGTGTCGATTTTTGCACGACCGCCTGCCTTCTCATGTAGTCTTGAAATGTCCAAATCTGCATAGAGAATGAGCGCCAAGGTTCGTGGTATTGGTGTTGCCGACATAACTAGATTATGCGGTCGCTTTATCTGTTCAAGCGCTTGACTGCGTTGCTTGACTCCGAAACGATGCTGCTCGTCAGTTACAACTAGGCCAAGGTTTGCAAATTTTACATCATCTGCAAGCACTGCATGTGTTCCAATTACCAATTTCTGCTCACCAGATGCTAATTTGTGAAGTATTTCTCTTCTTTCTTCTCCTTTAGTGGCAGCCGTCAACAAGACTGGTTCATATGGTGTACCAGCAAGGAGAGTCGAGAGTTTCTCTTGGTGCTGGGTGGCAAGTACTGAAGTCGGCGCTAAAAGAGCAGTTTGAGCACCTGCTAAAACAGTGTAAAGCATAGCTAGAAGAGCAACTAAAGTCTTGCCTGTCCCAACATCACCTTGCAAAAGCCTACTCATTGGCTGAGTCTTGCGAAGATCTGCAAAAATTTCGTTACAAGCTTGAACTTGTTCGGCTCTAGGTTTGAAAGGCAGACTGTCAACTATGTCTTTAAAATAAATCTTAGCCTCATCATCAAGGTCCAGTGCAGGTGCACTCTCATTTTGAATCCGCCTCTCCTTCAAAAGTTTCATGGCGGCTCCAAGATAGAATAATTCTGCAAAAGCAATGCGTCTTCTGGCAATATTTAATTCTTCACGATCTCTTGGCTGATGAATCTTTTTGATCGCAAAGGACAGTTCAGCTAGCTGATAGCGCTCGCGCATGGACCTAGGCAAGGGGTCTTCTAATTGCAGCCAAAGTTCATCACAGACTAAGACTTGGTCAACTGTCTTTCTTATGAGATTTTGACTGAGACCCTCAGTGGCTGGATACACGGGGACCAGCGCCTGTGTAGACCAGTCTTCTGGCTTCATAAATTGCGGGTTTACAAGACTCTTAAAGAAGCCGCGAGCCTCAATCTTGCCATTAAAAAAATATTTTCTACCTACGATGAAGTCGCGTCTCAGCCAAAGCTGATTAAAATAGGTCAAAACCAAGGTACCGCTGCTATCTGCAATCTCCATCTGCCACCACTGTAGCCTACCTTTACGTCTGATATTTGAAACGCTGATAATTTCAGCCTCAATCGTAGCTTGTTGGCCAGCTTGCAGGAGAGCTATCTCTGTGACTTCAGTCCAATCTATATAGGCTCTCGGAATATGCGATAGTAAGTCTCCTACCTGCTCAATACCAAGTCGTCTAAAAGCTTGGCTGCGTTTGGCGGATATTCCATAAAGGCTGTCTATGGATTGTCTGCAGATTCCACTCTCAGTAAACTCAATAAACACGCTTAGCGACCCTTGATATAAATCTGATAATTTTTGAAATTACCATTTTCATCCATAACTTCAAGCTCTAGTAGATCACCTGGGTTAAGCTTTTCAAGAAGCTCAACAAACTGTATAGCACTTTTAATCTTTTGACCATTGGCTTCAACAATAATTTCTTGTTCATTTAGTCCAGCCACATAAGCGGGTGACTGACTATGAAGTTCGGCTATCATCAGGCCCTGCGGTAATTCATAGCGGCTGACCAACTGCTGATAGTATTCATCCTGGTAAAATGCTATACCAACGTAATTTTGCTCAAAAGCATGCTTTTCAACCTGCTCTTTCAGACGTTCTAAGGCAGCCTGTAAATCGGTGACTTCTGTAAAATAAGCCCGACGATCTGTAGCATTCCGATTTTGTCTGTATATAGAAAAGCCGAGCAGCTGACCATCTGACTTTGCGATTACTGGACCAAATAATTGAGTCTTATTAATCAAAATGTCGCTGGAAAAATAACTATTTCGCAAACCCGTTTCACTGATCAATGGCGGCAGCAGTAGGTCGATAACACCATAGTGACGCTGTGCTCTCGCAGTGAAGGGATTGGCTGTAGTTAGATGGATGAATTCTTCACCAAGTTCTGCAGGCCGATTTTCTGCCAAGTCTATAGCAGTACATTCCATAGGCTCCTTGCTCTTCAGGAGGGCGAGGTCTGATTCTAGATCGTAGGTCACTAAGTCGACTATTTGGTTTTTCTTAGCTAAAGGATCATAAATTTGAAGTTGAACTCTATGACGTAAGGTATCTCCAGAAATGAAGCCCATCTTAATTGCAGAATAAAGACAGATAAATAAACCCTTAGAGTCTATTGCCAGGGCTGTAGCGCTCGTCCGTATGCGGTTAAAACCACGCGCGCTAGTCTGCACAAGTTCAAGAGTATAAAGTGATTGCTCAACTCTATCCACACTCTTCTTGTATTCCTCGTTTAAGCTTAAACCAAAATATTGTTCGAGCTGCTCGAAACTCTGCTGCAATGGTAAGCCTGCATTGGCGAAGAAAAAGAAAGTCAGTATCCAGCTGATGACACGCTGCCTAACATACATGGGCATACCTCCATAATAAATAGATTTTACTCTGCTCCGAGAGCAAGTTCAAAAGAGAATGCAGCCCCGCCAAGCGTAGTTTCAATGTATTGCAAATGCTCTCCATGGGCAGAAATGATCTGTCTTGCTATATATAAACCGAGACCTGAACCGTCACCTCCTCTGGATTTGTCGACCTTGTAAAATCGCTTGAAAATAGCTTCTTGCTCGGCTTTTGCCACGCCCTCTCCACTATCCGCTACCGTGATTTCCAATTTGCCTGGGCTGTCGCCCAATTTAGTGGATATGAGGATCTGGCCACCCTTTGGTGTAAAACGAATAGCATTCGTCAAGAGATTGGTCAATACTCGATGAATTAACTGCGGATCCGCAACTACCTGACACTCACCATTTTCATCAGCATAGAAAAGCTCGTATGAAACATTCAAATCACAGTTTCTAAATTCCTGTTCAAGGAGACGCAAGACACGCATGATCTGCTCATTTATGTCATATGTTCTAGGTTCTATATTAGCCATTGCTTCTGCGAAACTGGAGTCCATCAGAGCTTGGACGAGACTCTGCATGCGCCGTGTTTCCTCAGCGACTAAGTTTAGATAGTGGGCAGCTCTATCTTCGGGGATAGTACCGTCCAATAGCCCATTAACAAAGCCCTTAATACTAGTCAAGGGTGTCCTTAGGTCATGAGAAATAGACGCCAAGAAGGATCTGCGCTCAGCCTCTTCTTCTGCGAGACTTGCGATCATGGAATTCATAGTCTGGGCCAAAACCGCCAAGTCGTCACCAGGCTTACCTTCGAAACCATAAACTCTAGCAGATAAATCACCACGGTAAACCGCATCTGCCGTCTGGGCCAGTGCCGCAATTGGTTGGCTCAGTTTCTTCGCTAAAAGTAAAGTTGCTAATGTTGCGAAAATTATCGCTATCCCAAGTGAAATAATTAATGTTTGGATGAGATGAGCTCCAGGTAATTCTTCAGGACTTAAATGCTTGTGGATAATGACCTCGCCAAGATAGGAACCTAGTTCATTCTCAATTGGTTCGGAATAGGAATACCAATTATTTTCCTCACTAAGACAGTGTGCAAATTGTTGTTCATAGGAAATTCCAAGACCCGAATGATTACGAAATTCAAGTGGTAGTATCAGGCCCTGCCTGCCACTCTCGAAAATTTCCATAGTCTTCTTCGGTAGAGCCGTGGCGTAGATGATCTCATGATGGGGATTGATAAGCCAGATAATAGAGTTAGTTGAGCGAGCAGAAAAACTCGCTAAACGTAGTAACTCGGCATTGCGAGCCTCGTCTTCAATCAGATACGGATCTCGATTGTATTCATCAGCGACAGCCTGTGCCGTCTTGCTTAGCTGCAATTCTAGTTGCTGCTTCGACAATCTATTAAAAATTAAAAGATAAGACAGACCAAAGACTGAGAAGATCAAGGCTAGGGTGACTGTCAATTGAATGAAGCTGCGGCGAAACAGCGAGCGACCTATTCTGGATTTCTTCATAGCTTCACTCTATCAAGTCTATAACCCACTCCCCAGACTGTCTTGAGCTCCCAGTCGGGGTGCCCCATGACATCTAACTTCTCACGTAGACGACGAATGTGCACGTCAACAGTTCTGGTATCACCGAAATAATTCACGCCCCAAACTGCATCTAACAGTTGCTCTCTGGTAAAAACACGACCAGGGTATTTGATCATAAAAGCAATTAATTCAAATTCCTTTGGTGAAAGCTCTACTTCAAAACCCGCGACTGAACAGCGTTGCGCTAATTTGTCAACTTGGAGACTGCCGAGCTCTAATACCTCTTCTACAACCTCTTGCTTGGGACTGAGCTCACCTCTCGCCCGTCGCAAGACGGCCTTAAGCCTGGCGATCAGTTCTTTGGCATCAAACGGCTTCTCGATATAGTCATCAGCTCCAAGCTCGAAACCAACAACCTTGTCCGTGGTATCTCCCTTTGCAGTCAGAATCAGAATTGGTATAGAGCTCTCCCGCCTGAGTTCACGCAAAACGTCAAAGCCAGATTTACCAGGCAGCATCAAGTCTAGCAATACAGCTGCTGGTTTATCACTACGACAGGTCTCAAGAGCACTTTCTCCAGTCATCTCCGTGATCACGACAAAACCTTCCTTGACCAGATAAAGGCGCAGTAACTCGAGTATGTTGGGATCGTCATCAACTACTAATATCTTCAGCTGCATATCTGGCTCCTAATGTTTAAGTGCCTCAAGCTCCGAAATGAAGGTATCGATATCTTGAAAATCTCTATAGACAGAGGCAAAGCGAATATAGGCCACTTCGTCGAGATCTCTTAAGCGCTTCAAAACTGCTTCACCAAGCTCTGTACTAGGCACCTCACGATTACCTTGATTAATGAAACCTTGCTCTATATCATCAACTACTGCTTCAATATCCTCACGACGAATCGGCCTTTTTTCAGAAGATTTTAGGATGCCTCGAATCAATTTCTCGCGATCGAAACTCTGTCTACTACCATCTTTCTTAATAACCATGAAACTTAATTTCTCTAGTTTCTCATAGGTCGTAAAGCGACGTTTGCAAGCCAGACATTCGCGGCGTCTTCTGATACATTCATTATCTTCTGTCGGGCGCGAGTCTATGACCTTGTCTTCAATCTCATAACAATAAGGACAACGCATGCTGACCTCCTATAATAAAAAAAGCCGCATTAAATGGCGGCTTTAAAAAATCCAATTAAGCTATAACTAGTCCTCGAACTCTTCGTCATTGTCCTGTAGGAACCAGGGCAGAATACGATTAGCTGATTTCTTGTCTGGCTTACTTTGTCTTCTCTGTCCTATCTGATCGGCATCCATAGTGGCATGCTCTTGACTCTGGCGAGTAGATTGACTGACCTTCTGAATCAGCTCGGCCATCTCACTATTTTCTCGCTTATTTGTTGCCCAAACTGATCGGTTCTCCTGAGGTCTGGCAGCGCCTAGACCGAAGCCAGCATCTGTGCGATTATCCTGACGGACAGCCTGATTCCTCAAGAAGCCAGGTAGGTCTCCTCCCTGAGTACTGCTTGTAGGTTTGGCTGAAAAGCCCGGGGCGAAACCAGTTTGATTGGTCTTCGGACGTGGCCTAGCCTCACCATCGAAGCCTGAGGCAATTACGGTAATCATGATTTCATCCTGCATATTTTCATCAATGACAGCACCGACAATGATATCAGCTTCAGGTGAAACAGCATCACGGACTACAGATGCTGCCTCATCAACCTCACGCATCTTCATGTCATGGCCACCAGTGAAATTAATCAATACACCTCTGGCGCCATCAATGGTAGTGTCTAATAGCGGTGAATTGATAGCCTGGCGAATTGCCGTCGCTGCTCTGCTCTCACCAGCAGCCTGACCAATACCCATGTGGCAGATGCCTGCATTAGTCATGACTCGTCTGACGTCTGCCAAGTCAAGGTTTATGAGTCCTGGCACTGCTACTAAATCTGAGATAGAAGAAACACCAAAGCGGAGTACACGATCAGCCAGGCTGAAAGCCTCATCAATTGAAGTATCATCTGAGGCGATCTCTAGAAGCTTGTCATTGGGTACGATAACCAAGGAGTCAACATATTGTTCCATCTCCCTGATGCCACGTTCTGCATTCTGCGCTCTCCTGGCTCCTTCGAAGCGGAAGGGCCTAGTGACGACACCGACGGTTAGGATGTTCATGCGTCTGGCAATCTGGGCGACTACTGGTGCAGCACCAGTACCAGTTCCACCACCCATGCCAGCCGTAATAAAGAGCATATCTGTGCCCTCTATTGCCTGTTGGATCTCTTCTGCCGACTCCTCGGCAGCCTTCTGACCAACCTCGGGATTGGCGCCTGCACCAAGACCCCTAGTCACCTTCTCGCCGATTTGAATACGAATCTGCGCCTTACTTCTCTGCAGGCACTGATGATCCGTGTTGATTGCGATGAATTCAATGCCTTGAACGGCTGATTCAATCATGCGGTCAACGGCATTACAACCGCCGCCGCCTACTCCAATTACTTTAATAGTGGCATAATGTTCGTCTTCCATTCCGAAGCCCATTTGATAATCTACCAAAACTACCACTCCTTTCCGTCCCTGCAGAGCTACTACAGAACTTGTCTAGGCTTGATTTTAGGCTATTTACAGAGCTCTTACAAGGACTTGTATTACAAGCAGATTGCAAAGAGCCTAAAAATTTATTTTATAAGATGTCGTCATGACATCAGCTTGTCAGTTCTTCGCCTTACAACTAGCTAAGAGATTACTCGTAATATTCCTCGCTCCACTCCGACTCTTCTGGAACATATTCCACGGGCTGAGGAGCGGGAGGCAAGATCTCGACACCATCCCAATTGTATTTTTCAATTTCTTGCTGCTCATCCAACGGCTTAAAAATTTGATATTTTCCAGAGAGGTCCAAGGTGCCTGGGACGCGATCATCAAAGACACCTGCAGCTATAACTCTTCTCAGCCAGACGAAGTGCTTCGTGAGATAATCATTTTGAGCACAAGATAAATTAAGTATCTTGCCATTAGCCGGAAGCCGCAACTTAATGACCACACGCTGCTTCGCGCTAGGTCTAACTTCTACCAAAAGGGGTAAGAGCTGCAGCTCTCCTGCAGCTGCTGTATCTGCCTCAACTAATGCGGAGAGCATTGCCAGAGAACGTTTTAGTTCGCGCTCGAGAGCAACTTCTATAGGTTTGCCAACTGTAATATTGCGAATGTTCAAACCAGTTATTACTGGAACTCCTGCAGGCAGTTCACTCCGCATTTCCAGAGCCATGCCATCTCTATCCATTAAAACAACTGAGTTGTCAACTTCGACAGCAGCAACTGGTAATCTTTCCAAAACCTGGAAGAAGATGCAATTTGTACCTTGCAATTTAATTTCCAGGTCACGGATCTGTGGTATGGTGGCTTTGACCGCTTGCTCGGCTTTATAGTAGCGACCCCGCAGAGTCTTAGCAAAATTCCTATTGATTAGACCTGTAAGAAAGTGCTGGCCTCGCCGGAGACCGCTGCTATCCAATAGCTCTTTTTCCGAAACATAGCGAAGCGGTGTCGAGGTAAATTTCTGAATGCGAAATTGGGGCAAAAAAGTAAACAACAAAAGAAGCATAGCAAACAAAGCCACTACCCCATAGCATATTTGTTTCTTTTCAGGCCGCTTAAATATCACTTAAAATCACCTCGCAGATATCTTTTGCAGCTTGCGGTTTCGCCAATTTATTGATTCGACAAGACAGCTCTGCTGATCTCGATTCCTCTAAGCTAAGTTCTTCGATTAAGGCAACAAGCATCCTAGCATCGAGCTCTGACTCTTCACGTAGGACTATCGCCTCCTGCTCGGCAAAAGATGCCGCGTTAGCTCTCTGATGATCTTCTGCAGCCTGAGGAAATGGAACGATGATTGCTGGTTTAGCACAGGCAGCAAGTTCCATTAGAAGCGAAGATCCAGCTCTGGCAAGCACCAGGTCAGCAGCAGGCATCCAAACCTTCGTGTCGACAAATTCTTCTACTGATATCGCTTTATCTTTTAGTGAATCGGCAGCAAAAGTACGTGAATTGACGAGACCTGAAACTAATTTGACCTGAATGTCAACCTCTTCTTTTAATTTCTGCCACTCTCTAGTTTTACTGAGCGCAGAAATTAATTCATTGAAGTATCTGGCACCTAGGCTACCACCTAATATCAGAAATAATTTAGATTCGGGCAAGAGGCCAAGCCGGGCTTTTGCCTCTGCTTGCTTTAAGAAACCTGGACGTATCGGATTGCCAAGATAGGCGGTTTTAGTCCCTAGCTGCTCGAGACCCCTGGTCTCTGGAAACGAAGTGAAAACTCGCTTTGCACCTCTACTAAATAATCTGGTGACCTTGCCAGCGACCGCATTTTGCTCATGCAGATAATAGGGAATACCTTGCAAGCTCGCTGCTGCTAGAATAGGAGCCGACATGAAGCCTCCAGCTGCAAAAATGATATCTGGTGCAATATCTTTCAAAACTCGCTGCGCTCTCTTTACACCTTTTAAATTGTGCCAGATGAAGGCGGGGTAAGCACTTTTTTTAAGAGGCGTGCGCGCAGCTGTCACAGCTACCTTCTGGAATTGCTTAGGATCGACGAGATCAACTTCTGGCCCATCCTCTCCTACCGCATAATAGAATTCTGCTTCAGGCAGGAGTTTTCTCAGCTCGCAAGCTACCGCCAACGCAGGAAAAATGTGTCCTGCGCTACCACCGCCAACTAGAAGAATTTTTCTTATCATTAGGAGCTATGACGCTTTCTGTCTAGGTAGGATCGCGTTCTGGCAAATCCCTTGGCATTCAGACTCGGACGATTAGACCTGCTGATTTGTGGGTACTCCACTTTAGCCTGCCGTGGTCTAGCAACTTGTTTGCGAACCTTCTTGCGCTTTGGGCCGCTGAAACGCCTACTTATAGCTCTGAGGCCACTAAATCTCCTACTCACCGGTCGAACTGATGACTTTTCTCTGGCAAAAGCCAAGCGGAGCTCCTTCGGTGAACGCTGAGCCGTCCTAGATACAGAGAGGATCAGTCCAACGGCGACGAGAAAAAATAAATTGGAGGAACCACCGTAGGAGAAAAACGGTAGTGATATTCCCGTCGCCGGGACCAGACCCAATGTGACGACCATGTGGAGAAGTGCCTGTATGGTGATAAGCATTGTGTAGCCCCAGGCAATAATCAGAGCGAAAAGTGAATTCGCCCTGACTGTGATACTCAGGCCAAAATACATGAAGATTAAAAAAGCCAAGAGTACCGTAGTTGTGCCAACGAAGCCTAGTTCTTCTCCCAGGGCGGGGAAAATGTAATCGTTATAACCCATGGGCAGGTAATTAAACTTCTGTCTGCCCTGGCCGAAACCAACTCCATCTAAACCACCTGCTCCCATTGCCAGGCGAGCCTGACGAACATGGTAGAGTTCGTCTGCGGTCGCATCTTCAGGAGACTCATGTGTTGCAACACGTCGTAGAACATGCGCAAAGCGCTGACCTACGAAGTCAGATAGACTCTGTTTGGTGAATACAGGCATAAAAATCGAGAGTAAGAGCACGCAGACCAACAGCAACGCCAGACACTGCATACTGCCTACAAGCCAGGATCGGGCTGGAATTTTCGCCACCAAAAAGCAAGAAAGTACTATTAAACTAAAGATAATGGCACCCGAGAGATGCGGCTGAATTAAAATCAATAATAACCAAAGCCCCATGGCTATCACAGGTAGGGTAAAGTCGATAAATGCGTGAACGAAGAGTGCATAGCGGGCAAATTTCGGTGATAGTTTGAGCTGATCTCTACTGCGCATTGCTCGTAGATGTGAAAAATAGAAGGCCAGAACGAATACCGCCGCTATTTTTGCCACCTCAGATACCTGTATGGTAAGCGGTCCCAGGCGGATCCATCGCTGGGCACCAAAAATAGTAGTAGCCTTGAATTTATTGTAAATCAGCATCAAGGTAACAGTCCCATAAACCATGGCCGCCCAAGCCCATTTGTTAAATTTTCTGACATGGATAAAGCGACCAATGAAAATCATGGCTCCAACACCTAGAATGCTGATCATGAGCTGTTTCTTAAAGAAGAAAAGCGCCGTGCCATTCCCACTACCCGAGGAAAGCACCAGTGATGAAGAGAGTGAAACAGAGAACATCATTACGAGACCTAGGGCGACTAAGAGCACAGTGAGTATCAAAAGACCAGCATGCATTCTCCTAAATTGAATTAAATCAGCAATCAATTCGCGCGAGCTCTTTTGGTCTTCTGCCAATAGGAGCTTCGACTGCCCCTGTAAACTCATTTTTTGTTTCATATGCACCTCCTCTTTAATAACTGATGAGATAGCCGATAACTCCACCTACAACAGTGATGACGGAAAATACTACAACTATCTTATTTTCGCTCCACTTCGATAGCTCGAAGTGGTGGTGAATGGGAGTCATTTTGAAGATTCGCCTGCCTCCCGAGAGTTTGAAATAAGCGACTTGAATTACAACCGAAAGAGCCTCTAATACGTAGACGAAACCAATTAGCAGTAACAGCCAAGGTTTGCCAATGTAAAGATATATCAGTGCTATCGCAGCTCCGATATACAGCGAACCTGTATCCCCCATGAAAACTTTTGCTGGATGGCGGTTGAAGAAAAGAAAAGCAATTAAAGTACTAGCCAAGATGAGAGCGAAGTAAGTAAGCGCACTGGCAAGCTCAGAAGGCAAATACCTAAAATTGGCAAAAAGAGCTGCCCCCAAGAGAACCAGTACGGAAATAGAAGATGCTAAGCCGTCAATACCATCCGTTAAATTGACCGCATTAACTATGAAGTAGATATAGACGGCTGAAAATATCAGATATAGAATTCGCCATAAACCTGTAATCTTTATAACTTCGTTACTTAAAGGCATGACAAAAATCGCCTGTTGTTCACCCAAATAAAGATAATAAAATGCGATAGCAATAGCCAAAACTGTCATGACTGCAGTCTTTTGTTTGACTGTGAGACCACCCTTGTCCTTATAGAGCTTAAAAAGATCATCAACTAGACCTAGTATGCCAAATAGCAAGCAAGCTATTGCAAGTAATTTTATCTCAGTGCCAACTTTCATCTGAAATTTGTAGAAGGCAAAAAGCGTCGTCGGTATAATGAAGAAAAGCCCACCAAGTGTCGGTGTACCACTTTTTTTATAATGACTTTGCGGACCCTCTTCTCTGACTGTCTGCCCTAACACGAAGCGTCTAAGTAATTTTATACCTAGGTAAGCTAAGCAGAGCGAGAGAATTAGCGCTAAGGCCAGAGGCATTAGATCTAATTTCCATAATCCTTCAATTAATTCAGCAAATCTAGGTCTCATTACACACCTCTATTTGGCAAGATTGCTTGCCCAATTTTTTCCATTTCATAAAAGCGCGAACCCTTGAGTAAGATGACATCACCAGGAAGCAAGTTCGGTAAAAGAGCCGTAGCAGCCTCTTCGCTGTTATTAAATTTAAAACAGGGTAAATCTGAGCCCTTAGCTAATAATCCCGCCTCAACTTCTTTAGCTTCCTCTCCTATTAAGTAAAGGGCTGCAAGATTCATTCCAGCTATTTTCTCCCCAACGAGCCTATGCATCTCTGCTTGATATTGACCTAGTTCTCGCATACCACCGATACAGGCAATGGCCCTGCGCTGCCCAGCAATCAAGGCAAGAGTATCCAGGGCGGCAGAAACGGATTCTGGCGAAGAGTTATAACTGTCATCAATGATCAAATAATCACTCGTCTCAATTAGTTTTAACCTACTACCAGTATTTTTGAACTTACCACAAGCGGCAACAGCCTGTTCAATATCTAGACCCAGGAAATAAGCAGAGGCCAAGGCGAAGAGTGCAGCACGTACTAAGTGCTGACCAGGCGCTGGAACGATAACTTCATAATTGAATAGAGGATCGATATTGGCTTTTGCCGTGAATTTAGTCTGTCCACAGGAGACTTCGACATCTTCTGCCCAGAAGAGTGGCCCAGAGCAATCACTCGGAGCGAGTGGTAAATTGGCGACCCGCCAAATGGCCAGTTCATCAGATTGGGCATTGGCCCACTCACTTAATTCAGCATCTTGACCATTGATTAAAATCAGACCATTAGATTTCATGCCCTGGATAATGTCGGTCTTCTCCTTGAGAATAGCCTCTCGTGTGCCGAGCTGAGCGGCATGGGAATAGCCAATAGCAGTGATAATTGCGATATCGGGATGAGCGATATCTGATAAAACAGCGATCTCACCAGGGCTGTCCATGCCAAGCTCAGCCACGATTACTTGGTCTTGATCCTGAGCTTCGAGCAGAGTCAGAGGCAGACCAATCTGATTATTCTTATTATCTTCGGTTTCATGGCAGCGCAGCTGCTCTGAAATCACCGTGGCAACCATTCGACGCGTTGTAGTCTTGCCGACGGAGCCCGTGATACCAATAACTGTAGCTAGTAAAGTCTGACGATAACCCTCAGCAATCGCTTGATAGGCTTCTAACGTATCCTCCACTAGAAGCAAGTCTGGGACATCCTTTCCTCTTAATAAAGCATGATATAGGCTCATCGCGACTTCACTCTGTTCTTGCAAAATTAGCATTGTGGCACCCTTGGCGATAGCCGCGTCTGTGAAATCATGTCCATCGAAGCGTTCTCCAGAAAGAGCAAGAAAAATCTCGTCTCTTTGCAGATTGCGTGTATCTGTCGATATACCTCGGTAGAAACGTTCTGTTTCTGCCTGATGTTCAGGAGTCTGTAGGAGTATGCCTCCTGTCCATGCGGCAATTTGAGCTGGAATAAATCTACTCATTAGCTAAGCCACCCTCTCCTCCCAGGGCAATCTGCACTGTACTACCTCTTGGCAATTCTTGACCTGGGATTTCTACTATATTTTCGCTAGCCATGGGATCTGTTGGCAGAATATAGACGGCTTTTTGTGCGAAGCACAAGCCATTAATATCGCCTTCGAAGTTGACAATTAGGCCAGCTCTATTTGCTTCATTTATACATTCAAAGGCATTCTTGCCAGTGAAATCTGGAAGCTTCGTCATCACCACTTGAGGTATGGATTCAACGAAGGCATAAGCAACATTACCCGGAAAGATGACGTCGCCTTCATTGGGTATCTGTGAGGATATTATTGAATTCTTATCCATTTTGTCAGAACCCATTCGAATTGGGATACGCAACCATTTGAGTTTGTCGGCAGCCTGCTCATAGGTCATGCCAATGATGCCTGGCATAGTCGTTGGTACTATCGCCTGTTGGAGCTCTGGCAGTGTCAATTCACGATCAATATTCAAATATTCAAGAATCTCTGAAGTGGCCTCCATAGTTGTTACCTGTGCTTCTACACCACCAACCACTGGGTTTTCAGGTTTCTGAATGACAAACATGACCAATAATCTCGGATGATCAATCGGTGCCGCCTCCATAAAGGAAATTGTGGTATAGCCTGTCGCTTCATCAACCGAGGTAGAGGTCTTACCACCAACTATGTAGCCACCTGCATTAGTGTAATGAGCGCTAGACTCAACCATTTTCTTCAAGAGTTCTCTAATCCGTGCCGAAGTCTGCTCGGAAATCACCTCACGCTCCACTTCAACTGCACCCTCTGAAAGTAAACGGCCATCTCTAGATCTCACCTCTTTGACGATTGTCGGCTTGACCAATTTACCGCCATTAACCAGAGCCGCATAAGCTCTCATCATGTGGATTGCTGTAACTGGCGACTGCTCACCAAAGGATAGTGTTGCTAGGTCAATAAGAGATGGTTGTTGATGGAAGATGCAGTTGGCCTCTGCTGGCAATTCGATGCCCGTTGGCTCCCGGAAGCCGAAGGATTCTACGTAGTCATAATATTTCTCTATGCCTGTTGCTAGAGCGACTTGCACAAAGACAGGATTGCAACTTAGGGCAAAACCTGTCTCCAGGCTTACATAGCCATGTCCTTCTTCCCCTGAATAGCAGGAGATAAAGTAGTCAAGAACCTGGATCTTGGCATCGTTATAACTTTGCTGCTCATTGGTCACCCCTTCTTCTAAGCCGATGGCGGCGGTAATCGCCTTGAAAGTCGAGCCTGCCTCATAGACATCGGATACCGCCTTATTACGCCAAACTTGAGATGAGAGATAGTGAATTTTACGCTGAGCTAGGTCCCAAGCGGCCAAGTCTGCCTGGCTAACTTCTTGGCCATCTTCTGTCGGATAGGCTGGCGTCTGGTAATCCTTTAAATTGTCAAAGCGAAATTTCTCCCAAGCCTCCTTAGAAAATTTAGAGGGGGGTCCAGTGGGATCTGAAGATCTGAAATAAGGATAGCTCGCCATGCCATAAATTTCTCCTGTATAAGGATCCATTGCAATAGCCATACCGTCCTCAGTAGCAGCATATTTTTTGCAAGCTTCAGCTAATCTATCCTGGAGAATTTTTTGAACATTCATATCCAGGGTCAAATACAAATTTGCACCTTCCCTCTTCTCAATCTGTGAACTCCTAGTGAACGGGATGGCACCTGAATTGGCATAGTTCATCCTAGCTCCATATGAATAACCACTATCTCCAGACAAGAGTTCATCAAACGATAACTCGATACCGAGCCTGCCACTCAAGTGTTGTCCTTCACTTGAGGTAAAACCGATTACTTGGGAGGCCAAATCCTCATTAAAATAACTACGACGAGGCTCTGGATCCAGTCGAATACCACCAATTTGTTTTTCTGCTACATAAGTCTCCAGTGCCTGTCCACGCTCATAATCAAGGTCTTTCTTTAGCTGAACGTAGGTGGCATCTCTTTTTTTCGTGGCAGCCTGCACTTCAGCTACAGTTAAGTCTAAGAAGCTGGCCAAAGCCTCAATTATCTCTTCTTCTTCAACTTCTTTTGTCCTGGAATATAGATGTTTAGGAGTAATACCCACACGGTATAAGTAGGTGGTAGAAGCTAATTTGAATCCATTTCGATCATAGATTTCACCACGTCTGGGTAGATCTACGGAGCGACTGTAATACTGCCTTGCAGCTTCAGCCTTGATAGACTCATGCTCTTTAATCTGCAATTTGTATAAAGCAAGCAATATCATCACGGATACGACAATTACAATAGCGACAGTCACAAAAATAGTCGGCAAAGAGAAACCGTGTCCTGACTGGCGAATATCTCGTACCGCTTGCATTGGATTAGATCTTAATAAGCGGTGGTCACCTATGAGCAGATCTATTTGTTCAGCCTCGGGGTCTTTAGCCTTTTTCTCTTTTTTTCCAGGCTTTTGCCTTTTGAGGTTCGAGAATGACGTATAGACATCTTGATGTAATTTCTTAAAGTGGCTAAGAAAATTCTGCTTGGGACCCTTTTTTCGCTCTACCTTCATGTCTTTTTTGGGCACAACTGAAGTCTTCGGGCGCACAGAACGTGACTTAGCCCCAGTCTTTTTTGGGGACTGCAGCTTCTGTTTCTCTGGTCCATGCTCAACAGTCGTCTTACGCTTTTTTCTTGGCTCTTTATCTCTTGGACTACTCATACAGCCCCTTTACTCCATCAAAGTATTTCTCTAGCTCATGATAATTCAGATAGTCATAGGCAATGATGTCTTCGCGAATCTCTGCATCTTGCATCTGATCATCACTGTAGAGAATACAGCGATCAGCCTCGGGTAGGTAGATGTGAATGCGCTGTGCCTGTGATGCCGCTCTGAGTCCAAGCTCACTTGCAGCCTTCTCCTTTACTTCCTGCAGGTCATAGCTGCTCATAATTCGCTCATATGTCTGCTGATTTGCTGCAGCAAGCTCAGCAATTCTTTCTTTCTGACTGGCCAGTTCAAAATTCATCTCTACTATATTGGCCTGGCGAATTAAAAGTGAAATAAAAACCGCAGCAAGTGAGAGAACAACGGCAAGGCTAGTCAGCATTACAGTCATACGTTTTAGGCCTATAGCTCTATAGATTTTTTTCAAATTGAGCCGTTCATTCAATTCCTCTAGTTGTCTACTGCGCTCTTCCTTTGCCTCGCGTTCAGTTTCAGCCATTTTTTCCAAACGCTTCAAGAGAGCCTCGTCAGCAACTGGCTCTAGCGCTAGAGTCCCACGTACTAGCGCATTGCTATTGGCAGTAAAATCACTCTCCTTAAAGAATTGAAAGTCCTCAGTAAGTTCTTCGCTGTAGTCACTGCTGTAATCAGCCTGCTCGTATTGAGTAAAGTAATCATAGTCTTCATCAGCAGCTAATTCTTCGACTAGGATGTACCTTTCTTGCTCGCGCCGCTCTTGAATCTCTGCCCTTAATTCTGCTTCCCTAGCCTCAGAAAATTTTGCCTGATCCTCTAACCAAACAGAGAATTTGCCAGGCTCTCCTGTATTTGCATTTTCCGACCGAGCTCTAGGACTCGACTCTAAGCCTCTTTGTGCCGCTTCTTTAAACTCAGTGATTAGGCCACTCTCTAAGTTAATTTCAGTGTTTTGCTTTGCTCTGCGATAGACTTCTAAGGCATCCTTGATCTGACTTTCACTAATTACATTCGAGTTCTCTTCAGGACTATTCTCACTAATATAGGACTTGTTATCGTGATACGATTCGACTATGTGTTTAGCAAAAGAATAATCAGGAGCAACAGTCTCTTCACTATCATGCTCGTAGGTTTTGGCTTGCTTATCTTGCTCAATAGTAGACTTTTTTCTCGGAGTATCACCACTGAGATTGTGCTTGGCAAAGAAACTATCAGCATAAGCTGCATTCGCTTTTCTAAACGCAATAATTTCAGCGATTTCTCTATCTCTTGAGACGTTGCTCTTTCTCGGCTTATCAGTTTGTATTTTTCTAATTGCCATGGTGATCCTCCTTCCTACTTTTTTCTGCTCTGTTCAAAGCGGAAACAGCGCAGTTGCGCTGATCTCGCTCGTGGATTCTCAGTGATTTCCCTAGCACTCGCCTGAACATCCTTTAACGCTCTACCCAAACTCTCCATTCCGCAGTTACAAGGTAAATTCTTCGGGCACTGACAGGGGTTCTCAAAGCGTCTAAATGCTTGCCGCACGGCACGGGCCTCCAGAGAATGGAAGCTGATTATGGCGGCTGTTGAACCCTCTGCCATAACTTCAGGCAGAAGCTCTAGTAATTTTTCAAGTTCAGTCAATTCGCCATTTACCGCTATGCGTAAGGCTTGGAACACCTTGCGTGCTGGATGCTTAGCTCTACGCTCTCTAGCTGGCAGTTGGTTAGCCACCAGGTTCGCTAGATCTTCTGTAGTCTCGATTGGAGACTCATCTCGTCTTTGTACTATGGCTCTTGCTATTGACCTCGCCCTGCGTTCCTCGCCAAACTCTTTAAAAATTTTGGCGAGTTCAGCTTCGCTTGCAATCGCCAATAGTTTCGAAGCTGTCATTTCCTGATTCTGATCCATTCGCATATCGAGTGGTCCATCATGCAAGTAGGAAAAACCACGTTCTGCACTGTCAATTTGCGGTGAAGAAAAGCCCAGATCGGCAATCAAGCCATCAACTCGAGGCCACTTCAGTTCATTCAGAATTTGCTTCAATTCCGAAAACCTCGCCTGTCTTGCAGTGAAGCTACCTTCGTAGCCCGCTTTGGCTATTCTTGCTGTAGCTGCCTCTATAGCCCATTGATCTCGATCAACGCCTAGCACGTGAGCTAGTCCATCACTTGCTTCTAGGATGGCCAAGCTATGACCGCCGCCACCCAGGGTACAATCGACATAATAAGCACCAGCTTCTGGCGCTAAGGCTCTAATACTTTCAGCCAGCAGAACTGAGTCATGTCGATAACTAGACACCTGGCAAGTTATAGGCCGATAAGTCGATCTCAGCTAAGCTCGGGCCCGACTGCTGAGCCGCCTCTCTTGTCTCACGAGAGCAGATCTCTAATTTACCGAACATATCGATAAAGCAAATTTCAGAACCTGGGCCTACGCCAATCTGCTTCCACAAACCGTCATCAACTGAGATTCGACCTTGTGAATCTGGAGAACAAGCTATGGCTTCACCCAATAGTTCTCTTCTGAGAATACGCACATTGGGATCAGTTCCAGATAAAGCCGCCAACTGTCTTCTCAGCTCGGCAAAATCTGCTTCGTTATATACGGCTAGGTAATCAGGATCAAGACTCTTAGTCAGATAGAGGGTGCCACTGAAGGAGCCACGCAAACGCGCGGGCACGATAACTCGCCCCTTGGCATCTATAGTATGCGTATAGGTCGCCATAGCTCCTCCTTTCTAGGTTAGACGATTTCAGCAGAAAATTCACCACTATTCTCCACAAATCACTATTTCTAACCACTTTCCTCCACTTGTCTGGAATATTAGCTGTTTTTGAGCAAAATTGCAAGACATTAGGCCAATAATTTGGAATTCTAAAGCAAAAGAATAAACCGCAGCTAAATACTGCGGTTTGCATAATCTTTCAATATCAATTTTTATAAAATAGGCAAAAGCCTAGAGACTTGCACCTTGGCTCAATCCCATATAGGACTCATTTAAAGAAATATTCAAGATTACACCAAGAGCAATAAAGTTTACGACCATAGATGTACCACCATCGCTAATGAAAGGGAGCGGTATCCCAGTAATTGGCAGCAAACCAATATTCATGCCGATATTCTCAATAAAGTGGAAGGCCATCTGGCCAGCCAACGCCGTCACCATATAACATGCTGCTAAGTTATCCTCACTCAGACGCATGGCCAGTCTAAAACAACGCCAGAAGAAAATCGTCGATAAGATGATGACTGCAGCCGTTCCAAAGAAGCCAAGATATTCCGAAATCGCAACGAAAATAGAGTCAGATTCCTTGACAGGTACATAGACATCAAAACCTGAGCGGTCGCCTGTCAAACCGCCTTGACTAATTGCCTTCAAGGCTTGCTCGGTGTGAAATGACAAGGCGGGGTCGTGACCTCTGAACGGAATAGTGAGAATTCTATTGCGCTGATAATCCTCGAAGTAGAAAAACCACAAGAACGGCAAGACAACGGCAAAGGTCACGAGCACAATCGCAAAGATCTTCTTCCAAGATATTCCCCAGACGAAGATAGTTAGTGCCAGCATGACCAGAATGACAAAGGAGGTACCAAAATCTGGCTCCCGGATAATTAAAAAAGTCGGTACCCCATACACTAAGCCGAGTATTCCGAACCCCTTCAAGACACCTATCTCTGAGTGCCGGATCCGCTCCAGCATCTCAGCACCCACCATAGCTATGCCTATCTTACTGAGTTCCGAAGGCTGGAATGAACCAATAATTGGCAGTCGTATCCAAGAATCTGCACCAGTCCAGGCCTCTAATGAAAAATTGTCTAATTTGACCCAGATCAGCATGAGCAATGAGATAGTATAGACGACATAGGCCATCAACTTGAGGGACGGGAAGTCCAGGTAGGCAATGATCAGGGCTATGATGCAGCCCACTATAACTGCACCCATCTGCTTGATGAAGTTACCAGGATAAGTACCTGCTCCATAGCCGTTCGCCAAGACTTGGCGTAGTACTATCAAGCCTATCAAGGCCATCAGAAGCACTGGCACCAATAGCCAATAATCAAGCCGATCAATGAAGAGCGAAGGTCTGGACTTTAACTTCTTATCTTGAAACACAACTAGACCTCAGTTTCCGTAGGCTGGCGCTCCTGCCTCCTGAATATCCAGTATAAGACAGCTGCACTGGCTATTACCATGACTAATGATAGCGCCTGCGACACTCGAATATTGCTGTGCCAGATATAAAGACTATCAGTACGTAGTCCCTCAACCACAAAACGCAATAAACCATATCCCAAGAGGTAACTGCAGAGCAAGCTATAAGGGCGCTTGCCGAAGAGTTTCGGGCGCAGTTTCAAGAGGACGATAAAAATTAACATATTGCCAAGAAATTCATAGAGGAAGGTTGGGTGAACTGGTTGTGCTGGGTTGTAGGGCGGACCTAGTTTTGCCAAGTAACTTCTTGTTCCCTCAGAAATCATGCCCCATGGCAGCTCGGTATTACCGCCGAAGGCCTCCTGATTAAAGAAATTGCCCCAGCGACCAATGGCCTGACCGAGTGGCAGATATACAGCAAAATAATCGAGATAGACACTGACAGCTTTATTTTGTTTCTTTGCAGCTAGAATTAGGGCAATAATACCGCCAATTACTCCTCCATAGAAACCCATACCACCATCTCGGAAATTAAATATTGAAAGCCAATTATCTCGGTAGTTATCAAGACTAAATAAGACGTAATAGAGTCTGCCACCAAGCAAGCCGAGCAGCATCAAAGCCAGGTATGCATCGGTCAACTGCTCTTTTTTTAAACCGTAGCGCTCAGCATGACGTAGCGCCAAATAAAGACAGAGGCCGAAGCCTAGTGCATAGCCAATACCATACCAGTAGACAGGAAAACTCTTACCAAAGATACTGAGTTCAAATGCCGTTCTGCTAATCTCCAGATTTTCGATTCCCAAAGCAGGAAATGATACATGGAATACTTCTCTTAAAAAAAACATGGTTTATTCCTCATTACTCTATGCCAAGCAGCGGCCTCTTTAATGTCCTTGGCAATTGCCGCCTTCAACTCATCTAGGCTGTCAAATACTGCCTCTGGGCGAAGATACTCATAAAGTAAAACAGTAATTTCTCGTCCATATAGCTCTTTAGAAAAATCATATATGAAAGTTTCTACTAAAGCATCCTCTAAGCAATCAACAGTTGGATTCTTACCAATATTACTAACACCCTCATAGATAAGATCGCCAATTTGTACTCGCGAGACATAGACACCAGCAGCCACTACCATCTGCTCCCTTTGAATTTGGATATTGACCGTTGGACAGCCAAGTCTGCGACCAAGCTTCTTGCCTTCTCTAACTTCGCCTTGGTAGGCAAAAGCTCGGCCCATCAAAGCATTAGCCTGGGAAATTTCTCTCCCTTTCAGCAGATCTCGAATACGCGTGGAGGAAAGTAGTTCACCATCGACAATGACGTCATCCTGGACGATCAGTTTGTAGTCATATGCACTGGCAAGCTCAGCTAGTAAATTGACATCTCCGCTCGCATGACGTCCAAAGTGAAAATCGCGACCACAAACAATCAAGCGAGCATTTAGCTTGTCTTTTAAGATACTTTGAATAAATTCCTTGGGCTCAAGATTCATGATCTCCGAAACAGCAGGCGCAAGATATACATCATCCACATACTTTGAAAGACAGGCAATGCGCTGTTCTAATGTCTGTATCTGACCAGGAAAGGTATTATTGGCATTTTCAGGTCTATGTGGATGTGTTTTAAAGGTAAATACTGCTCGCTTCAAGCCAGCCTGGCAAAGCTGCTTTAGCAACTGCTGATGACCCAAGTGTACACCGTCAAAGAAGCCGAGAGCGATTGCTTGCTCCTCTGTAGACTTCTGGTAATGTAAGATATCGTAAACTTCGCTCATTATCTAAGCTCCGCGATTATTTCTGAGGCAGGATAGAATACCCGCTTACTGACAGGAGGCTTCCCCTGCCTAGCTTCAACAAAACCCAATAGCTGTCCTAGGCCATAAACAGCATGTAAGCCTTCTGCATCAATAGCAGGCAAACTCTTGCCATGCGCAAAGTCGAGCGCTTGCTCGGGAGTCAATTCTAGTCTCGGATACTTTTCGAAAAAGGCACTTATGGGCTTCAGATAAGCAGCTTTAGCAAGCATCTCTAAACGCTCTTCGAAGGTCAGTTGATCTGAAGTAAAATGCTCTTTCGCGAATTCCCAGAGGCTTTCCATAGTATGTGCCTCGGTCACCTGCAAAGCACCCACCTCCAACCTTCTAAGTTCTTGGCAGTGAGCTAGGGTTCCCGTAGCCTCTCCCAAATCATTGACAAATGAGCGAATATAGGTACCCTTGCTCACTCTGAGGTCTAAGTCCAGCTGCCAGCACCCAGCTTCTTCATAGGGACCAATAAGGTTTAGAAGTTCTATGTCGACTTCTCTTTTGGGCAATTCTACGGAGGTATTTTCTCTGGCATAGGCGTAGAGCGGCTTGCCCTTGATCTTAATCGCAGAATAAATAGGTACTTCCTGCTCCACTTGTCCCGTCAAGTTCTCAAGAATTCTTGAAAAGTTAATTGACTCCAGTCGTCTCTTAACTATTATTGCAGGCAAGGTGGCAATTGTTTCACCATCTCTATCATAACTATCAGTCGAGCTACCAAAACGCGCTGTCACTAGATAACGTTTATCCAGGCTCTCGAGAAATTGCAAGCCTGCACAAGCTGGCCCAAGAGCATAGAGCATCAGACCCGTGGCAAAGGGATCTAAAGTGCCCGCATGGCCGATTCGCCTACACTTAAATAGCTTTCTGAGCTGCGAAACATAGGAAAATGACGTCGGTCCACTTTCCTTATCTAAGAGACATAGGTACCGCGGAACTAGCATCCAAGGTCACCTTCTCCCTCGCCTGCCAGTATGGCCTGGGCCAAATCTTTGCCGAATTCACGAAAGGCTGCTTTTTCCCCATATAGTTCAACTTGGCGCTCTACACTGATACTTGCACCAGCTGCCTGCTTATGACCACCTCCACCATACTTCTTAGCTATGCCTGCGACTTCATAGGGGACCTCAGCTCGAAAACTTATTCGCCAAGCAAAGTTTGGCTGCTCGCGCAATAAAACGGCATAATGAACTCCGACAGTTGCTAAGAGCTCATTGACTAGACCTTCAAAATCATCTTCTGTAGCGCCAAATTTCTCCCGCTGCTCATTACTCACAGCCATATACGCCAGCTCACCTTCGGCTAGCACTTCAAAATTACTCAGAACATGTGCCTTCAGTCTCTGGCCAGCTAAACTTTGACGATTAAATAATTCCAAATTGACCTGCTCAAGCTTAGCACCTAGTCGTCTTAACTTGGCCAGCAATTCATAGAGTTCAGGGGTGACATTCGCATAGCGCAAGCCTCCTGTATCACTATAGACACCCATCATTAATGCAGTTGCCAAGCGCTCATCAATCAATTCGTGATGCGCTAGAGCCGATTCATCTGCAAACTCTAACAATAAGCTTGCCATTAACTGAGCAGCACTTGCCGCAGTAGAATCGATCAGCTGATTAGCCAGTATCGGTTCAGGACAGAGATGATGGTCGACTATATATAGAGCTTCGGCATTCCAGAGCTCAGCTCTATCACCAAGTCGCTTTGGCTCATGGCAGTCTACGACAAAAGAAGCTGCTTCTCCTGCCTCCCACGGTAATTTATCTTCACCATAGACTAGATAATTATTAGTCCTGGCAAAAGCCAAAAGATTCGAAGGTAGCGGTTCGTTCAGGACAATTACAGCCTCTTTGCCCTGGGCTAAAAGCAGAGCCTCAGCCGCCACTGCTGAGGCGAGCGCATCACCATCTATCCGCATATGCGGAAAGATATAAAATTGCTGCCGCAGCTCAGCTGCCAGGCTCTTTAAAAAATCACTTCTGACTAATTTATCTCGACTATTCCTCATCTTCACTCTGGTCTCTTTTGGCCTGAAAAGCTCTATCTCTAGCTCTCACTTCATCGATCAAGGCGTTCATCTTTACACCTCTTTCAATTGACTCGTCAAGCTTAAATCGCAGTTCTGGCACCTTCCTTAAATCCAGTTCCCGCGCTAGATTCCGACGCATAAAGCCCTTGGCAGATTCCATGACATCTATGAGGTTCTTCTTCTCCTCAGCACCGCCCAGAGTCGAGACGAAAATCGTGGCATAGGCCAGGTCTCGGCTGACTACAACATCGGTAACTGTTGTCGTCAGCGGTAGCCTCGGATCTGAGATCTCCCGATGAATCAATTGACTGATCACCTTCTTGATCTCTTCTGCTACTCTTTCATGTCTTTCCATATCTATACCTTTTCTAGACTAGCTAGTCGCTTAATTCGCTTCGCTCGACCTCTCGGATCTCATAGAATTCAAAGACGTCACCGACTCTAATGTCGTTGAAGCGATCTATAGAGATACCACATTCATAGCCCTCGCGCACTTCTCTGACGTCGTCTTTAAAGCGTTTCAACGAGGCCAGTTCACCATCGTGCAACACTATATTATCTCGCAAGCAACGGACCTTGTTCCTTCTCTGAACAACACCGTCTGTCACGAAGCAACCCGCTATCATGCCGATGCTTGAAACTTTATAGATTTCACGCACCTCAGCATGACCCAGGACGAATTCCTGAAACTCTGGAGCGAGCAATCCTGTCATAGCCTTCTCCATATCTTCGATGGCCTCGTAGATAACCTGATAGAGTCGAATATCGACACCCTGTTCGCTTGCCATTTTAGCAACTGAGGCCGGTGGTCTAACATTGAAGCCGATGATAATGGCCTCAGAGACTTCTGCCAAGCGCACATCAGATTCGGTAATGGCACCAACTGTACCATGAATAACCTGCAGCTTGACCTCCTTATTGGAGAGTTTTTCAAGAGATTGCTTGACCGCCTCAACAGAACCCTGGACATCAGCCTTGACAATGATGTTGAGCTCCTGGACCTCTCCCTCAGCCAATTTGCTGAAGAGATTATCAAGAGATACGTGGGACTTCTTCGAAAGAGCAAGTTCTCTCTCTTCATCTTGTCGACGTTCCGCGAGACTCCTGGCAACTTTTTCATTCTCAACCTGGTAGAAGATCTCGCCACCCTCCGGCACATCCGGCAGGCCAAGAATCTCAACAGGCATAGAAGGACCTGCTTCTGTAATGCTCTGACCACGATCATTGGTCATTGCTCGGATATTACCAAAGTACGGTCCTACGACAATCATGTCACCCTGATGCAAAGTACCTCTCTGAACAAGGACGGTGGCAACTGGACCACGTCCTCTGTCAAGATAGGACTCAATTACTGTACCCTTGGCCTGGCGATCGGGGTTGGCCTTAAGCTCAAGCACATCAGCAGTTAGGAGCACCATTTCAAGTAAGTCATCCATACCCTGACCAGTCTTGGCAGACACTGGTATCATCTCTATATCTCCACCCCAGTCTGGCGCCAAAATATTTTGATTGGCAAGTTCTTGCTTGACACGATCAACATTAGCTGTTGGCTTATCCATCTTGTTGATGGCAACAATAATCTTCGTGCCAGCTTGTCTGGCGTGGTTAATAGCTTCAATAGTCTGTGGCATGACACCGTCATCTGCAGCAACAACTAAAATTGCAATATCGGTAACTTGGGCGCCACGAGCACGCATAGCGGTGAAAGCCTCGTGACCTGGAGTATCTAAGAAGGTAATTTGTCGGCCATTCAAATCGACGGTGTATGCACCAATATGCTGGGTAATACCGCCCGCTTCACCTCTGGTTACATGAGCATTACGGATGTAGTCGAGGATTGAGGTTTTACCGTGGTCAACGTGACCCATGACGACAACAACAGGCGGTCTCTCGACGAGGTCTTCTTCCTTATCCTCACTATCGTCAAATAGGATGTCTTCTTCGGTAACCTTCTTTTCAAGTTCGGCCTTGATACCAAATTCTCCGGCAATGATCTCTGCCGTATCATAGTCGATATCATGGTTCACAGTTGCCATTACACCGTAGCCCATAAGCTTTGTGATAACCTCAGCTGAAGTCTTCTTTAGAAGCTCGGCCAGCTCCTTAACAGTCAGAGACTCTGGTAACTTAACATGGGTAAGAGTAGCTCTAGAACCACGCTGTTCCGCCTTCTTTCGCTGACGTCTGTGACGTGATTGGCGAAGCAGTTCTTGCTCGAAACTTCTTTCCTTCGCCTGATGGTGTAGTCTCCAATCTGACTCGGAGCGTCGCCTGTTATCCTGACGCTTTTGCTCGAAACTTCTACGAACCTGATCTTTACCAGCTTCTGGTAAAGCAGCCGTTGTAGCCTGTGACTTTCTTGCTGGTCGGCGCCTCTGTCCTGCACGCGGTTTTTCTTCATCTTTGTCCTTATCTTGGACAAAGGGCTGGCGCTGACGGCCACGACCACCTGCCGCACGCCTTGCATTAGGGTTATAACGGCGCTTTTCAAATACTGGCTTATCTGCATCACTGCCAAGATAAGAGCCTTCTTGCGGCCTGATAATTGGGCCCTGATAGCTGGAGCGTCTCACACCTGTATCTACCACAACCTTCGGTTTCTCAGCTTCTGCTTTGACGAGGCCGGGACGAACTTGTACTGGTTTTACAGGTAGATCGTGGCAACCTTCAATTTCTTTCCCTGGCGGAATAATCGGTTGAATTGCGTTAGCAGGCGCGACTACTTTCTGCTCGGGCTTAGGCTTCGACTCACTGACCTTCTTTGCTGCCTTTTTCTCTACTTCAGTTTTCGCTTTGACCTTGGTCTCTTGCTTGACTTCGCTAGCAGTTGCCGGCTGCTCCGCCTTAACAACCTTGCTCTTCTCAGGCTCGGTTTTAGCCATAGGTTCAGGCCCTTTTTCTGTAGCTACTTTGGCAGAAGCCTGCTCAGTCGGCGCAGATTTTTTAGCACTTTGTTTAGCTTTTGCCTCTACTGTCTTCGCAGTATTTTTAGCAACTGATTTAGACGCTGTCTTCTCGGCCTTTTCTACAACTTCTGCTTTGACTTCTTCTGGCTTAATTTCTTCAGCACTTTTTGCAACAGCGGATGGTTTTTTTGTCTTGCTGTCTTTCACTAAACCAATCTTAGTAACTGGTGGTGCTGCTACAGGTAGAACGCGGTCAGCTGCATCTTCTTTAGCTTCGACTTTCGGCTGCTCTGCTACCTGTTCTTGCACCGTGTCGGTCTGACTAGATGGTTTAGCCTCTGTCTGAGCATTATCTAGCTCAGTCTTTGGCGCAAGCTCTTCTGTTGCCGTTTCCTCTATCTCTTTATCAGGCTTGTTATCGGGCTTGCGCTTGACGAGTTTAACTACGCCAGTGATGATTTTACCCGACACACCTTGCATTTCAATTCTCGGGCCCTTGCCATCAGAGGAGTTATCTTTGTCAGAATTCTGACTCAGACCAAATGCTGCCTTAGCCTGTTCAGCTAAATCCTTAGCTTGCTGCTTCGCAGATTTCTGATTCTTTGGGGTCTTTTCTGGTTTTTTCTCTTCTTGTTTCAATCTAAAAACCTCCTCTACTCTTGAGCCTCTTCAGTTACTGGGATTTCAGCTGTTGCAGCTGCTACCTCTTCTGAGGCCTCTTCTGCGTTTGCTTCAACGGCAACTTCTTCAGCTGTTGCTTCAGCATCTATTGCATCTTCGCCAGTTTCTTCAAGGACTTGTTCGAAACTCTCTTCAAGGTCTTCCATCAGTACATCAGCTTCGACTTCGTGGACCTCATCTTCGGCTTCAAACCTAGAAAATAACTCAGCCTCGAGAATCTCGCGATATTGCGACTCACTCTTTATATCTATTTTCCAGTTGGTTAGGCGAGCTGCCAATCTGGCATTTTGACCCTCTCTACCGATAGCAAGCGAGAGCTGGCTGTCGGGAACGATGACCTGGGCTATTTGCTGACCGTCATTCATCTCAGGATCAAATAGTTTCACTTTTAGGACTTTCGCTGGCCGCAACGCATTGGTGATATAGGTAACCGGATCTGCCTCCCAGTCTATAACATCTATTTTCTCGCCATTCAATTCTTCAATGACATTTTGGATGCGCATACCTCTTTGACCGACACAAGATCCCACTGCATCAATATTTGGATCATAGGAGTAGACTGCAATTTTAGTACGTGAGCCAGCTTCCCTGGCAATGGACATTATCTCCACAACACCTGAGCTAATTTCTGGCACTTCCTGCTCTAGCAGGCGACGTACTAAATTGGGATGACTTCTAGACACACAGACTATTGGGCGCCCACGTCGCTCATCTACCTTCAAAATATAAAAACGCATGCGTTGGTTAAATTCATAGCGGTCAAGCCGACTCTGCTCGTTCTTCTTGAGCACAGCTTCCGCTCGACCAATATCAACAATCACCTCACGGCGATCCCGACGCTGCACGACACCATATGCCAATTCACCAATCCGCGTCTCAAACTCACTGAGGATTCTCTCCTTCTCGGCCTGCGATAGACGCTGGTTAATCACGCTCTTGGCTGTCTGGGCCGCGAGTCTTCCGAAATCTTGCGGACTCAGCTGATACTCTAAAACATCGCCGATTTCAAAATCTGCTGAGAGGGCTTGGGCATCTGCCAAGGCCATGTCGGTATTGGGATCTTCGACCTCTGCCTTGACCTCCTTGGTGAGATAAACTCTCATCTCTCCCGACTCTCGATCTACTTCTGCACGGATATTATCCGTGGTCTTAGCATCAAATTCACGCTTGTATGCAGAAACTAATGCTTCTTCGATTGCCGTAAAGAGCATTTCCGCATCCACGCCACGCTCTTTTTCTAAAATTCTCAATGCTTCCAGTAATTCCTTATTCATCCCTATCCCTCATTAAAATTCGATAATTTGCTTGACCTGAGCAACAGCCTGCCGCGGCATATTGTGCTCAGCATTTTGATATTTCAACTTGAATGTATCTTGATCAAAATCCATGAGAATCGCTTCCCAGCTCTTCTCTCCCTCTTGCTTTTGATAAAATTTGAAGAGCAGCTTCTCTCCCTGGTGACGGCTAAAGTCCTTGTCTGTAATTAAGGGCCTGTCTAAGCCTGGTGAAGAGAGTGTGAAATAGTCGTGGCCTGTGTAACCCAATTCCTCAACCAACGGGTCTAGGATCTGGCTAGCTTCGCCAAGCTCGTCAATATTGACGCCACCGCGCTTATCCAGATAGATGGTCAATCTAGTCTTCTTGCCTGCTGGTGCAAACTGTAAATCGACTAAGTCAAGGCCTAGTTTGTCTACAGATTCTTCCAACGCTAAAAATAGTTTTTCTTCACTCTTTGAGCGCTTTCTCACTGCTTCCTCCAATAAATAAGAGCGGGACCTGCCCGCTCTCAAAACGTGGTTTCGATTGCAAAATTGAGTATATCAGTAAAAACGGGCTTTTGTCAAAGCAAAATGCTTCATAAACGCCTTATTTTAGGCTAATTGGAGGGAGCTTTTAGAGTCTTCAATCTAGAAACTGCAAGCTGTGTTATTAGAGCAAACTATTTTCATTAGAGACTTACTCTTCTTCAAGCTTTTTCAGCTGGTTTACCGCTATCGCTATGCCCGATGCTCCTAGCACTATCGCTAGACCAATGATGATTTTCAAGCCCTTATTGCTCAGGCTATCTGCTTTGTTTTCATCAACCACCATGACCTTTTGTTCTTTGGTCGTAGTCTGTAAGTAGGTCTCGAATTGAACATTACCAGCTATTTCTTCCGTTACTGCTTCTGAGGCCTTCTCAATTTTAGGTAGGACAATGTCTGGCTTGAGCTGATATACATCGTCATTCAGGTAACTAGGTGGATTAATTACTATCGGTCTGGGTTGCCAGGTATTATTCTGATTGGGTCTATTCGGTCTCGTATAGACTGGGAAGCTTGGGCGCCAGTCAGAAGTAGGAGGTCTATACGGAGGATTTGGACGCCAGCTTGGCCGCGGCCTGTTTTCCTTAGTCTCGTCGGGCTTGTCGGGCTTTTCTGCTTTATTTGTCTCCTCTAGTGTCTCCTCTTCTGTCTCCTTCTCCGTTTTCTTGCTCGTCTCCTTGGT